>SIBE01000148.1 GCA_009695265.1 Pedosphaera sp. | reverse complement strand
GAGCAGACGTTGGCCGAAGGCGAGCGCTTCGTGCTCGACAACCGGAACATAGTCAGTTTCTCGCAAGGCATGGCCTTCGAGTCCGTAGTGCTCACCCGCTCGGTGAAGGATTCGTTTTTCTCCGGCGAAGGTTTCGTGGTGCGCTTCACGGGGCCCGGCAAGGTTATCTACCAGACGCGGGCCCGACCGTCGGCGGGATTGATCCGAGGACTCATCCAGAGCATCACCTGAAAATGGATGCTGCAGTACCCGAAGCACCGCTGCCGCTGTCCTCGCCGCGCAGGCTCAAGACTCCGTCGCGCGAGATGTTGCTGAAAAAGTTTCAAGCCCAAGAGCAGCGATCCGTGATCTGGCTCGGTCTGGAGCTGTTTGTCATTCTCGCAGGCCTGGCGTGGTGGGTGGCGCAGCCGCCTGGGCTTCCGGATTGGCAGTCGGCGCTCCTGTTCAGTGGGGGATTCCTCGGCTTGTTCGATTTCGTGCTCGGCGTGTTCATGACGAACCGCAAAGCGCTCGAAGACGTGCGACCCGATGCTCGGCTCGGCGTGCATACGCGCGACTCGCTGCTCGCGGCGACGCGGCGAGTGCAGGAAAAGCTCGGCCTCGGCCGACATAGGGTGCGTGTGTATCTCGCAGGCGAAAAAGACGTGAACGCCTACGCGCTGCGCCTGGAAATGCTGCCCGGCTGGAGGCTTTTCAACAGCGTACAATTGAACCGCTCGATCCTTCACTTGCTCGACGAGCAGGAACTGGAGAGCGTGATCGGGCATGAGCTGGGCCATGTGTTTCCGTACTCGCCGCTTGCCAGCCGTTGTCTGCTCGCGCCCGCGCTGCTCTCCGGCGTGCTCAGCCTCGTGCTCGCTCATGCGCTGCGCGATTACGATCTGTATGTAGGCGCGCCATTGCTCGCCATCGGCGTGGCCCGCTGGGCGGCCTTCTCCACATGGGCCAGCCAGATTCGTTTGGTGGAGTTTCTCTGCGATGATCTTGGCGCTCGCGCCTCAGGCCTTCTCCCGGCGATGCGCGTCGAGATGAAGCTCGCGCTTGAGTCCGAGGCCCGTGGCGCGCTGATGGAGCGCGTGATCGAGGCCAAGTTGCGCCACCAGCACCTGCCCATCGGCGGCTTGATCCAAGACTACGAGAATGCGTTGCCATTCGGCCGCGTCGAGTCCGCCGAGGCTCGCACGCAGTTGGAGAAGAATCTCACCCAACGCTTGGCTGAGGCCGAGCAACTGTCCGTGAAAGGCCTGTTCGATTACGTCTTCAAATGCAATGATGTCGATGAGGACGTTCTGCGCGAAGACCTCGCCAAACGCCGCCGGATCCGCCAGGCCGTGAAGGTGCCCGTGTCGATCAAAGAGCTGCTAGCCAAGCCCGGCGGCCCTTCCCTTCACGAATGCGATGTGCTCATCACCGCCATCGAGTCGCATCCCGATCACCTCCTCGTTCACGATATCGAAGAAGTAGATGACACCCTCTCCACGCACCCGAACGTCAGCCGCCGCCTACTTTACCTCTGGCGAAATTTCGGGCCTGGTGCCGGGAAGCATGGCGCATGACGATACCGACCATCTTCCGTTCATCGCGTTGCTAGGACTCGATCACTCCATGAACATCAAGAGTGGAAAAGATGCCTGGCAGGCTCTTACACTCACCAACCCAAGAAACCATCTCTCAACCTCTCAGCCAAGGAACTCACTCCCCTTGCCCTGCCTCGCTGAGTTCTTATCCCAAACTGAAGTTAATCAGCTCTTAGCAATCAACACCTGCTCGAGTAGTTCATTCAATCGCTTCAGCATGGTCCTTGGGTCTTCGAGCAGCCCGGCAGCCACCTTGGCGTTGTCCAAAATTTGCTCGGCTACTTTCGCTGCCAGAGGAGCATCGGCGTGGCGCATCTTTTCCAAACGGACGATCATGAGGTGTTGTGGGTTGAATTCGAGATCCTGCTTCGCCGCAGACGCTGCGTCGCCCTCTTGACCCATGGACTTAAGGATCCGACGCATGCTGCCGGTCATAAATTGATCGGCATCGACAATGACGGCTGGACTTTCGACGAGACGTTTGGAAATACGCACTTCCGCCACGCGATCACCGAGCGTTTCCTTCAGCCACTTGACCAAACTTTGAGATTCATCCTGGGACAGTTCGCCCGCCTTGGCATCGATCTGGTCCAATGTCGCATCCGCTTTCTCGGCTGCACGCAGCGGCTTCTTATCGAACTCGTGCAGATGCTCCATGACGAATTCGTCCCAGGGATCATAGAGAAAAAGCACCTCGTACTTCTTGGCTTGGAACACTTCGTAATACGGGCTGCTCTCCGCCGCTTCGCGATGAGGAGATGTCACGAAATAAATCTCCTTTTGCTCCGAGGACATTCTCTTTACGTAGTCCGTCAGCGAAGTCTTTTGTCCCTTTGGCAACGTCGAGGATTCGTATCGCAGCAACTTGCCGAGAGCCTCACGATGCGTGAAATCAGTGACCACGCCTTCCTTCAAGAAGCGGCCATATTCAGTCACAAACTTCTCGTAAGCCTCCGGGTCCTTTTCCGCCTTTTCGTCCAGGAACTTGATGAACCTTCCTGTCAGCACTTTGTTAAGCTTTTGCATCAGGGAAGTGTCCTGCATGGTTTCGCGGGAAATGTTCAGCGGCAAATCCTCGCTATCAACGACGCCTTTCAAAAAGCGCAACCACTCGGGGAACAAACCTTTGGCTTTCGCCTGAATCAGAATCTTGCGGCAATAGAGATTCACTTCCGACTCGGTGCGAGCCATGCCCAGAGTTTCGAAATTTCTGGCCGGAACGAAGAGCAACGCCTGGATCGCCAGCGGCGCATCGGCTGTAAAATGGAGGCGGTAAAGGGGCTGTTGTTGATCGTGGCCAATATACTGGTAAAACTCATTATACTCCTCGTCCTTGATCTCGTTCTTGCTCCGCGCCCAAATGGCCTGGACGGTGTTGATCTTTTTTCCGTTCAGCTCGATCGGGAACGGAACAAAATTAGAATAGCGCTTGATGATGTGCTCAACCTTTGATTCTTCGGCGAATTCTTTGTTTTCATCTTTCAGGTGCACTACCACTTTGCTGCCTCGATTGAGATCATCGCCCGGTTCGATTTCGTAGCCGCCGCTCCCTTCCGAGCTCCAGACCCACCCCTTCTCGTCGGGCAAATAGGATCGCGAATAAACCGCGACCTTCTTTCCGGCCATGAATGCCGAGTAAAATCCGACCCCGAATTGGCCGATCAATTTGGCGTCGGGCTTTTTATCTTCAGCTAGTTGCTTGAGGAACGCCTTCGAGCCGGAGTGCGCGATGGTGCCAAGGTTTTCTACCAGCTCCCCATGAGTCATTCCGATGCCCGTGTCCGTAAATGTGATCGTGTTTTCCTTGTCGTCCGTCGTGATCGAGATCGTCAGAGGCTGATCTTGCTGATAAATCGTCTGGCCTGAAGTTTGATAAAAGCGGAGCTTTTCGACGGCATCCGCCGCATTTGAAATAAGTTCGCGAATGAAAATCTCTTTATCCGTGTAAAGAGAATGAATGACGATGTTCAGTAATTGCTGAATTTCCGCCTGAAAATGATGTTTTTCCGTCGTGCTCATAACCATTCTTTCCGATAATATTTTCAATCGACCGAGACCAAGCTCAGTGTTGAGCCTCTATTGAGGCATGGTTTCGCTCCGCCACAATGATAATATCTCTTCCGCATCAAAAATTGTTCTTGCATTCCTCAGCCTGTTTTCCAATTTGTGTTCATTGCTTCTGGGCCATCGATAGGATGTTTCGGCCGGGGGCAATCAGCGGTACCTCATAGAAGGACAAGGAGGAAGGTTTGATCTGTGTTGCTGAGTGCTTCACTGTACGGCACACGCGATTTTCTTCCCCTCGGGTTGCTCGGTTCTAGGACGCCGTTCAGCGGAGGCGATCGTTTATCTTTTGAAGCTCGGCAGCAAGGTTGATGAAATGAAAACTCTCAAAGAAATTCGATGTCATGGAGGCAAGAAGAGACTCAAGCTACTCTTGGTTGACGACCACGAGATCACTTTGGAATCGCTCAAGCTTTACTTCTCGACGCGGAGCAATTTCGAGGTGATCGCAATGATCTTCGAAAGTCTAAGCGCGGTTTCCAAGGCCAAGAGAACCTTGGCCGATGTCGTGATCATGAACATGCGAATGCTTCTGGTCGATCCTGCAATAGCCACGAAGCTGCTTCTCGAAACTCTTCCCGAAGCCAAGGTCATTGGATTTAGCGGACTGGAAGATCGAAGGGCCATTTTGTCAATGATTCAAGCTGGGGCTCGAGGTTATCTGTTGAAAGGATGCTCTCCCATCGAGCTGTTCCAGGCTGTCGAAACCGTCAGTACTGGGGCGCCCTTTTTTAGCGCGGCGGTCTCTAAGATCATACAAGACGATTACATTCGAAGCCACGCCGCGCCGAACAATGCGAAGACGTTGGAGCTAAAGGATTGTGAGCGGAAGGTTCTTACAAGGATCGCTGACGGACTCAGCAATAAAGAAATCGCCGACGCGTTGGTAATGAGCGTTCGAACGATCGAAAAATATCGAGAGTCGCTGATGGCGAAGCTTCAAATCAAGAGCGTTGCGGGATTAACGAAGTTTGCGGTCCGCACGGGCATCAGTAGCCTAGACTAGTCCTATGCAATCCTTGCTGGTCGGACTGGCTCAGTCTCGTTCCAGGCGCTTGCGCTTCGGAAGGACAGCCCAGGTTGGGTACGGGGTTGAGCTTCCTTTCTGAGCGTTCCAGATGATACGGTTGAGCAAATCCTCAGGGCACTTATCCGCTCGATCGAGAGGGAGGCGAGCTGAAAGGAGAGCGTAATGTTTCTGCGCTGGATCGTGGATGGCGCGAGGATCGGGATTCAGTTGATCGAGTGGAATATTGTTTCGCAATGCCGTGAAGGGCGTGAAATTGGGTTGGGCGGTAAAACAATCAGTCATCGGCGTGGCTGCGGCGTCCATCTGGTTCATCGGCGGCAAGCCAAGCATCAGCTCGATAGTCCGCAGCATCGCGGGTTGGTTGTACTGAGTGCTGACGACGGCTCCGCGTTTGGTGTAAGGACTGATGCAGTAGGCCGTGGTTCGGTAGCCGCTCACATGATCCCAGCCATCTTGAGGATCATCCTCGATTGCGAAAACACAGGTCTCATTCCAAAATCGGCTGTGGCTGATCGCTTCGACGATTTGGCCAAAAGCAAGATCGTTGTCCGCAACATGCGCCGCCGGAGTGGGATGGCCGGGTTTGGTGCCGGAGGTGTGATCGTTCGGCAAGCAAATGATGACGAGGTTCGGGAACTCTCCAGACCGCTCATACTCCTTCAGCTCTTTGATGAATTGCGCGGCGCGAAAGACATCGGGGACATCCATGTCCCACCCGATCGTGTCGGTCATCATATGGGGACGAAGCGATTCAATCGCGGGGCGACTGCCCACAACTGTCAGGCCGGTTTGGTTCATGAAGTCTCGGTAAAAGTCCATGAACGTGGGTGCCGGTTTGCGTTGGCCATCCTTCCAGCGAGTGACGCCGATCGCGAACTCGCCGTAATCTCGAACGGATTTGCCGTGCTCGATCGCGTTGTCCCAAATAAAACCGCTCGGCGCATACGCGAGCGCATCGACATCGTCATCTTCCATTCCATCCGGATAACTGCGCGGAAAACTGGCGAACGATTTCTCCATGTAATCGGTTGCGAAAGCGGTGGTGGACCACTGATGACCATCGGCGCTCAGGATGCCTGAGCAATAGGTGTTATCCAGCAGCACGAAGTCGCTCGCCATCTTGTGCTGATTAGGTGTGATCTGCTCGCCAAAGACGCACAGTTTCGGATCGCCGTTGCCCTTTTTGATATCGCCGAGCACCTGGTCGTAAGTGCGGTTCTCTTTGATGATATAGACGACGTGCTTGAATATCGACGGTTCGCCCGCGCGCTCCGGCACCGGCCGCGGCGGCTGGTTCGGGCGCGGCGGCAACTGAGCGGCTTCGATCATTTCTCGACGGCAGTTAGCCAATACGGCGCGGGTGTGTTGCGCGAGCTGATATTTGGTCGGCACAGGGACGAGGGAGAGCGTTCCGAAGTACTGGTGCGAATTGAATTTTTTCGGTTCGCTGGGAAGGGTTCGCCGCCCGGAACCGATCCCTTTGATATTGGCGACGTGCAGCATTTGGCGACGCCCATCATGCACGATAGCGCCTGGGAACCAGCCCACCGGAATGAGCCCGAGAAGCTTCGATTTGCCCGCGCGAAAAGAGACAACGGCCACGGCGTTGTGAGTGCCATTGCAAACGTAAAGCGTCTTCCCGGACCGATCAAATGCCAGAGCATTCGGACTGGCCCCAAAATAATCTGTCGGCTGCCAGCGCAATGAAATTGTCTCAACCACGGCATCCGTCCGTGTATCGATGACGCTGATGGTGTCGCTCGCCGCATTGGCCACAAGAAGGTGGCGGCCATTGGGCGTGAGGGCCATGGCAGAGGAATGCAAGCCGGCCGGAATTTCTTTGGTCACTCGTCCTGCCTCCAGGTCGATCACGGAGACCGAGCCTTCGTTGGCGATGTGCCTCACGGCATCCACGCGAACCAATGTCCCACGGCCGGCGGGGCCAGTGAGGCTATTCGTGTCTGGTCTGCGTCCACCCCAATTGCTGACGTAGCCCTTGCGACCTGCCAGCACAACATCGTAAGGTGCCACGCCCACGTCGAAGAACCGGATCACCTTTCCGGTGGCCGCGTCTAATTCGAGGAGTCGGTTCGAGAGATTCATCGCGACGAAAAGTCGTTTGCCGTCCGCCGATAACCTGAGGCCGGCCGGAATTTCTTTTTCGCGGCGCGGTAGATTGGTTGGCGGCAGAGGAATCGAAAAAAGTCCGGTGACTTCGTGGTCCTTACCGACGCTAAACACTTTGATATTACCATTAACGTTGGAGAGATAAATTCGGGAGCCATCCGGGGAAAAGATCAATCCTGTAAAACTCACTTGGCCTTCCTTGTCGGGCTGGAGAATGTGCGTGGACACTGCGCCTGGCGCTGGTGTGCTCGCTTGGTCCGATGGCAGCAGGACGCGCTGGAGGATAGCGCCAGTGGAGGGCTCGATCACGACGAGTTCATGTGTCTTGCCGGCGGTCACGAGGATGTGGCCATCCGGACTGAGAACCAGGACTTGGGGACGCAGGCCGGGGAGTTCGACCTGTTTGCCGGCAGGTGTGAGGATTTGGCTGACGGGAAGGACCACGCGATTCGAACTGGAATATCCGACGAGTTCTGCGAGATCTGGGATCTGTGCGGTCGCGCCACTCCCGGTCCGGGTGGCGGCCGCCAGCAAGTAAAGGATGCACGGTAACACACGCCATGCGCTTGCGGCCGTGGCCAGCCTTGTGATTCTAGATTGGCGGTCTTCGCTGATTGGAGAGTTGGTCAACTGGTTCATTGTTTTCATTGGCTCGCTATTGTTTTGAAGAGTTGATGGTGAGGGGCGGGAACCTTTGGACGCCAGCTAATTTACAGCCGTCAGCCCGGGCATGTGCTCAGTTCCATTGGAATTCTGAAGATGAATGGCGTAAATAAAGTGGAGGCCGAACCCGTGCTCGATCGAGGAAGGCTTGGCGTCGCTGATAGGGTCGAAGTCAAAGAGTAATCTGCCCGATTCGGTCACGAGAAGAGCCTCGATTTATTGCTGGTGGGGCAGGGGAGCATGCGGTTGCTTTCCTGGCTTGGGGTGCGCTTTTTCGCCGCTTCTCACCGTGTCGTTGTTTCCTCTCTCAGTCTGCCTTGAAAATTCAGGCTGTAATTTATTTGATGTATGGTATGGTGAGCCACGAAAAAAAACTCATCTAAGCCAAAAAACGTGAGAATATTACTCTTCTTAATTTGTCTCAAACTAGGTGCGGAGCTCTGTTTGCGAGCGGACGATGTTCCTGTTTCCACCACCGATAAACCGGCGGCAAAGGCCGAGAAGCAGATAACCCCAGGCGGGCCCCTGACTTTTTCTCCTACCAATGCCCAGGTGATTCTTGATGTCAGAGCCAGGAAATCGGCGACGCTCAGGGTAGGGCCGAATGATGGTGCTATTGCCAAGTTTACATCGCTGGTTCTCGAGACGCAGCATTTCTCGCAACGCCCCTTCGACGACAGTGTATCGAGTAAATTCCTGGATCGTTACCTCGAAGTGCTCGATAGCCTTCACATGCATTTTTTAGCGTCGGACCTTAAGGAGTTTGAAGCCTATCGCGACGTCCTCGATGATCTGACCGAGAAGCAGTTCGACATCACCCCTGCCCATCACATTTTTTCCCGCTTTCTAAAAAGGATCGAGCAGCGAGTTGGCTACGTCGGCGAACTTCTCACAACTGAGCAGTTCGAATTCAAAGGGGATGACCGGTTTAATCTTGACCGGCGGAAATCGTCCCCGCCGAAAAATATCACTGAAGCAAAAGAGATTTGGCGCCAACATCTGAGGTATGAAATCCTTCAGGAAAAGCTCAACAAGGAGAAGCCTGAGCAAATTGGATCGAAGATCAGCCGGCGTTATGCGCGTCTCCTTCGCACCCTCCAAGACTACGACAACGACGACGTGTTTGAGCTGTATCTATCGGCTTTGACTCACGTCTATGATCCGCATTCGGATTACATGGGGAAGTCGCAGTTGGACAATTTCAATGTCAGCATGAAGCTGGCGCTCTTTGGCATTGGGGCCTTGCTTCAATCGGAGGACGGGTATTGCAAGATTAAATCACTCATGCCAGGGCCGGCAGCCAAGAGCAAACAGATCAAGGAGAACGATCGCATCATCGCGGTGGCGCAAGGCGCTCACGAGCCGGTTGATGTGGTGGAGATGAAATTGAACAAGGTCGTTGAGATGATCCGTGGCCCTAAAGACAGCGAAGTGCGGCTGACCATAATTCCAGCGGATGCTCCCGATCCGTCGGTTCGCAAGGTTGTCACCCTGGTGCGCGACGAGATTAAGCTGGAGGATCAGGAGGCCAAGGCCAAGATCATTGAGTTGTCCGGAGAAAAGAAGTTGAAGTTGGGGATCATCGACTTGCCGTCCTTCTATGCCGATTTTGAAATGTCGGGCAAGAAAAAGGATTCTCAGCCTAAGAGCACGACTGTGGACGTTGCGAAGCTTGTCAGAAAGCTCAAGCGCGAAAAGGTCGATGGCATCATTCTGGATCTGCGCCTGAACGGAGGAGGATCTTTGGAAGAGGCGATCAATACCACGGGGCTGTTCATCAAGGAAGGCCCTGTGGTGCAGGTGGTGGATTACAAAGGGAAAAAGGAAGTCGATAGGGATGCCGATCCGACGGTGCTGTATGATGGGCCGTTGATTGTTCTCACGAGTCGTTTTAGTGCCTCGGCCTCTGAGATTTTGGCTGGCGCATTGCAGGATTATGACCGCGCTCTCGTGGTTGGTGATAACTCCACACACGGCAAAGGGACTGTGCAATCCCTCATTTATCTGGATCGCCATGTTCCGATCCGCCAGTCCGATCCACCAGCGAGCAACCCCGGAGCTTTGAAAATCACGATCCGAAAGTTCTATCGTGTTAACGGGTCTTCGACGCAACTCAAGGGTGTGATTCCGGGTATTATTTTTCCATCCTTGAACAATTACGCGGAGGTCGGCGAGGCCTCACTCGAGAATGCCCTGCCTTGGGATACGATTCCGAGCGCGAAGTATGACATGGTCAATCGCATTCAGCCTTATTTGGCAGAGCTGCAGAAACGCTCGGCAAAGCGCATAGGAGAAGACAAGGACTTTGCTTTTCTCCGCGAGGATATCGAGCAATACAAGAAGGCTTTGGCCGACAAGACGGTTTCTCTAAACGAGGAGCAGCGGGTTAAGGAAAAAGAGGAGGCGGAAGCGCGTTTCAAAGTGCGCCGAGAGGAACTGAAGGCTCGCCCAGCCGCCGATGAGAAAGTTTACGAACTGACCCTCAAGCTGGCGGATTTGCCTGGCCTGCCGCCGCCGGTTGCGAAGACGAACACCGTGGCCAAGGTGGAAGGCGGAACCCCGCGCTCGGAACACGATGGCGATGGGGAAGAACCGGCAATAGATCCGAAGGTTCCCGTGGTGGACATCGCGTTGAAAGAAGCGAAACGTATCTTGACCGACCTTATTGCTCTGTCGGGTAATGGAACTTCGGTGGCTTCGGCCAATGGGAAAAAGAACGTCGATCCAAAAGTTGGCGACAATCTAACGGGTCCGGCCAAGGATTGAACTTCGATTAGGCGACTCTTGTTTTTGAGTGCGCGCGGTTTGTGACTTGCCCGAAGCTTCGCCGTGAGTCAGTTTTCAGGCCGGAACCGTCCGAAGCCGGGACGACATATTTTTTAGAGGCAAAATTGCTGGCTTCGGTTTGCTGAGGGTCGGCTGCATGCTTTTGGGAACAGCCAAAAGCCATATTACTTCGCTGGTCTGTCGTCCATTTTCAAGCCATGCTGTTGAGGGAGACTGTTGGTAGTGGCCACGGCTTTTTGTTTCACAACCGGAAGTTGCGTTGTTTGAGCCAAGTAAGCCCCAGCTCCAGATGGTGGGCGACGTTTTCGAAAATGACTGGGAGGGGTTCTTTGACTGTCCGTCGCAGGAGCGCTTGAAGCAGGGTTCATTCATCTGCGGAAGCCGGAGGGGAGGGAAGCCGTGGGTGACGGCGGCGCGAGCGTGGCGGGAGGCGCGGCGTGCCGGAAACCGGCGCCGCAGGCTCCTGCCGGCCAGGCCAGACAGGATTCAAGCCAGTACGGCGGTCTCGTGGAGTAAGGCCACTGCCCAGGGCGCGCGCCGCGCCTCCATGCCCTCTTAGGTCGCGTGGTCTTCATCGCCTCAGCAAGGCCAGTGCCTCCGCGAAGGTCATCTGCCGACAGC
>SIBE01000003.1 GCA_009695265.1 Pedosphaera sp. | reverse complement strand
GATGATTTCCCATATCGGATCCTGACTGCTTCCACAATTTCCTTCCGTGCCGGTTTGCTGATAGTTTCCATTTATTGCCTTTGAATTCTGGTAACATTCTACTGAGGCAACGGCCTGAACTCGGTAACAAAAACCGTGAGTCAAGGCGTGGAAAATCTTAATTGTCGTTCTACAACCATCCGGTGAGAAGCAGAACGGCGCGCGAACAACCACCGGATCGCCCGGACGCTTCTCGACCGGTTTGACAACCCCGGTCTTCAAATCAAACCACGCAACGCGATCCGGCGGACTCGCTAAGCCAAAACGCCCGAGCAATCGACGGCCATCGGGATGAAAAAACATCCGACAGTCTGCACGCATCGCCGCGGGCAGCTTGATAGGCGCGCCATCGTCGGCATTGATCAATTGCAATTGTCCCGCCCAAAAGCTGGCCGTGCTAACGTACGCGATTGTTTTGCCGTCGGGCGACCATGCAGGTTCCACATCGAAGCCCTCGCCGACCGTAAGCCGCGTGAGTGTTCCACCGATGGCAGGAATGCGACAGAAGGCCCCTTGGCAACAAAGAGCAATCCATTACCCGTCCGGAGAGATGCGCGGCTGGATTCCACCGAAAGCGCGGAGGTTCACTGAGTCGCCTGGAGGCAGAACCGCGGCTCGGCAAGCTGCATCGGAGCCGACGTTGAAGCGACAACCAGACCGAGTGCAATAAAGAGTTTCCAATTCATCGTGAATCCTTAAATCGCCTTGAGACTAATATTTCCAAATTTCCAATGCTTCCGCCAAACTTCCTGCCTTGGCTAACTGTCCGTGTGACTTATGAAGTTTGTAGATCTGCCGGGTAGAAATGAAAGCGTCGGGGATCTCGTTCAAGAAAACGAGTCTGCGAGGAGCAAAGGCACCTGCCACCTCTGGGATGTCGGTGATGCGAAGCACATTGAGCAGCGCCGGACCGCGCCAGTGGGAGGCAGGGGGATCCTGGAGAATGATCTGGTGAATGCGCTCATCGAACAATCCTGCGTAAAGAGCGAGGATTCCCATCTCTCCTTTCCCATGAAGAGCTACGAAGCGAGGGGAAATCTTCTCTTCTTCGACCGCCCATTTAACCGCGCGTAGAATATCCCACACCTGCATTGAAGCGACGGTGCGACCGACCCACGAGGCGCTGCGTTCAATCTCGGCGTACTCAAAAGGTGTCACGGGATGCTCAGTCAGGCGCGGATTAACGACCAGCACATTGTAGCGCCCCAGCAGCGGCAACAGCTCATCGAAATCAAGAAAGTAGATCGAGTCTCCAGCTCGCTTGGCGTAGATCAGGAGAGGTGCATCTTTGGAATGATCCTTTGCCGTCAGGAGTTGAGCGCGAATGCGAACGCCCGATTCGCTGTTGAAGGTGACGTCTTTGTATTCGGCGTAACGAGCCGCCCACCCGCCGGTGTTGCGATTGACCTTTGTATCGAATGGAATTGTTTCTCGTGGAAACCCGTTAAAGACTTTTTCTTTGAGCTCCGGAATCAACGCCTCCCGATGCTTCTGCCATTGCGGTAACGAACGCCAATTCTTCATCGTGGCAGTTGCGTTGAAGCGATTATGAATTTGGTAATTCACGGCATCCCGTGGAAGTTTACCAAGGCAAGCCAGAGCCTCAGCCGTTTCCGTTCTCGTCGCCGCAATCGCCTCGATGGCCAATGGGCTCGAATCATTCTTCAACCACCGATTCATCCATTGCCGAGCCTCTTTGCGGAAGAGTGGAGCATCCGTGTGCCCGACATCATCGTCCACTTCCATGATCCGACCTGCGCTGCCATCGGCTCCGGCATAGAGATCATAGACCTGTTTCGCTCGACGAAACACCTCGTGGTAGCCATCAGGCGGAAAGTCGCCATCTTTCTGTCCGCTACAAATCAGCAACGGACGCGGAGCAATCAAGGCACCGACCAGGGGCAAATCTCTGAGGAAAGTATTGTGGAAATAAATGCAATCGCATTGGCCAGCGGCAACCCAATGAGCTGCTTGCGAACCCACGGTGTAAGTGCTGCACACTGGAACTGCCGCGGCGATCCGTTCATCGACGGCAGCGGTAAACCACGTCACCGCTCCGCCTCCGGAAATGCCAGTAATGCCGATGCGGTGCTTATCAATCTCCGGGCGCGTCTCTAGGTAATCCACAGCCCGCATCGCATTCCATACTTCAACCCCCGCGGGTGTGTATCCAAGCGAGAGCCAGCTCCACATATTCAGGTCATGAATGCCGTGATGGATGCCGGCTACTTCCCCAAATTCGAGTGTGTCGAGAATCAGGCAGGCGTAACCGTGCTCGGCGAACCACTGGACGCGGTCCTGATAATCCCACTTCGCGCCCATCGGATGTGGTGAGTGACCGCAAACGTAGAGGATCGTCGGAAGCGGACCGATCGGGTGATGCGGCAGGTACAAATTACCGGTCACGTAGAGTCCAGGCAGACTTTGGAAGGCAATCTTTTCAATGTGGTAACCTGGGCGATCCAAAATGCCCGTGACGTTCGCCTTGAGCGGGGTGCGCTTCGGCATCGGATCGAGGCCGAGCATGTAGAGAACCTCGCGTCGCGCGACAGGTCGCTGCTGTTGCCAACCAGCCAGAGTCTGGATCGAAGCCAACGATTGCGCGGAGATTTTTGCAGCCGTTTCCTTCAAAGATTTCTGAACCATTTGATGGCGCTGGGCTGGGGATTCTTGGGCTTGCAGCGGCATGGCTGCGAGCAGTTGTAATCCGCAGAAAAAGCCTTGAAGAGATCTGGGTATCACGGATCGAATGATAACCACGCCGGTCGAGAAGTCACGCGTCTTGAATTGGCGCTCGATCGAAGTTCAGTTTGTGCTCAGTAACACCATCGATACGTTGCCAAAATTTTGCGGCAATTCTCCATTTTTCGATTGCCAAGCGATCTGAAAAGTGGTCATCTCGGTATCACTCAAGTTCGCCGGTTAGCTGACAGTTCTTGCGACGAGCGTTCACTAGCGAACTCTGCGCAGCAAGGCGTCTGAGTATCAGGAGGTAAATCGAATTTAGGGGGCCGGAGTTTTTCCTGTCTCTTATCAGTGAGCGGGCTTTGGCTGAAATTCCGTGTGTGCCAAAGCCCGCTAAGTATTTAGAGGCGGCCTCGGCAAACGAGAGGAGCTACTGGGTTTTCTCTGGCGCTTTCGCGGTTTCTGAGCGTTGCACCGCTACCCAATCAAAGAGAATTTTAATGTCGTCGCCAGTTTTAATCGCTCCGAGAGCAATCTTCGGTGCAGGCGGTGTCACGCCATACTCGGTCATCTTAACATTGGTCGCTCCAGAGACTTTTAATCGAGTGGGCGAAACTCGCAGGATCGTCACCGGCATAGCGATCTTATTGGTTGTTCCGGCGATCGTTAACTCGCCTTTGGAATCGAATAGGTAGGGACCCTCTGGCGCTTTCGGAGCCTCTTTCAGCACCAATTCCGTTAAGCGGTACTCGATCTTCGGAAACTTATCCTGCTTCATGGCCTGCTGCATGACTTGATCCATCGAGTCCTTGCTGCTTTTGAGCGATCGGACTGGCGTGTTAACCTGGACTCGAGCGATAATTTTTCCAGGTTTGAGGGACGGGTCGAGTTGGAAACCGGATTCAAATTCCAGTTTGCCTCCGATAATCTGGCTTTCCATGATCCAATCGTGGAGCGTTGATGTGCCTTCGACTTTCACTTTGCTTCCGTTGGGCGCGGCAAAATAAGTCACCCAAGTTTCCGCAGTGTTCACTCGGACAAAGACGGAGAGCAACAGCGTAACAAAAATATTTCCGATGATATGTGATCGGTATGATTTCATTGCTTTAGCATTATTCTGTTTCAAAAATTGAGCGTTCTAACCTGGCAATTTCCGAGCGATCATCACTTCAAAGAAAACCATTCCTTCCGAAACTCTATCTTCTGTCCCTTGAGAATAGCTTCGTTCGCCTTAAGGACAGCCACCGTAGTCTCGTATCCTTCTTTATAGCCAGCATGCGGCTGTTTGACCTTGTTGATGCTCTCCAGATATTCCTTGAGAGCAGCGGCGTCGTTCACGTCGAAGTTGGCGCTAAAATCTTCCACACCGGAACTGTGGGCGTTCGAGTTGACAATGAATGATTGCAAGGCGTGACGCAGCGGAGCCTCGGCGTAGGCAGCCTCCTCGCCGCCCGAACTCGCGGCCTTGACTGATTTGGTGGCGTCGGCAATCAATGCAATGCCCGTTTCTTTGTAAAAGGCGTCCTTCTGCGCGTAAACTTCCCAACCAAGGAGCGGTGCATCAACTTCCTTGAACATCCAAGCCTTGTTGTCGCGCACCATGATGGCACTGTCAGTTCCGTAGTACACTTCGTAATCGGCATCGAAGGAGTTTGCCAAGGTCGCTTCGTAGGATAAGCGGATGCCTTCGGGAAATTCAAAGACAGCCTGAATCGTGTCCGGCACTTCTCTTCCATCGTTCCAGCGCATAATTCCGCCGAAGCCTGTCACGGAAATCGGAAGTGTATTGATAAACGAGCAGGCAGTATCCAAGTGATGAACGCCGACTTCACCGATCAACCCAGGCGAGGTGGATTTCTGCAGCCGCCAATTCAAATCTTTCTCGCGCTCCGCACTAGCTGAAGTATAGCGCCAGCTTTGCTTTCTGTGCCATTGGGCGCGAGCTTTGATCGTTTTCCCCATCGCTCCCGACCGGATAAATTGGAGGAGGAACTGCCTCTGCGGATCTGATCGCATCTGCAAGCCCGACTGGAAGTGTACCTTGAGGGAAGCTCGCGCAGCAGTGGCAATGGCCCGCGCGTCCTCGACACTTGCCGCCAGGGGAGCTTCGCAGTACACATGTTTGCCTGCTTGAAGAGCGGCTAAAACAATCTCCCGGTGAAGATGAGTCGGTGTGGCGACGATAACGGCTTGGACATCTTTTTTTTCCAGCACCTTTCGGTAGTCCTCGTGCGATTCCGCTTGCGGGGCCGATCCCTTGGCGCGACGCAAGCTAACTCCGTAGGTATCACACACTGCCACCATCGGAGCGTTGGGCAAGATAGCCAGGGTCTTGAGAATCTCGCGCCCCCAAGCTCCGCAACCGATCAGCGCGCATTTAACTGGTGCGCCGGTGGTCTTGTAGTTCGTGGGGGCATCCCCGGCCTTGGGTTTATCGTCCGCTTGGATCGCGATGCCACCCATCAGCGCCATGAGAGAGCTAAATGAACTGCCCTTGAGAAACTCACGGCGATTCAGATCAGCTTGATTAGTGTTCTTGTTCATTTCAAAACCTTGATCCGCATATTACGAAAGCTGACGGAGCCATGGTCACCTTGCAGAAAGATCGGACCGGGTTCATTCACTTTGTTGTCGATCTCGCTCCCGGTCGCCTTCAGACATTCCACGTTATCATGCACTTTTTCGCCGTTGAGAATCAGAGTAATCTTGTTTCCGACGATCGTGGCTTCAGCGGTATTCCACTCACCAGCGGGCTTCGAGACGAACTTCGATACTGGCGTATGTTGATAGATCGCGCCGTTGCCGCCCATGCTTGGTTTCCCGGTCTTGTAATCATCGAGGATTTGGATTTCGTGGCGGCCTCGGAGATAAAAGCCGCTGTTAGCACCAGCTGGTATCTTGTATTCAAAGCGGGCAGTGAAGTTCCAGAATTTCTCGTCCGTCACGAGGTCTGTGCCGTGCTCACCTTTGTCCACAGTATTGATCAACACACCATCCCTGACCGTCCAGCTTTGATGTCCGTCGGGACGCCGGAGTTTCCAGCCCGCGAGATCCTTGCCGTTGAACAGCGGACGGAAACCGTCGGCGCTTGTCTCGGCGGCGAATGCCGATGGGCCGACACTGATGACTGTGAGAAGCGCCAGGAGTGAGAGTGATTTTTTCATTCGATTGAGGAGTTGGTCTGGTTGAATCATTTGACTTGAGGAGCGATGTCGCCTGACTCCAAGCCGAGCGCCCACTTAATACCGCCTTCGATATGTTTCTGATAGGTGCTGTCTTCCCAGACGCTTTCGTTATGGCCTAGCGAAGTGTAAAACACATTCCCTTGACCATATTTCTTGCACCAAGCGATCGGGAATCGCCCGAAAAGGCTTTTTTGATTCGGGTGTTTATCCAGCACCAGCAGCTCATGCACTTTGCTGGAATCGTAATTCTTCATCAGATATATCTCTTCCTTGGCGATGCAGTAGGATTCGCCAAGCTGCCGTGTCGCGGGGTGTTTCGGATCCTGCACCAGACATTCAACTCCGGCCTGCGCATGGTGGGTCCGGAACTCGCCGCCAAGCATCTCGATGTACGGGTCCACTCCCTCTTGCGCGTGAAATGTATCGCTTGCCGAATGCATGCCAACGAAGGCCTTGCCGGACTTGACCCAATTTAGAAACCCTTGCTTGTCGGGTAAGGGCAGGATGCCGGTGGTGTTGGCGAAGATAACTCCATCGTATTGCTTGAGGGCCTCGAGGTTCATCTTCTCAGCCAGGTCCTTCGTCATCTTCGCCATCCATGCAGTTGCCTCAGCTTGATCTTTCGGACGGGGGCCACTGCGCACATAATCGACCGTGAAAAGGCCGTTTTTTTCTCCAACTTTCGCCAGAATTTTTTCAGCCGTAGGAATCGAACTGTGCGGGAACCCAGCGGTCGTCGTCACAACGAGCAGACGCTTCGGCTCAGCCAACGCAGATCCAGCGGGCAGGAGAATTAAGATAGCTAAACCGAGTTGGCATAAGAATCGAGCAATTTGGTTTTTCATAATATAATAGTTAGTCAGAATCCAGGGACGATCCTAAACGGGATAACATTCATTTAAACTGAATTTCAACAGAATCAAGATTTCTTTCGCTCATTTCTGTCGCTCGTGTTGAAAATCCACCGCTCGAAACCTATCTCTTGGAATCATTGATTGTCCTGAATCGGCAAGGCTCCAAGGAGCCGAGCTGCCGATTAGCCGGAACAACCATCAAGCGACGAACCTCGGTTCGTACACAGGTCCCAAACGATGCCGACGCAACAATTCCATGAACTTGGCCAATCCGGATTTCTCATCCGCGCCGAGATGGTAATGGATATGCCAGCCTAAATAATCTTTGCGGAAGGCGTGGTCATAGTCGGTTCGGCTCCCGATGATATAGTCGAGGGTGTCCAACCCGAATTCTTTGGCTTCGCGGAGCTGGCGACGCAAACGCTCATTTTCCACCCCTCTCCGCAAGGCCCAGACTGCATAAACGAAGGGCAAGTGCGTCAGCTCAAACCAGGCAGCCCCAAGATCCCAAATCTCGTGAGTATGAGAGCCTCGCAGAAAATCAAGGGCGGGATCGCCTATCAACAACACGCAATCTGGCATTGTATCGAGGGCGTAACTCGGCAACGGCTTGAACTCGGGCTGCAACCCCCGCTCCATCAGCAATAGACGCAGCAAGGTCACACTGGTCAACGACGCCGTGTCGCAGAAAACTTCTCTCATTTCAGAAAAAGGAATGCGATGGGCCAGGAACACGCTCTTGACTTCACCAAGAGAAGCCACCGCAACACCGTCCAAGACATCGTATCCGTCGTTCATGAGCACCTCAGTCACGCTCACCAACGCCGCGTCCAACTCGCCAGCCCTCAATTTCGCAGCCAATTGGGAAGGCGGGAGGAAGATGACCTGGTCTTCGAGGCCGCGCGTGAGGGGAACGGCATTTAAATACGGAACAGATCCGACACGGAACGGAGCCAGCGAAACACCTAGTTCGCTCTCCCGTTGAAGCGACGCGGCTCGTTGCTCCCGCTGGTGGCGGTGCGCCAATTCCTCCGCCGTTTCGCGAGCGGCCATGCGCAGCTTCGGGATTTCGTCGCTCATCATTCCCTTCGTTCGCTATCTACCTCGCAGAGTGCGGCGGTGAGAGGCCGGTCCAGCATGTTCCAAATCGCTTTCATGATGAGACGAATTCAATTGTCCCTTGACCCTCTGGCTTCGTTAATCCTTCGTTACAGATCACTCCGGATAGGCACCTCGCCAAAGGACGAAAACTCGTCCCGTCCTGATCTCATCTTCAAAGCTCATCGGGATTAGGCGCTGGCCAAACTCTGTTCTGATGCTTTGGCTTTTTCAATCGGCGTTTCGGGCGCGAATGCTCCGATCGTGTCCCACTCCTTGATTGGCTCATAGAAAGTATTGCGCTGGACGGGGACACGTCCAGCTTCGCGGATGGCTTTAATCATCTCAGCTTCGGTTTGCAACTGCGGCGACTTGGCCCCAGCCATGTGGAAAATATTCTCCTCGAGAATCGTCCCGTGCAGATCATCGGCCCCATAACTGAGAGCCACTTGAGCTAGCTTCAATCCCATGCCAACCCAGTACGCCGTTATGTGATCGAAGTTATCCAAATAAATTCGGCTGACAGCGAGAGTGCGGAGCGTATCAAATCCGGTGGGTGGAGTTTTGACCGGAATACGATTGTTTTCCGGTTGGTAGGGCAAAGGAACGAAGCCTGTGAACCCGTGGGTTTCATCCTGGAGCTGGCGCAGATACCGAAGGTGATCGACTCGATCTTCCAGAGATTCGATGTGACCGTAAAGCATCGTGCAGGTGCTACGCTCGCCCAAGCGATGCCAAGTCCCGTGTACATCGAGGTATTCCTGAGCCGACTCCTTCCCTTTCGCGATGGCGGAGCGGACTTCCTTGCGAAAGATTTCAGCACCACCACCGGTCAAGGAATCGAGACCTGCATCGCGGAGTTCAACAAGCGCATCCTTCACCGATTTCTTAGCCAACCAAGCCAAGTGCAAGATCTCGATAGCGGTAAAGCACTTCAGTTGGAGCCGTGAATCAAGCGCCTTCAACGCCCGCAACATTTCGGTGTAATAGGCGAACGGAAGGTTGGGGTGTAATCCTCCCACAATGTGCAATTCGGTAATGCGAACCGACAAAGCTTCGCGAGCCTTTTGCACAATTTCTTCGATCGTGAATTGGAAGCCATCGGCATCCCGCTTCTTGCGAGCGAACGCACAAAACTGGCAGCTCAGGATGCAGTAATTGGAGTAGTTGATGTAGCGGTTGAGGATGTAGCTCGCGCGATTCCCGTTTTTTCGCTCGCAGACGAAGTCGGCAATAGCCCCTAAGGCATTTAGGTCCTTGCTTTGAAAAAGGCGAAGGGCGTCCGCCTCCGAAATACGCTCGTTCGCGGCCACCTTGACATAAAGGTCCCGCAACTCACTCCGTTCGAGCAAAAAGTTCATCGAATTAGTTTAAACGCTGGGAATGCCACCTCAGTTACCGTGACAATAAAGAAAATCAGGCTGATCAACGCATTCAATCGAAAAAAAGCGGTGTTGATCCACTTCAAATTTCGTTTGTGCGCCAGCCAATGCTCCAATATTAAACTGCCTAGGATGATAAACAAGCCGACGGAGTATGCCACTCGAAATCTTGAAATCAACCCGAACAAGGCTAAGAGTGTCCACATCGCGATGTGGCAAAGAAAAGCAAATTTCAAAGCGTTCTTCACTCCCCACCGAACCACCAATGAGTGCAGGCCATGTCGGCGATCGAATTCGTAGTCTTGAATTGCATAGATGATATCGAACCCCACCAGCCAAGACACCACGGCTAGGGCCAAAAGAAATGGCGAAAAAGCCAAGGATCCATTCACCGCGAGCCACGCTCCCAAAGGAGCCAAGGCCAATGCAACTCCGAGATAGATGTGAGTGAAGTCCGTAAAGCGCTTGGTCAGCGAGTAAAAGAAGACTATGAACAACGCTATCGGCGAAAGATAAAAGCAAACGGGATTAATAAAATAACTCGCCGTGAGCAACCCGAAACCGCTCAGCACACAGAGCACCAAGGCGCTGCTCAATGAAATGGTCCCAGCCGGCAAATGGCGCGCCGCTGTCCGAGGATTGGCGGCGTCGAACTTGCGATCAACTATCCGGTTGAAAGCCATGCCACTTGTCCTCGCGCACACTGTGGCGGCCAGAATTAGGAGGAATATCCGCCAACCGGGCCAGCCACGGTTCTCGCGCGCGGCCACGGCCATCGAGGCAAGTGCGAATGGAAGCGCAAAAACCGTATGGGAGAGCTTGACGAAATCAGCCCAGGTACCGATTAAAGAAAAAAGCGAGGATGGAGGATGGACGTCAGAGGATGGCAGTGGTGGCATGGGTACGCTTAACGGGGTCGGGGCTTACAAAAATCATCGGCGCGCTCGATCATTCGGTTTAGCATGGCCCCGATGCTTTGCCAACCACCATCCAGTTCGCGGAACTGACTCGATGTGATGTAATGGCAATCCACGGAGTGGTCCAACCACGCTTGGGTCTCCATTGCCTCACCGAGTGATTCGTCAATCTTGTTGACGAATGCTCCCCGGTAACGACGGCGAGCCCATGCTTCGGCAAGCATGGCGGTCACTGCCCTTGATGACCGACGGATTTGATCGGTGAATGAATACCGCTCCTCCTTGGGAAATGATTTGCTGATCTCGAAGATTTTCCGGGCATGCTCACGGGCCATTTCATAGACATTCAAATCGCGAAAGCTTCTGATGATCATAGTGGTTCTCGATTTCAGTTCCATCTTCCATCCGCCATCTTCCGTCTTCTCGGGCCTATCCCTTCTCCTCTCTCCAACGCGCCACGAGCCTCTGCGGCACTCCCATGTGGTCGAGAACTCTCGCGACAACGGTGTCCACCACCTCTTCAATCGTCTTTGGATGAGTATAGAAACAAGGATTTGCCGGAAGGATAATCGCTCCCGCAAGCAACAGAAGTTCCATGTTTTTAAGATGCACCAGATTAAATGGCGTTTCCCGAGGCACCAAAATCAACTTCTTACGTTCCTTCAAAATGACATCGGCAGCACGAAGCAACACATCCTCGCTCAAGCCGTGCGCGATTCGTCCCAAGGTTCCCATCGTGCATGGAATAACGACCATGACGTCGAAAGGGTTCGATCCGCTTGCGAACGGCACATTCATGCTCTTTAGACCGTGGGTAGCCACTCCTTCAGGCAACCGAAGGCCTTGGGGAAGTTCCTCTTCGATGACAACTCGCGCGTAGCTGCTCATGACGAGATGAACCTCGTGCTCACGCGCATCGAGATTATCGAATAAACGTTGCGCATAAAGCGCGCCGCTGGCTCCAGTAATGGCGACAAGGATTCTCAACCAAGTCAGCTTAGTGGGAGTTGACGGCGGAGTCCAAGCCTTTGAGCTAGCACACACGGGAAATCGTTCGCAGGACTGCACGCTCTCCAGGAAATGGCAGTTTGAACCATTTCTGCATTGTGTCATCCGAGGAGTTACGCAAAATGTCGTCGTGTTGAATCTCCGCAAAACCGCTGCCTTGCTTCTCGCTCTCCTCGCGCTCACAGGCTGCCCAACTCCTCCCAAGTCGAAGCCCAAGATCACGCCCATCGAAATCCAAACGTTCTCCACAGAACCAGCACCCAAAGGCCGGGATGTGTTAACGGAAACGAATGAACCGCCTCCTACCGCGCCGAGTCCAGCGATTCCAAGCGCAAGTGTGACGCCACGCATTGATCGTATCCGCGATGAATGGGTGTCCTGGGCAACCTGGAGCCAAACGAACGGCTACGAAAAACCGCACCAAGTGAAGGGTAATCCACATCTTGCTTATGAATCGCAGAGTCCCGCCAGTGTGGTCACCCTTGTAATCGGGAGTCGAGTGGCTTACTGGAACGGATTGAGCCTCGGACTAGGTTTTGGACCTCGGTTCACCAACGGGCAACCTGTGGTCAATGCCCTGGACATCGCAAAGAATTTCGCACCACTGACTAAGTTGCCAGCCGCTCTTCAAAAGACGACCCGCGTCGTCGTCATCGATCCAGGGCACGGCGGCAAGAATACCGGTGCCAAATGCGTTCTCAATGGCAGGTGCGAAAAAGATTATACCTTGGATTGGGCGCTCCGGATTCAGCCGCTTTTAATGGCAAATGGCTGGACGGTTTTTCTCACACGGACGAAAGACATAGACCTTTCGCTATCGAGCAGGGTTGCCTTCGCTGACAAAGTTCAAGCCGATCTTTTCATCAGCCTTCACTTTAACTCCGTCGAGTCACAATCGGCCCGGCTCGACCACGGAGGCGTCGAAACGTATTGCCTAACTCCGGTGGGCATGCCGTCTAATCTGACGCGTGATTACGAAGATGATCCGGCTCTTGTTTTTCCAAATAATACGTTCGACGCCCAAAATCTCCAATATGCTATCCGCTTGCATAGAGCCTTGCTTCAGTCCACTGGGCGCAAGGATCGAGGCCTCCGTCGAGCCCGTTTTATGACCGTCCTGCAAGGCCAGAAGCGCCCGGCTGTATTGCTGGAAGGCGGTTACATTTCGAATTCAGAGGAAGCTCGACTGATTACCAATGCTGATTACCGACAGAAACTTGCTCAAGCGGTCGCCACGGCGCTATCAGAATGAAGAATCCTCAGCGAATCTTAGTCACCGGAGGGGCTGGATTTATTGGCTCCCATCTGGTGGAACGGCTCCTAGCCGACGGCAACTCAGTGACAGTCATCGACGATTGTTCGACTGGCAGCCTAGATAACCTTCGGGCGGTGCTCTCGCATCCTGACCTGCACCTGATTCAAGGCAAGGTTTCGGAATCCCCACTGCACGAACTAGCTGCCAACGCGGACTTCATTTACCATCTCGCTGCCGCCGTAGGAGTCGAACTGGTGGTTCATTCACCCATTCGCACGATCGAAACCAATCTGCACGAAACCGAAGCGATTCTGCGGGCTGCCGGAGACTGCGGAATCCCTTTATTATTGACCTCCACCTCCGAGGTTTATGGTAAAAGTCAAAAGCCAGGATTCGACGAGGAGGATGATCTGATCATTGGCCCGCCACATTTAGGCCGGTGGAGTTATGCGTGCTCGAAACTGATGGATGAATTCCTTGCGCTGGCGTATGCGAAAGAAAAAGGATTGAGCGTCATCATCACCCGTCTCTTCAACACAGTGGGTCCGCGCCAAACTGGCCGCTATGGAATGGTCTTGCCGCGGTTCATAGCAGCCGCCAAAACAGGGGCTCCACTGAGAGTCTATGGAGACGGGGGCCAAACACGCTGCTTTTGTTATGTGCAGGATACCGTCGAAGCGCTTGTCCGCCTCCGAAAATGTCCGACTGCACCAGGTCAGGTCTTCAATATCGGAGGAACAGACGAAATCAGCATCAGAGAGCTTGCCGAGCTAGTCATTCGCACCTTGGGATCTAACTCACCGCTCGCACTCGTTCCCTACGGAGAAGCCTACTCCGCCGGCTTTCAAGACATGCTGCGGCGCAAACCGATTGTTGATAAACTTTTCCGAACAATTCAATTCCGGCCAAATACAGAGCTCAGGCAGATTATCGAACTGACAGCCGCTGCGACTGGAAAATAAAAAAGGCATCCTTTCGGATGCCTTGGTTAATTTCTTTTTTAAGGAAAGTTAGATTACTTAGGAGACTGGCCCGGAAAAGCAATCGGGTTAAGAGTGCTATCCGTGTTCTTCAACTGCTCGCGAAGACGACCAGTGCTGAGCTGCTGCACGCTTCCATCACCCAGAGCCAGGTTGCCTGAATTCTGATGGAGGTCTTTGGTCCATCCAGCACCGAGCGCGCCGGTGTGGTTGGTGCCGATGTTGATGATCTCAGATTTATCAATATCCGAGCGAACAGGGAGGTTATTGGTCATGTTCCGATCACCCGACAGAACGGATTGAGGACGTGTTTCGTCCGCATCAAGACCCACGAAGAAACTGGTCGCCTTGTTCTTGAGAAGACCAATGTGGGTCGTCCAGTTCGTCGCCTCTGTCTTGGCACCGTCGCTCGGGCAAACGATGATCTTAGGAGTGCTCAGCTCATTTGACATTGCGGCAAAATGAAACCAGTTCGACTGAGCAGCGGCTACGACCGTAAACTCTGAAGAACCACCTTCAGTAAACGAAATGCTCATGGGAAATCGGTCGCCGTTGTCCGTCGCAAAAATACGGAAGGCCAGACCGACATTTTTAAGGTTGTTCACGCATTTGATACGTTGGGCTTTGGCTTTAGCTTTAGCCAGCGCGGGCAGAAGCATTCCTGCCAGAATAGCAATGATGGCGATGACGACTAAGAGCTCGATGAGCGTGAAGGCTCCGACTTTATATTTTCGAAAAACGCGGTTCATAATTTCTTTCGGTTAATTTTGGGTTACGGTCGTCGCACTTTAATAAAACCATTTAGAGTGTCAACGTATTTTGACAAAAAATACTTTAGCCGACGCAATGGCCATTCGCGTCTTATCAACATTCGACACAAGTCCAAGCCGTCTCTTCAGCCCTAACGGGGCTGGAACGTGAAGCCCAAGGCTGGTCCGTCCTCGGACCAACCCTGGGTGCGCGAGTGCGACATTCTTCAAACCCCACGGGGGGTTGCGGCCCAAGTGATTCTCACCCGCCTCAGGCACCGCGTGGCCGCAACGCCTTCAGGGGTGATTAATCATTTCCACGCATCATGCGCGCGGATGACTCATCTCAGGGAGACAACAAAGATCGACCGGCGAAGACCACCAAAACGCACAGATTCACATATAAAGCAGCCAAAACATCATCCACCGTCACGCCCCAACCGCGCGGCAGCGCTTGGCTTTGGCGCACAGGCCAAGGTTTCACCACATCAAAAAACCGAAATGCGACAAAAACTCCGAGAGTCCATGGCCACGTTTTGAGGCGGAAAAAATATTCAGCGGATGGCCATCGACCCTCTTCGAAAAAAAGAATAAAAACCCAGCTCGCAAAACAGAGCGGCACAGCAACAATTTCATCGATCACGACCGAACCGGGATCCTTTTCGCCCAAAAGTTTTTCGGCCTGAGTTCCAATTAAGACGGAAAGAGCGATCCCAAAAACCAAAGCACCTACGTAAAACAGACCCGACGGAACTTCGAGCAATAGAAAGAACCACAGCAAACCGACCAGAGACCCAAAGGTCCCCGGCGCAAACGGTGCGCGACCCGAACCGAACCCCTGAGCCAACAATAGCACCAAGCCATTCATCAGGGATCAGAGATCATGCAAGAAAAGGACACGGTTGCGGGCAAAATAGAGAACGCCTGAACTCAAGGTCAGAAACACCGCCACCCATTTCGACACTTCCGTGAAGAGTGGCACCCACCATTCAAGAGCCGCTCTCCCCCAAGGTCCCCACTCCGGATAGCTGATCAAAACCAGCATGGAAATGATCGCCACAATCTGCGAAATGGTCTTATGTTTACCATAACCTTCGGCGGCGAGAACCACTTGTTTTGAAGCCGCCAGGAGGCGCAGGCCTGTGATCGCCAATTCCCGTGTCACGATGATTACCACCATCCAGGCAGCCATCCTTCCAGACCCCACAAACGCAATGAAAGCCGAACAAGTGAGAATCTTGTCAGCCAACGGATCCATCAGTGTGCCGAAATTTGTGATGAGCTTGTCGCGGCGGGCGATCTTTCCGTCGAAGTAATCGGTCAATCCCGCGATTGAAAATAGAATCAACGCTACTGTCTTCGAGAATGGCAATTGACAGAAAATTGCCGCCAGAAAAGCTACCGTCAGCCCCAACCGCGAAACCGTCAGTTTATTGGGTACGTTCATCCGGCTGGGCTATCAAATCATAATCGGTATGCCCAATCACTTTGACCCGAGCAAACCGGTTTAAAGGCAATTTCGCACGGACATAGACACGCCCATCAATATCAGGAGCATCCGCTTGGCTGCGCGCCACTAAATAAGGGCCTGACAGAAGCTCGCTCGACTGTGTGGCGCTTCGGATCAACCCGTGCTCCCATGAACTCACACGTGCATTCAACAATTCCTTAGAGCTTGCTTCGTGTTCAACCAAGACTTTGATTTTCCGTCCGACGAACGATTCGGAAACCTGGCGCGCCACTTTGAGTTGTTCAGCCATCGCTCTCTCTCGACGCCGTTTTCTGACCGTCGGGCCGATCTGATTCATCATCTTGGCCGCTCGGGTCCCTTCCTCCGGCGAATAGGTGAAGACCCCAAGTCTTTCAAATTTCGTCTCGCGAATAAATTCCAGGAGCGTCTCAAAATAAGCTTCGGTTTCTCCCGGGAATCCTACGATGAAAGTCGTTCGAAGGGCTATGCCCGGGATGCCCGCGCGAATTTTTGCAATAAGATCGATGATGTGCTGTTGCGAGGTTTCGCGCCGCATTCGTTCCAGCATGTTCTCGTGAATGTGCTGCAAAGGCATATCGACATACCGAGCCACTTTCGGACATGCCGCAATCGTCTGAATCAATTCATCCGTCCAGTGCGCGGGATGGGTGTAAAGCAATCGAATCCAAAAATCACCTCGCAACTCATTGAGGGCGCGCAACAACGTGCAAAGCGTCGGCGCATCGGCTGGTAAAGCCTTGGCCGCTTCCTTGAACCGCTCCGGCGCCGCTATCGAGCCCTTCCGATTCGGTCGCAAATCGAGGCCGTAGTACGTCGAGTCCTGAGAGATTAAATTCAATTCCTTGACACCTTCAGCAATCAATTGCCGAGCCTCCTGAATGATGTCGCCCGGCTGTCGGCTTCGATGCGATCCGCGCATTCGAGGAATGGTGCAAAAGCTGCAAGGGTGATTGCAACCCTCCGCAATTTTCACGTACGCGAAATGTTTCGGCGTGAGTCGAAACCTGGGCGTCGTGTAGTCGGGAATGTAATTGGGCCGCGGATTCACATTCACCAGTGGACCTGGCGGCTGTGATCGGCCCGGTGTAATCCGTGATGCGCTCAAAGGCGAATTCTTCGCAGGCGCGGCAGGCCCGATTACCGTTTTGGTCTTGCCGAATTTGTCAGTGCCTCGGAGGTTTTCCTCGTGGTTGCTCTCTCTCTTTGCGTCGGGTTGGTCTTTACCAAACTCAGCCAGTCGAGCCACGATCCCCCCCCCCTCTCGTTTCGTTTTGCCGGTGGGAGGAATCCCCTGAAGCCGAGTCGCCCGATGTTCAAGCGCCTGCCGAACAATCTCAGTGACTTGGGAGACTTGATCTATGCCCATGAACGCGTCCACCTCCGGTAAGAGCTTTGGCAATGCCTCGCGAAAACGTTGGGGCAAACAGCCTGAAACGATCAACCCTTGCCCGCGGTTTTTAGCTTCGCGCAGCTCGGCGGATTCAAGAATAGTATCCACGCTTTCCTCCTGCGCGGCATCGATGAAAGAGCACGTATTGACAATGACGACATCAGCGCTCGCGGCGTCATTCGTAATCTCCAAGCCGTCCGACATGAGTGAACCCAGCATGACTTCGGCATCCACTAAATTCTTGGCGCACCCCAGGGAAATCAGTCCAACTCGGACCGGACGCTGCTTCAAACTACTAGTTTTCACAATGCCAGGAAACTAAGCGAGGCGGTTGGTAGAAGGCAAAGGAAAACAATGAGGACCTTAGCCGCAACTCACCAATCCGCCGTTAAACCAGCTCGATGCCACACGCGCACTTCCCACTATTGAAAGACGGCTGGCACACGAAAATTATCCTGAGATAAGGCCATTTGAGGTTGACGGTCGGCCGACAACTTCTAAGACTCTTTCCATGCCCATCCCCACTGCAAGTCTTGTTGAAGAAGCTCGGACGATGTCTTCGTCCCGCACCGTCACAGGCGCCCGCGAACACATCGAGACCTCCTCACCAGCAACAGCGCGCGTGATCCATAAGCAACGTAGCAACCGACGTCAGTCGGCTCAAACTTCATCGATCGGCGGACGTTCGATGTTCCCCGCATCAGGCTTGCGGGCGCCCCGCGCTTGTTTCCTTAATCAATGACGCAACCCTCAATTCACTATGACACTTTTCAAGTCCGTTGCCGCTATTGCCCTGACGATGTTTTCGTCGGTTAGTTGTATTGCCGCTGATCCTGACGTCCAGCATCGGCTGATGTTCTTCGAATATGGCAAGGGGCCCAATCGCCTCATCGAGCTGGACGCCAGAGGCAAGGTGGTCTGGGAACACACACCCCCAAGCATCGCTGTCCTCTTCCAAGTCCTGCCGAGCGGTAACGTGATCTACGCTTACGGCGGCAAACCAACCGGGGTGCGCGAAATCACGCGCAAGGGCGAAGAAGTGTGGAACTACGTCAGCAAGTGCCCACAGGTGCTCGGTTGCGAACGCCTTGCGAACGGTAACACTCTCGTGGCGGAACAAGGCCCCTGCCAGGCTGTTGAAGTAGATCCGAAAGGAAAGGTCGTCCGAGTCACGCCGCTGAGGACGAGCCATGAAAGTTATCACCTCCAGGTGCGCAACATCCACCAACTCCCAAACGGAAACATCCTCGCCGCCCACGAAGGCGAAGGTGCGGTGCGCGAGGTGGACGTGGATGGCAAACTCGTCTGGGAATACACCGGGGTCGAGAACGCGGGCGACGCACAACGCTTGCCCAACGGCAACACACTGATCTCCTGCGGCACTCAGAAGCGCGTCATCGAAGTCACGCCCGACAAAAAAATCGCCTGGCAATTCACCGCCGCCGATGCGCCCGACCTGAACATCACATGGGCGTCCAGCATCCAACCCTTGGCGAACGGAAACTTAATCGTGGGCAACTTCCTGCGCGGGCAGGAAGGAAAGGGTGCTCACGCTTTCGAAATCACTCGTGACAAAAAAGTCATCTGGAAATGGGCCGACCACATTCTCATCAAATCCCTGACCACCGTCCGCGTGCTTGATCGATAGGCGCCACGCTGAATCAAGTCGGTGGAGGTGTTGGCCGGTTTGCTCACTGACTCACTCGACCATCTCTAGCTCGCTGTGCTGCTCAAACTCGCCGAGCAAAGGAAGGAGGCAGAGAAAACGTGACGGGCGTTTGAGGAGTTGGAATCGATCCCGGATCCAGCCCCTCGTTATTCCCCGCCGTACTCGATCCCTTTCGGCTCGGGCCGGGATTCCGTGATGATCTTCCAGCTCGCGCCCATCTCGCGCATCGACCGGAAACCGCGCGGCTTGTAGGCAAAGAGCAATTGAGGCGTCTCCAGCACCGCACCGCCCTTGACGCGCGAATCCATCGCCGCGTCGAGGATTCCCGTGGTCATCAGAGTGCGCTCGACCGCATAGGGCGCACGGCGCTCGCGGAAATGCGTTTGGATGGCGTGCGACAGCGCTTTGAAGAGATTGCGATTCTGCCACGGGCCGACGTAAAAGCTGGTCGCGCGCGGCCTGGCTTCGCCCACCAATCGGCAGGAGAAATACCAACGAGTCCCAGTGATGCCTGCGGACAACATCGTGCCGCGCGTGCCATCGCGATAGCTTACGAGAATGCCGTGCGCAACAAATGGCCGACCATCACCTACTTTCGCCATCGGCCGCATCAATTCCTGAGCGGATGGCAGCCCCGGAACTGGCTTCGCCGCGAGTGCCGCAGCCGCAAGTTCCGGTGACCAGCGTCCATCTTTCGCCGCCTGCCAGAGTGCTTCACCCTCGAGGAATTGCACCTTGGCAACTCCGGTTTCTCCACCACGACGGCCTTCAACCATGGACTGGAGCACTTCGAGTCCATGGATGTCATACGACTCGACTCCTCCGCCGTGAATCGAGATGGCTTCCTCGACTCGGGCCCGCGGCGGCAATTCCAAAGACGGCGTTCGCTCCGCCAGCGGCACGGAGCTGCCAGCCATGAATGGAATGGCCATCTGCCGCGCGGTGTCACACATCTCCTTTGCCCAATCCCAGCGATACGACAGATGTTTGTCATTGAAGACCGGAACCACCCGCCGACTTTTCCGGAAAACGGCGACGATTTCATCGAAAAACCGCTTGCGTGGATATTCCATCTGCGCCTTGCCATTGACGGGATAATTACCGAATTCACCGATCGAAAGCACCGCGTCCACCGCAAGACGCTCACCCCCGCAACACAGCGCCTCGGCAATGGTTCGATAAATCGGGATATTGTATTTCGTCGAAATAGCGTGAGACAGATCATTGGCGGGAATCTGATCGACGTACATGCTGACCAGGTCCATGCCCGAGGAAATCAGCTTCCCGTTGAACAGGTAGGGCTCCAGAAAGTTTTCGAGGATGACGTGCGCATGGCTGCGGTAGGAGTATTCGGTGATGATAGCCGCCACGCGCAACCGCTTCTGGTGGGCAGCGAATGCGGATGGACTTAAGCAGCCTAACACCGACCAGGCCATTGCTGCGCCCGCTGCGCCGCGGCCGGTTCTAGCGAGAAATTGGCGGCGCGTGCTTGCGCGAGTTTCGTGAACGTTCATATCGGCATCGAAAGAGGGTTGATTGCTGGAATAAAATCATGCGGATGTCGATGTGTCCAATGCGAAACATTGAAACAGCGAAGGCAGACAGGGCGAGTCGGCTGAGGCCAGGACCAAACCATCTCCTCGGCAATCACCCGCTCCCGGGAAGTGAGCGTTGGATGAAACGAGCTGTCAAGATAGTGAGAGACGGCCTCGTGGCTAGAGTTCGTCCCGCGGGCGGCAGTGGGACGGATTGACCAGCACGGCCCGCGCAGGTTAGGTTGTGGCCATGAGCAGTTCCACCGTCATGCGGTCCTTGTTTCCGTCGCTGGAAACTGGCGCTGACTTTCTTCGAACGATTGCACGGATCGCGGTGAGTGACGGAATCCGCTACACGCTTTTCGCCGGCACAGCCTGGTTACTCGGGTATGTGTGGCTCCGACCGCGCTGGGTACGACGAAAAATTCTACCGGCGAATCCGGCTCGCCAGGACGTGTGGCGCGAGGTCCGGTATTCCCTGCGGACAGTGGTGATCTACGGGGTGGTGGGGGTCACCACGATCTGGGCCACACAACGGGGATGGACGCGGCTTTACCTGGACCTGGGCGCGCGAGGCGCGGGTTGGTTCTGGGCCAGCATCGCGGTGACGATCGTGCTGCACGACACGTATTTTTATTGGACACACCGCCTGTTGCACCACCGGCGGATTTTCCGGTGGGCGCACGTCACGCATCATCGCTCGACAAATCCCTCTCCGTGGGCAGCGTATGCGTTTGCGCCGGCTGAGGCGGTGGTGCAGGCCGGGATTTTCCCGCTGGCCGTGTGCCTCTATCCGCTCCACCCCTTGGCGTTCCTGATCTTCATGCTCTGGCAGGTGGGTTTCAATGTGCTTGGCCACGCCGGCTTTGAGATCTATCCACGCGCGCTCATGGATTCATGGCTTGGGAATGTGTTGAACACGCCGACGAACCACGTGATGCACCACGAGTTTGTGCGCGGAAATTACGGCCTCTACTTCAACGTCTGGGACCGGCTCATGGGCACGAACCATGAGTGTTACGAGGCGCGGTTTCGCGAAGTGACCTCCCGGTGAGATGGTCCATATCTTCGTTCCATCCGGGCTGGAGGCGTCCTGTGAAACGACACAACCACTGAAGCAAGCTCCCGCTCGCATCGGAGGGCGGGTTTTCTCAAGGGAAATTGTTATCGACCCCTGCGGTTCTCGTCGGACAGTGTCAAAGCTTAAGCGCCGGTAATCTTCCTGTACGCCTCGCCCTCGTTGAGCGTTGGGCGTTCGGGTCGGCCCTTGTAGCGATAAACTAATCCCATATTATCCAGCCCGAGCAGATAGAGAATGGTGGCGTGCAGATCATGGACGTGCAAGCGATCCTCGACGGCGTGGAGACCGACCTCGTCCGTGGCACCGATCGCCTGACCTCCTTTGACGCCGCCGCCAGCCATCCACATGGTGAAGCCAGTAGGGTTGTGGTCGCGGCCGTCGCCCTTTTCAGACATGGGAGTTCGGCCGAATTCACCGCCCCAAAGGACCAACGTCTGGTCGAGAAGACCGCGCGCTTTCAAATCCTTCAATAGCCCGGCGACCGGCTTATCCATTGCCAAACACATTTCGGAATGGTTCTTTTCAATCTTAGTGTGCGCGTCCCATTTGTTCCCGGCGCCGTGATAAATCTGCACAAAGCGGACGCCGCGTTCGACGAGGCGACGGGCGAGAAGGCAATTGCGGCCCATGGCCTCGGTTTCTTTTTGATCCATGCCGTAAAGCTTTTTCGTGGCCTCGCTCTCATCGGAAACATCCACGGCCTCGGGCGCCTCGGCCTGCATGCGGAAAGCAAGTTCGTAGCTGGCAATGCGGGCATCGAGCTCGGATTGCACTTTGCGGCTTTGGGCATGGCGGTAGTTGAGCTGATCGAGCAATTGCAATTTGGCAAATTGCTGCTCCTCCGTTGAGCCAGCGGGCGGGTTGAGATTGGCGATTGGTTCGGCGCCAATCGAAAGCCGTGTGCCCTGGTACAACGCTGGCATGAAGCCCGCGCTCCAGTTGCGGGGACCATTGACAACGGTGGCGTTGCTGTCTTGCATGACGACGAACGCCGGTAGGTTTTGGTTTTCGGAGCCCAATCCGTAAGTGACCCACGAACCGAGGCAAGGCCGGCCAGCGAGCGTGGCGCCGGTGTTCATCTGGCAAATGCCTGTCGAGTGATTGATGCCATTGGCCCAGCAGGAGCGAAGAACAGCTAAGTCGTCCGCGCATTCGGCCGTGTGGGGCAGCCAGTCAGAGATCCAGAGGCCGCTTTGACCATGCTGTTTCCAAGCGCGCTTGCACGCGAGCACCGGAGAACCGAACTCTCCCATCGCAGTGATGATCTTCCCAAAGCTCGGTGGCAATGGCTTCCCTGCCATCTCGTTCAACCTGGGTTTGTAATCGAACAGGTCGATGTGGCTGGGACCGCCTTCCATGAACAAAAAAATGACGCTCTTGGCCTTTGCCGGAAGTTGAGGCTGTCTCGGAGCGAGCGGAGAAACCACTGCTTTGGCTGGACCTGTGGCCGAAAACACCGATCGGTTTCCGAGCAGGTAAGTCAACGCGAGCGAGCCGAAACCGCCTCCAGAGCGCATCAGAAAATCGCGCCGCGTCTGAGCGACTTCGCCGTGGGGGACCGGAATTGATTGGCCATTCATCGAGTTCATAAGTCGGCTTCGCGATTAATCCACGTAGAAGAATTCATTCGCATTGAACAGGACATGACAAAGGTCTTCGAGCGCCGCAGTCCGAGGGTCAATGTGGTGAGTGTCCTGCACATTCACCTTGATGTGATTGCCGTGCGCTGATCGGTCCTTGTAGAAGTCCTTCTCTGATTTGAGCTGCCAATAGCCGACGGTATCTGAGGTAGGGCCTTCTGCATTGACCATCAGCTTTTCTTGCCCTAGCGCTTTGCTCGTCAAACGCACTTCATCGATGAGACCTTGAAATTGATATCCTGAATTGTCAGTCGCCACGGAGCCGATGGTGAACGGCACCACGGCGTGAAGACGCTCGCTGACTTGATGTCCAGCATGCGCGACCTGAAGCGGATCCTCATCGTTCGCCAGGTTTTTCGCGTAAAACGTAACGCCGGATTGATTGGTTTCTCCTAGCCGCACCGACGCCGCAACGTAGTAGGTCTTGTTCAGATCAATCGCCAAGTCCGAGAAAATCTCCTCGTAACTTCCACCCTTCGCGGAGCTTGCGGCCAATTGCAGGACCAGGTGTTGCGGCTTGTGCAAAGACTTCTTTCCCGTAACGCCAAAGGACCAGCCGGATTGTGTCTTAGCACCGTTCCACTGGGAGGCGATCGTCCGAACGGCACCATCGCCATTGACCGATTTCACCAGCACGATGGCTTCGATTGTAAAATCCTGATCTGGAAGCGAGGGGCTGTTCGGAACCTCAAACCGGTTTTGAGGGCCATCGCGGTCGAACACGGCCGCTTTGCCATCGCGTGCGGGCAGTGGTTCCGCAAGAAAGGGAACGGGCTTGGGTTTGGACAATCCCCGGATGATGCGTTCTGTCTGTTGGTGAAGAAACGTAGTCAGCTCCGAGGCTTCCCAGGATTCCGGTTCACGTCCGAGTGTCAATTTAAACGCTGCTGAAACTAAGTCGGAATCGCTGGACAATTGCGATCGTTTCAGCCGGCTCGTTAGCGCCTTGGCGCGTTGCACGACAGTCTGGCTATTAAACATGAGCAGCGCCTGCGTCGGGGTCGTCGTGATGTTACGCTGCGGAGTGCTGCCAAGATTATCCGGCGCATCGAAAGCTTGAAGCAAAGGATCGTGCGTGTTGCGCCGGACCTTTGTGTAAATGGAACGTCTCGGTTTCGAGGCATCGACGCTAGGGCCGCCCATTTCAAAATCCAACTCATTGGAGGCCGCCAGAATCGTGTCGCGGACTTGATCCGCATCGAGCCGCCGAGGGCTCATCCGCCAAAGCAAAATGTTTTCCGGATCTTTCTTCAGAGCGAGTTCAGAAGGTGGCTGCGTCGAGGATTGTCTGTAAGTTGCCGAAGTCAGAATGAGGCGGTGGAGCTTTTTGAAACTCCATCCTTCCCGAACAAACTTCGAGGTGAGCCAATCGAGCAGCTCCGGGTGAGACGGCGGTTGGCCAAGTTTTCCGAAATCGCTCGCCGTGGACACGATCCCCCGTCCGAAATGATTTTGCCAGATACGGTTGACGACGACCCGGGTCGTGAGTGGGTTATCAGGCTGGGTCAACCATTGCGCAAGCGCGGTGCGTCGCCCAGTGGAATTGGGCGCAGTCGAAACCGGTTTGATTTCCGCCGACGATTCTTGCAACAGCGTTAGAAAACCCGGAGCGATCGCTTCCTTGTTGCGAGACTTGGGAATGAAAGTCGGCGGAGCTGTCGGCCCCACATCGCTGACCGTGACGGTAAGGGGCAACGGCTGGGGCTTGAAGGCGTCGAACTCGGCAAGCTTTTTGCGAAGCTCGGCCATGTTCTGCTTTTGCTCGCCTTTCAGCTTAGTCTCGATCTGTTCGAAAGCAGGGGCCACCTGTCGATATGCAAGCTGGGCAATTTGTTCTTCGTAAGGGGTTCGTTCGGACTCGGCTTTGAGCAAAATCTCCTGAATGTCTTCAGGGAATTTTCGCGCCGCGCCTTGGAGATTTTTCCGACGATACTCCTCTTCAAGGGTCGCAATTTGGGAGCGAATCTCCTTGGTCATCTCCTCCCATTTGACCAGGTTTTCACCGTATTTCGACCGCTCCTCGGCGGTGGCCACCACCAGGTCATCGCGCAATGCGATCGGCGTGAAGAATGCTTGAAGCCTGTAATAATCCTTCTGAAGAATCGGATCGAACTTGTGATCGTGACAACGGGCGCAACTCATCCCGACGCCGATGAAGACATCACCCGTGACATCGGTGAGCTCGTTGAGAATCGCCTCCCACTGCCCCTTCGCATCAGGATTGTTGTATTCATAAATCCCGTGCCTCAGAAACATCGTCCCGACAATCGCATCGGGATCACCCGGCGCCAACTCGTCCCCCGCCAGTTGTTCGCGAACGAATTTGTCATAGGGCTTATCTTCGTTCAACGACTTGATAACGTAATCGCGATAGCGCCAGACCTGAGGCCGGAACGAATCCGCCTTGAAGCCGTCGGATTCAGCGTAGCGTACCAGGTCGAGCCAATGACGCGCCCACCGTTCGCCGTAGTGCGGGTTGTCCAGCAACCGATCGACCAATGTCTCGTAGGCGCGAGGCGATGCATCTGAAGAGAAAGCATTGATTTCCTCCGGCGAAGGAGGCAAACCCCAGAGGTCGAAATAGAGTCGGCGAATCAATGTTCGACGATCGGCTTCCTGGGAAGGCTCGAGGCCTTCAAAACGAAGTTTATCGAAAACAAATCGGTCGATCGGATTTCTCCACCAACTGCTATCGTCGGCGATTGGCACTTTCCGATCGCGAACCGGTTGAAAAGCCCACCAAGCACGGTCTTCATCCGAGATTTTGCCTCGGACTTTGACCTTTCCAGGTTCGGTGCCCGGCCATGGAGAACCCATTTGAACCCATTTCTCTAGATCAGCGATCTTGTCGGTGCTCAGCTTTTTGCCCTTGGGAGGCATCTGAAGGTTCTCATCCGTTTGATGAATGGCTTTGATGATAAGGCTTTCGTCGGGTTTGCCTGGGACGAGAGCCGGGCCAGAATCGCCTCCTTTCAGCAAGCCCGCGAGTGAATCCAACACTAAGCCGCCTTTGATTTTCTCAGCCGAATGACTGTGGCACTTATAGCAGTTCTCCGCCAATACCGGCTGGACCTTATCCTGGAAGAACTGAAGGTCTTTCGCGTTCGGCGTGGACGCGAAAGATCCGCAGGCAAAGCCAAGCCAGCTCAGAGCCGCCAGTTTGGTTAACATGTTTTTACCATTTTAGGAGTTGCTAAATGGAAGAGCTATATCGGTTGGCTCAACTACTATTGTTGAAGGCGATAAAACTTCATCGCTCCGGCGATGCCCACGGTCTGCGGGTTGGTCTGAACTGGCGCATCACTCCACGGTCCGGCTACAGCGTCGGCTTGCTGAAGTCTGCCAGCTCCGGCCCAGGAAACGACGATCGCCTTCCCTTGAATTGTCGGTGAATTAAACTTTCCCGGAGGTTGAGTTGCCGAACGATTCATTGCCCAGTTCACTGCGGCGTCGAAAATCTTTAGCCCGTCCGCATTGAGTCCGCTGAATGTGTCGCCACCCAGAAAGATCCCGACTCGTCTCGCGGGAGCTTTCAAACCGGGCACCACCGCCTCGGATAATAGAGCTCCTTTTTCAAATCCGAAAAGCATGGCCCGACCAGACCCATCGGCCGCCACTGCAACGATCTTCGCGCTGGGCACGGGTTCGCCAGCAGCCATTTGAGCCGCCGCCGCGGGGAAAATAGTCCTCAGCCCCTTCGGCAAGCCAGCCGCCAACGGATGAGTCGCATCAACAATATCAATTTGGGTCTCGCTGTTATCTATGGTCCCGCCATCCGCCTCAGCCATTCCCAAACCATCATAGGCAGCCCATTCCCAGTTGATGATCGGGACGGGGACATCGCGATACTTCGTAATGTTACCCGATCCTGAGGTCGAAGCGACGAGGATCAAAGCCCTGTCATTGATGTCGGAAGGAACCGCAGCGTCGTCGTCAATGGGCGTTACCACGAGTCCGGTCTTAACCAAGCGCTGGATCAAAGCGGCTTCGCTGGCGTTGGGCGGCAAAGCTCCGATGACAAAGGCAACCTCGAGCGGAGGAGTGCCTACCACGATTTTAACTTCAGCCGAAGCTCCGATATTACCGGTGTTATCCGTGGCTTTGGCCGTCAAGAGGTAACGACCCGATGCGACGTTATTCCAAATAATGCTGTAGGGGCTAGTCGTGTCTTCTCCGATTTTATTGGTCCCTGCGAAGAACTCGACCTTCGTCACGGTTCCATCCGCATCGGCGGCGGTCGCGTTGATTGTGATGGCCGCTCCGGCGGCAAACGTGGCCCCTGCGGTCGGAGCCGTGATGCTGGCGGTCGGCGACAATCCCTTCGGCGCGCTTTCCAAAGCCCATTTTACGGCCGCGTCAAAAAGAGCGTAGGCAACGTCATTGTACGACCCAGGTGCCGTGGTGGCATTGAAGAAGAGGGCGACTCGCCGACTCGGCACCACTGTTGTGTTGTCGGCGAGACGGGAGCCGGTGTCATAAGCCCACATTGAAATGTGACCCACATCGACATCAGGCGTGGCGTTGGTGGCAATAATAATCGCGTTCGTGCCCACAGTGTAAGGGAGAGCCGAAGAACTCACGACTGCGCCATCTCCCGGGGCGACGATATCAACAGTTCCAGATTTGCCAGCGGCGAGTGGATGGCCCTTATTCGCAGCCGAAATGGCGAGCGATGTGTGGCCGTTCGCATTGCCGAACGTGTTTTCTCTCTGAAACATCAACTCGTCGTAGAGCCCAGGCTCATAAGAAATCACCGGAATGCGGCCCGTTCGCAGCGTGTTAATCGAGAGAGGATTTACTCCCGCAGCACCGCTCCCGACGCTCGACGAAATAAGGACCAGTTCCATCCCTGTCGTGTCGGCCACCGATACCGTATCATCATCGGCCAAGGTCACCTTATGCCCCTGACTAGTGAGGCGGTCGAACACTTCCTGATCGTTGCCGAGAGCTGGAGTACTCGGATCGGAAAACGAATTGACGATGTAGAGAATCTTTGCCGCATGGGTGGCGGGTTGACTCAGCAACGCGGTGAGAATCAAAACCGAGAGAATGCAGAATCGCTGAATACGGGACGAATGATTCGCGAGATTTTTCATCTAAATCCTTTTCTTCTGAGGTTTTGTTTGTTGCATTGATGTTCACGCCCTAACGACACAAAACCGACACCCGACGACCTTTGCTTACGGCATTGGAACAGGTGGGTCAGGGAAGGTTCCATTATCGCAAATCCGATGCTTTAGACTTTTGTAGGCTCCAACTCAGAACGGCGCGTCATTCCTTATAATAACAACGCCCAAACCATCTTCGTCTTCCGCTGAACTGGAGGGGCAGGCAACTCTCTAGTGGACGCCGGGCTATTTGTCACGAAGTATTTTTCAACAATTCACCAAAGCCAGAAAGCGAACAACCCGAGGTATCCGGAACACCGCCGGTTCCTTGGCTTCATTCAACGCTCAGCCCATGATGTCCTTCACGACATTGCCTTTGACGTCGGTCAATCGGAAATCACGGCCTGCGTAACGGTAGGTGAGTTTCTCGTGGTCGAGGCCAAGCAAGTGGAGAATAGTCGCGTGGAAGTCGTGGACATGAACTTTGTTCTCCACCGCTTCGGCACCGTACTCGTCCGTCTGTCCGTAGGCGAGCCCGCCTTTGACGCCGCCGCCCGCCATCCAGATCGTGTAACCCTTGTTGTTGTGATCCCGTCCGTCGTCATTCTGAGCGAAGGGCGTGCGTCCGAACTCGCCGCCCCAGATTACCAGTGTGTCTTTGAGCAGCCCGCGCTGCTTCAGATCCGTGAGGAGCCCGGCGATAGGTTGGTCCACGGAGCGTGCGTTGCGCTCATGGTCGGCCTTGAGGTTGCGATGTTGATCCCAGCCACCGGAGCCGACTTCCACGAAGCGAACGCCAGCTTCGATGAAACGGCGCGCCAGCAGACACTGCCGACCAAAGTTGCCGGTGCTACCGCCATCGAGGCCGTACAAATTTCGAGTAGCCTGGGATTCCTTCGAGAGGTCCATCACGTCCGGCACGGCGCTCTGCATACGAAAGGCAAGTTCGTAGGATTCGATAACGCCTTCGACCTGCGGGTTGAACTGGTCGCGCTGCACTCGCTCGCGGTTCAGCTCCTGGATGAAATCAATCTGGGCACGCTGCCCAGCCGCGGAGAGCTTGGTATTCGCAATGTTAGGCATTTTGGCCTCGCCACCAGCAGCCATCGCGGGACCAAAAGCGCGGGTTTCAGAGCCGATGCGCGTTCCCTGGTAAATTGCCGGGAGAAACGAGCTGCCATAGTTTTGAGAACCGCCATTGTTCAGCGGAGGATTGAGCGTGATAAACCCGGGGAGGTTTTCGTTTTCACTTCCAAGCCCGTAGAGTGTCCATGCGCCGAGCGATGGCCGGACGAACTGGAAACTGCCGGTGTGCATTTGCAGGAACGCCTGCGGATGGGCCGGCAGATCGGTTTGCATCGAGCGAATGAGGCAGAGGTCGTCCGCTAGTTTGGCAACCTCGGGGAACAGCTCCGAAACCCAGAGGCCGCTCTGGCCATGCTGCGCGAATTTCCACGGTGAACCAAGGAGCTTGGCTGTCCCGCCACGAAAACGATTGTTTACCGACTTGCCATCATCCTCGTTCAGCTTCGGCTTGTAGTCGAACGTGTCCACGTGCGAGGGTCCACCGCTCATGCAGAGGAAGATCACGTGCTTGGCCCGGGGAGTGAAGTGGGCCTTCTTGGCCGACAACGGACTCGCCTTCAGCGCGTCCTTTTCCGCAGCCCGCGCCGCCAGGCCGGCGAAGGCGACGTAGCCAAAGCCGCTCCAGAGAGCCTTCAGCGCTTCACGGCGCGAGAAACGAAAAGAGTTGGTGGTCGTGTTCATATATCTGTGGGTGAAGGAGAGGGATGATTCCGAGCGCCATTTCCATTCTCTGCGTTTAAGCGCGGTTGATTAATTGAGATAACGAAATTCGGCGCTGCCGAACAACGCCTGGCAAAAGGCGACGACTCCGGCGCGCCCGAGTAGTTCTTTCGTCGAGTATTTCGTGGATTCGGCTGCGTTGAAACGCGTGAAGAACTGACTGGCTGCCTTAATCTCGCGGTCTGTCGCCGACCGTGAGAAAGCGAGTTGAAACGCGGCTTTGCCCAGTTCAACGTCGTTCAGATCTTTTGCGAAAAGCCGGTCAGCCATCGCCTCGGCCAGTTTCTGCACCGAGGCGCTGTTCATCAGGTAGAGCGCCTGCGAGGGCACAGTGGTGTCTTCGCGATTACCGACGACGAGACTTGGCTCGGCGAAGTCGAACACGGCAAGCGCATCGGGAACGTGATCGCGGACGATCGGGAGATAGACTGAACGAACGGCGCGGTCTGAGTTGAACGGGCTGCCGCCGTCACCCGTTGTCGGACCACCAAACCTGCCACCACCAAAGGCAGGCATCGGTCGGATGAGCTGCAGGACGGGACCTTCGGCGCTGGCGACAGGGGAGCCTTGGGGAGGTGTAAGGTCGAGCTTGCCAGCCACGGACAGGATGGCGTCGCGAATGGCCTCGGCGTCCAGGCGGCGCTTGCTCATTCGCCAGTGGTAGATGTTGTCCGGGTCCGCGGCGTAATTGCGCGCGTCGTAATCCGAGGCGAGCTGATACGTGTGGCTCAGCACGATCTGACGGATCAGCTTCTTCACAGACCAGCCGCTTTCGACAAACGAAACGGCGAGATAATCGAGCAGCGCTGGGTTCGACGGCTTCTGGCCGCTCGCTCCGAAGTTGTCGGGAGTTGGCACGAGGCCCTGGTTGAAAAGATTGAGCCAAACGCGGTTCGCCATCACGCGCGCTGTGAGAGGATTCTCCGGCGAGGCAATCCAGTTCGCAAGCTCGAGCCGACCGCTGCCTTCCGTGACTTCCGATGGCTTCTTTGGCGAGAGGACCTGAAGCACGCCACGAGGAATGGTCTGCCCCGGCTTGTCAATTTCGCCGCGGCCAAGAACCTGGGTATCGCGCGGATACAGTCTGTCTCCCACACCCATCGCGATGCGCAATGGCTGGCCGTTTTCATCATAGCGGCTCAACTGCTTTCCCAAGATCGCGATCTGAGTCGTGGCACCGAGGAGGCGTGGATTTGCCCCCATGGGACGTTCGTTGCCGGCCCGCGCCTCGGCCAGCAATTCGTCGCGAGTCCTCTGCGCCTGTTCGAGCCGACGCCTCATTGCCGCGAGCTGTTGCCGCGGCATCGGCGACGCATCGGAAACATCCGCGCCTTTGGGCAGCGTGATCAACGGCGCGACGTTGTTATTCTGGACAAAACGGGGCGTGCCGAAGTCCGTTTCCGTGCTTAGAAAAATGCCAGCCAACGCGTAGTAGTCGACCTGCGGCACGGGATCGAATTTGTGATCGTGACAGCGCGCGCAAGCGATTGTCAACCCGAGCATCCCTTGCGACACGGCGTCGATCTGCTCGTCCGCGAGATCGAGCGCGAACTGGCGTGGGTTCCGCGTGTTGTGCGACTTCGGCCCGACGGCTAGAAACCCAGTAGCCACGAGTTGCTCGGCACGTTGAGTGTCGTCCGAAGCAGGCAGCCGATCTCCAGCAAGTTGCTCCTTCAGAAAGCGGTCGTAAGGCTTGTCATCGTTAAAGGACTTGATGACATAATCGCGATACCGCCAGGCGTGGGGATAGGAGATGTTGACTTCCTTGCCGCTCGATTCGGCGTAACGGGCCACGTCGAGCCAATGACGGCCCCAGCGTTCGCCGAATTGCGTCGTGGCGAGCAAGCGGTCCACGACTTTTTCGAAAGCCTTCGGTGAAATATCTTGCGCGAAAGCTCCAACTTCCTCCGCTGTTGGAGGGAGGCCGATGAGATCGAAGTGAACACGGCGAAGCAGAGTCGCCTTCTCAGCATCGCCAACGGGCTTCAGCCCCTTGGTTTCGAGCTCGGCCAAAACGAATCGATCAAGATCGGAGCGCGACCACCTCGCATCCTTCACTCGAGGGAGTCCGATTTTCTTCGGCATCTGAAATGCCCAGTGCTGTCGGCCCTTCTCGATGTCGATGCCTTGTTTCGCCAGAGGGGCCTTGCCTTCGCGAGGATCGGGCGCGCCCATCCGCACCCACTTGTCGAAATCGGCGATGACTTCATCTGGAAGTTTGCCTCCTTGCTTCGTCGGAGGCATGGCGAGATCTTCGTCTCCATAATGAATCGCTTTGATGAGCAGGCTTGCTCGTAAGTCACCGGGGACGATGGCCTGACCCGAGTCGCCGCCTTTGCGGATTCCTTCGCGCGAATCGAGCAAAAGCCCGCCCTTGACCTTCTCGGAATCAGCGGAGTGGCATTTGTAACATTTGTCGGCCAGGATGGGACGGATTTTTTTCTCGAAGAACGCGAGCCCCTCTGCCGTGGAAGATTTCTCGGCGGCGGTTCCGGGCGGATTGGCCCGGATTTGGATTAACTGGTCCAGAGGCGGCGCATCTGCGGCTCGCGTGCTGACCGCTGCGAGCGACAAAGCAACGGTGAGAACGAAGGAGAGGTTGCGGTAAAATTCTACAACCGAAGAGCAGGCATGAGCGAACGTGTGTTGCATAAGTTGCGCCATGAGTAACCTATGTAACCGATCCCGCCATCCTCGGCAAGTGAAAGCCAATTGTTCTCAGCAATTCTTCCAATGAACTTCCTTGCGGACGATTTTGCCCCAACGGGTTGGAAACATCGCCTCTTGGCGTGCACCCTCGGTTACGGCAACGCAGTTCATCGGTGCTGCCACGCGCGCTTCGTGCTTGGCTTGCTCATTTTGGCACGCATGTAGTCCCGCCTTCAGGCGGCATCGCGTGCGAGAATCCAACGCCTGTGGACTTGCCGACGCCCCACCGGCTGAAGCCGGGACTACCTACCGCAACACTGGAAGTTCCGGTTTCAGAGGGGCGGGAGTCAACAAGAGATTTGCTGAATTGTTCTGGCTTGCGTCATCGCGCATCTGCGGTTTACTGTCGGCCGAAGCCCAAAACAACCCCTCTATTTCAAACGAGGAAAATCTAAATGAAAGACCTCTCGATGAACAAAAACATATTGATCTGTGCAACGGTCCTGCTGGCGAGCTCACTGCTCGCGGCGGACTCGAGTCCCCAAAGTGACATCACGAATGCGGCGAAGAAACTTGCCGAGAAGGGCAATTACAGTTGGAAAACGACTGTTGTCGTTCCTGAAGGCAGCCAGTTTCGGCCAGGTCCAACGGAAGGCAAGACCGAGAAAGACGGTTTTACCCACATCACGATGAGCTTCGGTGATAACACGACGCAAGCCGTGATTAAAGGCGAGAAAGCGGCTGTCACCAATCAGGATGGCGGTTGGCAGTCGCTCTCAGAGCTTGATAACGCCGAAGGCGCGGCGCGATTTCTGCCGATGATGGTCCGGAATGTCAAGACGCCGGCAGTTCAGACCACCGAACTTGCTTCATCTGCAAAGAACCTCAAAAAAGAGGGCGACGCCTACTCCGGCGACCTCAGTGAAGAGGGGGCGAAAACGCTGCTGACATTCCGACGACCTGGCGGTGACGGTCCGACAATCAGCAATGCCAAAGGCTCGGTGAAGTTCTGGCTGAAGGACGGCGCTCTCTCGAAGTACGAGTTCAAGGTAAAAGGCACGGTGAACTTCAACGGAACTGACCGGGAGGTTGACCGCGCCACGACCGTTGAGATCAAAGAGGTTGGCACCACAAAAGTAACTGTGCCAGAAGAGGCGAAGAAGAAGCTCTCTTGAGTCACACGCGCTGCTCCCAAGCGGCGATCGGCGCGCGCGCCCACACAGAATCGAGTGCGCGCGCGCTTTGATCAGGCTCGTGCCGAACCATCATCTCGTAAACGGAATCGAGACGAAGTTAATGTGACGGAACAATACTCAGCGACAGAGGCGGCGAGCTGTTACGGATTTTTTGCCTTGGCTTTTGTAACGCCTTTCTTTTTGGCGGGCTGCACCTTGGCTTTGAGTCCTAAACGTATCGAAACCGCATCTTCGGTCCCAGCGGCGCTTTTCACGACCCGGGCGTTTAGACTTTCGCCGACCGTTGCATCGTTCAAAGTTGCGGGCTTACCTACTTTCGTCATTCGCGTTTGTGAATTGATATGAACGACATGCTGCTTGTTCAGCTTTCCTTCGACCGTGATGGTCATGGACGTCTTATCGACCGCTTTAATTTTGCCATCGACAGAATGTTGAACTACTTTTTTCTTTTTTGCGGGCGCTTCTGCGGAAGGCTTTTTCGCGTTGGCTGCCAGCGTCATTGGCGCCGTGAGGGCAATCGTCATGAGTAAGCTGGATGTAAGGATACAAGTGATTGCTTTATGCATAGTTTTTCCGTTTGATCGAGTTGACCTGTTGACGCCGCTTTATAGCAGGCCGACCCCGCTGCGCAAGAGGGTTTCCATCATCAAATGAAAGTGACAAAACGAAGCGCGCTCAAACAAACGCCCAACACACCCCAACTGAAGCAGACTCCTGCGCCGTGACAACAGCTCCGAAATAAACTATTCTTTCATCAGCGGCTGGAGACGAGGCACGGGGAACGTCCGCCTCTGAAACTCTAACCCGATTCGTCGAGCGGCGGGCAGGCCCGTCCAAGACAGATAAATACTATGGCAACTTCAAATCAAATCAATCGAACCACCGGTCACTGTTATCTGCCCGTGACAATCCTTTTGCTTGCTCTGGGTTTGGGAAACTTCTTGAGCGGGCCCAGCATCTGCTTGGCGCAGCAGACCAGTGACGCCATCGAGTTCTCTTCGCCGCTTTATTTTGGAGATGAAGATACCGGTTCGGTGACTATAACCGTGACGCGCAGCGGGAGCGGCAACAAGGCGGTGACCGTTGATTACGCCACTGGCAAAGGGTTGGCGACAGCAGGCATCGACTACACGCCTCAGTCCGGCACGCTATCTTTCGCGACGGGCGAGACACGCAAAACGTTTTCCATCCCGCTCTTGGATGATCCCTTTGCCGAAGGGAGCGAAACGGTTCAGCTCGCGTTGACCAAGCCGACTGGCGGCGCGGTTCTAGGAAATCAAGCGACCGGGCGGCTATACATCATGGACAACGAGCATCGAGGCAGCTTGCTCGACAACGCCTTCAACGGAGCAACATTGCCAACCGATTTCGTAAGTTCCATTGCGTTGCAACCCGACGGAAAAGTGCTGGCGGGAGGAACATTCGCACAACCAAACTCCACGAACCGAATCCGAATCATTCGCCTGAATTCCGATGGGAGCCGGGATGCCAGCTTCACAACCGTCGGTCGAGGACCGGACGGCCGCGTGCACGCTTTGGCCGTGCAGCCGGACGGGAAGATCGTCATCGGCGGCGAGTTCACTCATGTCGGATCCACTGATCGAACCCGTATCGCCCGGCTTAATTCAGATGGGTCCTTGGATACAAGCTTCGACCCTGGGTCCGGTGTGAGCGGGAGCGTCTCGCCCGGTGTTTACACCCTAGTTCTTCAAAAAGACGGCAAGATACTCGTCGGAGGGAATTTTGATTCCGTGAACGGAGTGATCCGCAAGACGTTAGCGCGGATGAATGCAAATGGGTCGGTCGATGTTGGCTTCAACAGTGGCGGAGGCATAAGCAGTTTTGACATGAACTTTTTAGCGCCATGGATCTCCGGAATCGCGCTTCAAACGGACGGCAAAGTCCTGATCAGCGGACAGTTCACAGATGTCGATGGGCTCACGCGCATCAACGTGGCACGCATCAATGCGGACGGCTCGGGCGATGTCAGTTTCAACCCTGGCGCCGGTGTGATCGGTGACGTTGCCAGCGTGGAGACGATCGCCCTGCAACCGGATGGGAAAGTCATCATCGGAGGTGATTTCACAACCGTGGATGACCTTGGCCGCAGTGGCATTGCTCGTCTGAATGCGAACGGATCGATTGACTTGAGCTTCGACCCCAGCACCGGAGTCAAGGACCGTGATGATGCTGGCGTCACCACAGCCGGACTCGTGACATCCCTTCTCGTGCAGAGCGACGGAAAGATTTTGCTGAGCGGAACATTCCTGACAGTGGATGAGATCAATCGTCACGGCATTGCTCGGCTTAATGGCGACGGATCTTTGGACGGCACTTTCGGTCCGTATTTTGGCACCACCTATAGAAATGAACTCGGTTATGAAGAAACGGAGTCCGTCGCCGCCATGGCTCTGCAGCTCGATGGAAAAATTTTGATCGGTGCAACTTTTGTCTCGCCGGACGGCACCCAGACCAATCGAGTCTCTCGACTCCTGAGCACGAACATCCGGACCAGCAGCTTTGAATTCTCGACTCCGAGCACATCCGCCACCGAGACTAACGCCACTGTGTCAGTCAAGGTGAGCCGGTTCGGAGACAGCGTCGAGGCATTTACCCTTGACTACGGCGTGAGCGGCGGCACAGCGACGCCAGGAGCAGATTACGCCCCCAAGAGCGGCACCTTTCGGTTTGGTCCGCTGGAGGTCGAGAAGACGATCACCATCTCCATCTTTGATGATCCGATCGCGGAAGATGATGAAACGATCAACCTCTCTCTGTTCAATGTGAGCTCAGGCGCGCTGCTCGGGTCACCCACTAATCACACGGTCCGCATCATCGACAATCAGAAACCGGGAAACCTCGACTTCAGCTTTGCCGAGATAAACATCCCTGTTCCACCAGGAAACCTTCCTCCCGTGACCGCGATTGCGATCCAGAAAGATGGGAAGGTGCTGGTTGCGGGAAACTTCGCCTCGGTGAACGCCACGGGTCACCCGGGAATCGTCCGACTCAATCCCAATGGCTCGATTGATCCAAGCTTCGTTCCCCAGGCACCCGCGGGCGCCCAGATCTTGCAGTTTCTTCAAATGGGGCTGCAACCTGACGGCAAGATCGTCGGCGGATTCAATGGGGTGACGCGGCTCAATACCGACGGATCAGTCGATACTCGATTTGCCCCTGATCTGGGCTTTGTGAATTCCTTGACCGTACAGCCGGATGGGACGTTCTTTGTGTCTGATGAAATCTTCGATTCACTGAATCGGGTTAACCTCAACGAGGTCGTGCGATTTCAGGCTGATGGATCCCTCGACCCAGGTTTCGGTCCAACACAAATCGATGATTGGGCCACTGCGATGGCTGGTCAACCGGACCGGAAAGTTGTCATTGGCGGTTTCTTCACGCTAGTCAATGGAGTGCCTCAGAACCGGATCGCCCGGTTGAATGCCGATGGCAACGTGGACACGCTCTTCAACACTGGATCGGGTATTCAAGGAATGAATTCCGCCGTTTACGCTCTTGCGATTCAACCGGACAAAAAGGTGATCGTCGGTGGTGAATTCACGTCGGTGAATAATGTCAGCCGAACCAATTTGGTGCGCCTGAATGGGGATGGCTCTGTGGATACCAGCTTTGGCAGGGGCGCAGGTCCGAACGACTTTGTTGAGTCCATCGCTGTGCAAGCCGACGGGAAAGTACTTATCGGAGGGGGCTTCACTTCGGTGGATGGCTTCCCGAGAATCGGCTTGGCGCGGCTGAACACCGATGGGAGTCTGGACACCGGTTACAACCCAAAACTCACGTTCTCAGACGTCATCTCACTCTCCTCCATTGCGATACAGCCCGATGGAAAGATTCTCATCGGTGGATTTTTCACTGCGGTGAACGGCGCGGCGCGGGGGGGTGTTGCGCGACTGAACGGCGACGTGAGCTCTCTAAAGCTCTTCACTGCGCCTCGATCTCCGGGCAGTCCTTTCCGAATGACTTTAACCTCGCAGCCGGGAAAACAATACAGGATTGATGTTTCGACAGATTTGGTGAACTGGAGCCCCGTCAAAACAATCAGCGCTACAGGGGTGTTACTGGAGTTTGAGGATACGAGCACGACCAGTGCGGGTGCCCGCTTTTACAGAGCCGTGCTGGCTGCTCCGTAACGGCCGAACCAGTCCCTGACTATGGCAAATGCAGCGAAGTGACGAGCAAGAGATGAAAGCCAACTTCTGGGACTATTTCCGGCCGCATGCCGAACGTCGATCGAGAGGGAGTGGTTTGGACCTGTCCTTTTTCGCAGATGCCTCCAACCGGCCACAGGTGTTGATTCCGACGTTGACACGGTTCTGTCATCTCTTTAATTTTTTCCTGTAAATACCGAGCAAGCGCCCCGAAGTTTACAGTTCGGGGCTTTTTATTGTCGGCATTGGATCATTTAATTATGGCGAATACAATCTTAGTGGGTGCCCAGTGGGGCGATGAAGGCAAAGGCAAGATCATCGATGTATTAACCGAGGAAGCGGACATCGTGGTGCGAACCCAAGGCGGCAATAACGCGGGGCACACAGTTTTTATTGGAAAACAGAAGTACGTACTGCATCTCGTGCCCTCGGGGATTCTGCGCCAAGGGAAACTTTGCGTCATTGGCAATGGCGTCGTCATCGATCCTGTGAGCCTTGTGGGAGAAATTGAAGGCTTGGTCGCACTCGGGATCAAGATCGATAGCAACTTGATGATTAGCGAAACCGCGCACCTCGTGCTTCCCTATCACCGCGAGATCGACGCACAACGCGAAATCCTGAAAGGCAAGAACAAGATCGGCACCACGAAGCGCGGCATCGGTCCAGCCTACGGCGATAAAGCGGCGCGGACCGGCTTGCGAATGATCGACCTAATTAACCCCTCTCGCTTCGAACCGATGCTTCGCCAGAAGATCAAAGAAAATAACGAGATTCTCAAAGCGTTCCGCGCAGCACCTCTCTCCTTCAAAAAAGTCCACGATGCCTACCGAGCTGCCGGCGACAAACTTCGCCCCTTTGTCACGAACACCGTTGTCAAACTGCACGAGGCATCTCGTCGCAGAGCGAGTATTCTCTTCGAAGGCGCGCAAGGCACTTTCCTTGACATCGATCACGGGACCTATCCGTTTGTGACCTCCTCCAACACAACGGCAGGCGGTGCTTGCACGGGCTCTGGAGTTCCTCCGAACCGTATGGATCGAGTCGTCGGCGTGATGAAAGCCTACACGACACGCGTCGGGGAAGGACCGTTGCCGACGGAGAATGCGGAGATAGCCGACATGCTCCATAACATGGGCCGCGAGTTCGGAGCCACCACGGGCAGGGCGCGCCGTTGTGGATGGTTCGACGCCGTCGCCACCCGTCACGCGACCATGGTGAATGGCATCGATGAGTTAGCCGTCACGAACTTGGATGGGTTGGATTCATTGGAGACCATCAAAGTCTGCATCGGCTATCGCTACGGTTCACTTCGAGTTGACTACGTGCCGAACGACATCGAAACATTTTCCAAATGTGAACCGATTTACGCGGAATTCCAAGGATGGAAGACACCGACAGATCAAGTGAAGCAGTGGAAACAGCTTCCTGCGAAGGCGCGAAGCTACCTCAAAGCGATCGCGGAACTTACCGACGCCAAACTGACGATTGCATCGGTCGGGCCTTCGCGAGATCAGACGATCTTCCTCTAGGCCAGTCTCCAATTCGCGCGTTGCCGTTTTCCAAGGGAAAATGACCGCACCTGTATTACATCTTAGCCCAGAGGCCAAAGCGCTGCTGCCAGCCCATGTCGCGATTATCATGGATGGAAACGGGCGCTGGGCGAAAGAACGGCATTTGCCAAGAGTCGAAGGGCATCGCAACGGCGTCGAGTCGGTTCGCGTCACTCTGAGGGCCGCCGGCGAAGTGGGGGTCAAATACCTCACGCTTTATGCGTTTTCTGTCGAGAACTGGAATCGCCCCAAAGACGAAGTCGATACCTTGATGCGGTATCTGGCGCGTTATCTGAAGAACGAAATCGGCGAGTTGAATCGAAGCAATGTCAGGCTTGAAGCCATCGGACAGATTTACCGGCTGCCGGAGTTTGTGCAGGAACAGCTCGAGAAAACCAAGGCCGCCTTGGCTCGGAATAACGGCCTGACGCTAATTTTGGCGCTGAGCTACGGGAGCCGCACGGAGATCGTCGAAGCCGTGCGACGTATTGCTGCCAAAGCGAAAGAAGGAACCATCGAACCGGCTGAGATCGGGGAGCAGCTCGTCTCCCAGCACCTTTACACGGGCCACTGGCCAGACCCGGATTTGTTAATCCGCACCAGCGGCGAAATGCGCCTCAGCAATTTTCTGCTGTGGCAAATCTCTTATGCTGAATTTGTCGTCACCCCAACTCTGTGGCCGGATTTTCGGCGAGCACAGCTTTTCGAAGCCTTGGAGGAATACGCGCGTCGGCACCGTCGTTTTGGAGGGTTGTAATCAAGAGAATGATGTTTGTTCGCGCTGCGGGAGCGGTTGGCCCCTACTGAGCATCCTATCCTTTCGACCTCTTGCAGCTAAACTTCCAATCGAGTCCTCCAAGCGGCGGAGAATGTTGTCGATCTCCACTGCGCACCAACAAGCATTGGCGGATTGACTGAATGATCTAGACAGCCGTTGTCAGATCGCTAATTTCCAAAGCGATGTCTTCCGAACAACCGCAACAGCAGCAACTCTCCAAGCCTGTTGTTCTCATGCGCCGCTTGATCAGCTCAGTTGCGTTATGGACTATCGTTCTGGCCGCCCTCTTCTCCGGGAACAAGTTGGTCTCGAACTACGGTTTGCTGGCGATCATGATGGTCATCGCCGGGTTCGGCCTCGCGGAATTTTACGATTTGGTCGGCAAGAGAGAATTGGCCTGCTTCAAAGGATGGGGCATTTTTGGGGGCCTTCTGCTCATGTCCAGCACCTTCCTCTACTTATCGGGCACGTTGGGGCCTCACATTGATCCGGCCAAAGCCAATGATTTCGAGACGAGCATCCTTATCATTTTTGTGCTCGGCCTCTGCATCCGCCAATTTGTGTCTCGCAGCAACACGGCGGGGATTCTCGCGATTTCAACGACGTTGTTCGGATTGATGTATGTGCCCTGGCTGCTGAACTTCATCCAGAAGATCAAGTTCTTTCCCAATATCCAAGGCTCCTACTACATCCTCTATTTTATTCTGGTGACAAAGTTTAGCGACCTGGGCGCCTACGTCACCGGTTCGCTGATCGGCAGACACAAGATGGTCCCCCGGATCAGCCCCAACAAGACTTGGGAAGGTTTCGGCGGCGCGATTGTGATCTCGACTCTCGCCAGCTGCGTCTTCGCCCATTTTGCGGAAGGGAAGCTGGCGGGGATGAACCGCCTCCATGCAATCGTGCTGGGAATCACCTTGAGCGTTTCGGCGGTGGTGGGTGACCTGATCGAATCCTTGTTCAAACGCGAAGCTGGCGTCAAAGATTCCGGCCGTCTCTTTCCTGGCATCGGCGGCATCCTCGACTTGATGGACAGCCTGCTGTTTAATGCGCCGCTCATGTATCTTTACCTCAGGCATATTCTGACAAACTGAATGAAAAACGTCGTTCTGCTCGGCAGCACCGGCTCCATCGGCACGAGCACTCTCAAAGTGGCTGAAGATTTGCCGGAGCACATTCGACTGGTCGGATTGGCCGCCGGGAGCAACACAAAATTGTTGGCCGAACAAACCTTGAAACATCGGCCCGAAGCCATCTCTGTCGCGAGTCACGATGATGCGAAAGAGTTAACCGGCGCCCTTGGCACAATCACTCGAGTTTATGCGGGTGCTGAAGGTTTGCTCCAGCTCGCCACGCTTCCTTCAGCCGACATTGTTTTGATAGCGATCGTTGGAACGGCCGGGTTGCAACCCGCGCTCGCCGCGATTCGCGCCGGGAAAGACATCGCGGTCGCCTCGAAAGAAATCCTGGTCATGGCTGGGCAGATTGTGATGAGCGAAGCACGGAAGCATGGCGTGAAAGTCCTCGCCGTGGACAGCGAACATTCGGCGATTTTTCAATGCTTGCAGGATAGGCCGGCAAATTCTGTTCGACGCCTCTGGCTCACAGCCTCAGGCGGGCCATTTCGGACAACGCCCAAAGAAGACTTTCCGAGTATTACAATTCAACGCGCTCTGAAGCACCCGTCGTGGGTCATGGGCCGGAAGATCACCATCGACTCGGCGACACTCTTCAACAAAGGCTTGGAGATGATCGAGGCGCGCTGGCTCTTCGATATTGACATGGATCGCGTCCAGGTAGTGGTTCATCCGCAGAGTATCGTCCATTCGATGGTCGAGTTCGTTGATGGCTCAATCATCGCCCAACTTTCCTCGCCCGACATGTGCCTCCCGATTCAATACGCTCTGACCTACCCCGACCGAGTAAGCAGCGACCGAGTCCAAACGAATTTGGCCAAACTCGGTTCCCTAACGTTCGAGGAGCCTGACCTCAATCGCTTCCCAGCCTTAAACCTGGCCCGCCGCGCCGGCGAACTCGGCGGAACGATGCCAGCGGTCTTGAACGCGTCGAACGAAGTCGCGGTGGATGCCTTCTGCTCCGGCAAGATTAGCTTCGAACAGATCAGCGTCGCTGTGGAACGAGCGATGGAACGGCATCAACCGGTGCCCCACCCCACCCTCGACGAGATCCTCGGCGCTGATGCCTGGGCGCGCGCTGAAGCCCTGTCCTAACACGACTGCTCGTCGCAGCTCATGGCGGGCCGCGCGTCGGAGCCAAATGTCGCTCGATTGGTAATGCCAATTCATCATCAGACTGACGCGAGACAGGACAGCCGAATGAGTTCTTCAGCTCGGAGTTTGGGGAACTCCACACATCGAGAAAATGAGGGATCGGCATCTGCCCCGAGAGCGGAAGCTATTCGGGTGACCCCGAGGTCAGAAGGCGACGCAGTATTATTTATCCCAACCTGCCGCTGACATTAACCACATGAAAGCATAAGCCAGGCATGCCGTAGCTGGGATCGTCAATACCCAGGTCCAGAGAATTCGTTCCACCCATGTATAATTCAGCGCGCTAAAACGTCGCGCACAGCCCACTCCCATAATGCTGGTGGTGATACTGTGAGTTGTGCTGATCGGCATGCCCAACGTGCCGGCAATGTAGAGAATGGTGGCTCCGGTGCATTCGGCCGCAAAACCGTGAACCGGCTTAATTCGCACAAGCTTGTGTCCAAGAGTGTGAATAATCCGCCAGCCGCCGACATACGTGCCCATCGCCATCGCGATGCCGCAAGACCATTTCACCCATGTCGTGATTTCGAATTTTGGGGTATGTAGAAACTGAAAAATGGAAGGCACATGAGCCCAATCGACTGACTTACTCCCTGCGAATAATGCCAGCGCCATAATTCCCATCGTCTTTTGCCCATCGGCGAAACCGTGAGCCCATCCCATGTAACAGGCACTGAATAACTGCGCTTTTCCGAAGATGTGATTTACCCAGTACGGTTTCCAGTGACGGATCATCGCGAAGATGATCCCCATCATGATAAACGCGCCGACGAAGCCGAAAATCGGAGAGGAAATCATCGGGATGATGACTTTGTGGTAAACTCCATCCATGGCGACATGGCCGGTCTTTGGATCTGTTTTCTGATAGGACCAAAGAATCACGCTCCAGTTATTCTTGGCCGATGCGAGCGCAGCCCCCACGAGACCGCCGATAAGCGCGTGACTCGAGGAACTCGGAATTCCTAAGTACCAGGTAACAAGGTTCCAAATAATACCCGCCAGCATGGCGCAAAACACCGTGTACACAGTGATGAAGTTTGCGTCCACCATGCCTGCCCCGATTGTTTTCGCCACGGCGACGCCACCGAGTGCTCCGATAAAATTAGCAATCGCGGCCATCAACACGGCTTGGCGGGGAGTCAGGACTTTGGTCGAGACGACCGTGGCGATGGCGTTAGCCGCGTCGTGGAAGCCGTTCGTATAGGTGAACCCCAAAACCACAACCAGGACAATGATGAGAAAGATCAGGGCCGCCATGCGTTCAAGAATTCTTGAGAATGATGTTCGAAATAATGTTCCCGGTATCGCGGCAACGATCGACGACCTTCTCCAGTAGTTCGTACAGGTCCTTCAGAATGATGATTTTCACCGGGTCATGAGTACCGTTGCAGAGATCTTTGAGGCACAGCAAAATGAGGTCGTCAGCCTCCCCTTCAACTTTCTGCAACAGATCATTCTGGCCTTTGATCTTTTCCAGATGCGACTTGGCTCGAAGTTCGCGTACCATCGCGAGCACTGTTTGCGTCGCTTGATCAAGCAGCGCAAGTTGCTTATCCCACTTCACGTCTCGGAGATGATTGGCAAACGCGATAAAACGTTCCGCGAATTTCTCGACGGTTTTAGGAATTTTGTAGAGCGAGTTCGCGATGGATTCGATGTCCTCTCGTTCCAAGCCGGTAACAGATGTTTTGCACAGCAACTCCGCGATCTCATTCGTGATCTGCTTGCTCTTCCTGCGGGAGGATACAAATTCATCCAGTGAAAGATTGGCGCTCGGTTTTAGATTGTGATCCAACGCCTGAACACTCGCTCGACACTCTTCAGCCGAAGCTTCCAGGAGATCCAGGAATTGATCGTCTTTGCCAAAAAATTTTTGTAGGGAAAACATAAAGCGCACGCTTTGTGACACAAACGTAATATTATAGCAATTAGAGATTAGCACCAAATAACGAAAAGACTTGGTGAATAGCGCGATGGCACACCAGCAGCGCAACTCTGAGCGCGAATGCTTCGCAACAAAGCGGCGGCCAGGGGCGTTTGGATCCTTCGCCGGGAAGGTTCTTCGTCGCATCAATGCCAAGTTCGCTGACGCTGGCGATTTCGCCGGTGGCGTGGTCAAGAACGTCCGACGGGCCTTTGGCAAAGAGCCTGCCGCTTTGCGGGTCGGGGTTGGCGTGGAGAGGGAAGACGACGTCGCTGTCAACAACGCAGCGGTTTGATGGGACTTAACAACCTTTTATTGCATATGCAATAAAAGGTTGTATTGCGTTGTTTCAAACCTCCGGCCATGCTTCCGGCATGCAACCCAAGACAGAGGAATTCCTGAATCTCCTGCTTTGGTCCGCTGACAGGCTCGCGCGCCCGACCTTTCGCAACCTGACCGACTCCTACGAAAGCTGGGCCTATCGCAACGGCCTCATGCGCCAGGTCGCCACCTTGGAGCAGCAACAGCTCCTGGAGCGCGACGCCAGCGCCCCCAATGACCGGCTCTATAGGCTGTCCGCGCAGGGGCGGTTGCACGTCCTGGGCGGGCGCGACCCGGAGGAACGCTGGGCCCGCCCTTGGGATGGGCAATGGCGACTGGTGCTCTTCGACGTGCCCACGGGCCAAAATACACAGCGCGAACGGCTGCGCCGCTACCTGCGCTACAAAGGCTTCGGCTGCCTGCAAAAAAGCGTGTGGGTCACGCCCGATGCGCTGACGGAGGAACGACAGATTCTCGGCGGCGGGAAGATAAATGTGGAATCGCTCCTCCTGCTGGAGGCGCGGCCCTGCGCGGGGGAATCGGACCCGGAAATCGTCGCGGGCGCGTGGGACTTCGAGCGCATCAACCGCCGTTATGCCCGGCATCTGAAAATCCTCGACGAGCGACCGGGCGACACGCTGCGTAACGCTGCGGGGGCGAAGTCGTTGCTGCGTTGGGCGGCAGCGGAGCGCGAGGGCTGGATGGAGGCGGTGACGAACGATCCGCTGCTGCCCGGCCGGATTCTGCCGTCCGATTACCTGGGGCAACAGGCGTGGCGGCGGAGGGTGGAAGTGCTCGGGGACGCCAGCCGACAACTGCGCACGTTCCACCGCCCCTGATCTCACGACAACCTTTCGTCGCATATGCAACAAAAGGTTGTCCGACGCCAGCGAGTGAATCCGAACACATTTATCTCGCGCTGAAAAAGGAACATAACATGACGCCAAACACCACCACCTATGTCGGAATGGACATCACCAAAGCCACGCTCCAAGTCCACTCAAATGGCCATCAGATCGAGTTCGAAAACAATGCCCCAGACCATACTCAGTTGTCCAAACATCTAGCCAAACTCTCGCATCCGCAGGTCATCTGCGAAGCCACCGAAGGTTACGAATACCAGGTCCTCGATGCCTCCCACCAAGGCAAAGTCCTGGTTTCGGTCCTCAACTCGGTCCAAAACCTGGCTGCCACCAAAGACCAAGGAAAACGGGCACTACGACCGCCAAGCGCCTGTCTTCATTCGGAGATGGCTCCGTTGGCGGAAAGCATGCGCGGGGCGGCTGCGAATCCGCCGAGCCCGGCGCTAAAAGTCCGTAATCGGAAAAACTGACGTCCGCTGTTTAAAGGAAGGATGACCGAGTTGACGCCTGCCACAGTCGTAGGGACGCTGGCCACTGCGGTCCATGTCGCGGGCGACGTCAGGTCAGATGTGCTTTCCAGAAAAACGTGCTCTTGGGCGGTCCATCGCAACGTGATGCCCTTACCTTCCCGGGTGACTTCGAGGCGCAACTCGGTCACGAGTGCAAAGTTATCCTGCCGAGGCAGAGCGGACAAAGAAGCGGGAGACCGAACGACAATGTTGTCCGCCGTTTGTCCGCCGATCTGACCACGATTCGGCTCGGCACCAAAGGCCAAGCCCGCCGCGCCGACGGCCGACGCGGCTATCCGCACTGAAACGGCGCGAACCCCTGACTGTTCGAACACGAGCAACCGGCCGTCGAGCGCGACCTCCAAAGTTTCGCCGCGCGCGGCAACTTCCATCGAGTGCATCACCGTCGGATCAAAGGTCGCCGGCGCACCGCTGCTCGCCAGAACCGAGGCTGTGGCCAAGTCCTTTACATTGACCTTGCCCGTGCTATGGAGTTGCACCCAATAGCCAGTATTCGCGCCGCCGATGATGCCGTCACCAGCCACCGCCGGACGCGCGCGGAAGAACGGCCCAGCCTGGGTGACGCGCTTTGTAGTGTCGGTGGGCACGCGCAACTCAACGCGAATGTTCAAGTCCTGACTGAGGTTCTCACCTACCGACGAGCGCGCGCAGGGATTGGCATCGGCGACGAATTGGACGCCTCCGTAGTCGAGGCTGTGGTTGGACAAGATGCCGCCGAGCAAACTGACGCCAATTGGGTTCAGTGGATTATTCCCGCCTGTGGGGAACAACGGCAGGTAGTGATGCGTTCCCGACCCTCCGAGCACGTTGTCGCCCGCTCCGAGATCACAGCGATCCGCATCCGGGCGATTAAAACTATCCGAAAACAACGCGCCCGCGACCGGAGCTGGATTGTTGGTCGCGGCCACCAAGCCCGACCCAGCCAACGCCACCCGCAATGTCGCTTCGTCGGCATCGTCGCTCGCGATCGAAAGTGTGGCGGTGACGCGGTTTGTGACGTCAGGAGTGAATCGGAGGATGAGACTCTGCTGACCATTCGTGGGGACATTGAAGGGAGGCGCAGGCGAAATGAGAACGAAGCGCGTGCTATCCGAAGTCACCGAATGGATCGTCAGCGATGCGCTCCCGATGTTCCGAATCGTGATTCCCCTTTCGACGCTGCTCCCGAGGTTCACCGTGCCAAAATCCAAACCCTCAGCCAAAACCTCGATCTCCGGCACTCCGATCACCGACGCTCTTGGATCACTCGACAAGAATCCGCTCCAATCGACGTACTCACTGACCTTGTCACCCTTGCCATTGGGATTCGTTTGGCCGCGGCCATCGGTGTTCAAAATGTCGAGCGGCCCGCTGGGATCGCCCCAATAGTTGTTCCGAGCATCGAGAATCGCTGTTGGAGTCAGGTTTTCCACACCCATTCCGCCATTTCCGCTAATCACGCTTTGATGGATCGCGGGTTGAGCGGCACCAACCGTTCGCAACCCGTCACGAACATTGCGGACCAAACGACTGTCGCGGATTTGGAGCGACGCGTTGTTCACAAACAACCCGTCGCCACCACTCAGTTGGAAGGTGACATTCGCGATGAGCAGCGTGGTTCGATCGATGCTGACGGATTCGTTGACCCACCCAGCTGCCGCGCCGCATTCCACGACACATTGCTCCAGCACCGAGTTCGTTCCGCCAACGCGAAAATAGAGCGCCTTCCATTGTCCCGGAGCCTTGGCCGCCTTATCCGACGTGAACGTGATCGGCGCTGCCGCCGTCCCTCGCGCCACCAGTGTGCCATCCACGTACAACCCGTCCTCCACTCCCTGAAACTGCACTGTCGTCCCCGGCTCGATCGTCAGCGTCTGATTGGCCACCACCGCCACGTCTGCCGTCAGAGTGTACGGCACATCCCATCCTTCGTCCAAACTCCCGTCCGAGTGAAGTTACCCAGCACTCCAATGGCGTTGTTCGTGTTCCCGCTCGCCGTATTCCCTCGCAACGTCGCAAGCGAATCAGCGCTCATCAACACGGGGTAGCCGTCTCCCACCAAACCATTGCCGGTAAACTGGCAGTTCAAAATCCGCGCATCCGCGCCAAACAGGCTGATCCCATTGGCCCGGCTCCCCCGCACCACGCAGTTCGTCAACAGTGGCGCGACCCTATCCACCGAGATCAATTCGTTGACCCACCCCTCCGCCGCGCCATATTCCACCACACATTGCTCCAGCACCGAGTTCGTTCCGCCCACCCGAAAATAGAGCGCCTTCCATTGTCCTGGAGCCTTGGCCACCTTATCCGATGTGAACGTGATCGGCGCTGCCGCCGTCCCTCGCGCCACCAATGTGCCATCCACGTACAACCCGTCCGCTACACCCGCAAACTCCACAACCACGCCGGGATCGACGGTTAACACCTGGCCCGCCGGAACAAACACATCCCCGGACACGCGGTAGGGGCTTCCTGTCAAAACCCAGAGTCCCGTTTGGTTGCC
>SIBE01000147.1 GCA_009695265.1 Pedosphaera sp. | reverse complement strand
CAACTCAATTCAAGAGCGCAAAGCCGACTTTCCAGTTCCACCCTTCAAAAAAATCAGCCGAGTTCACATTTTCCCCTGCCAATATCATTCAACCGCTCCTGCGTTCTTGCCTTAACCGAAGGGAAAACTTTTCTTGAAGCAGCCCTGGCAGACACCTGCGGAAAGGAAAAATTATTTGACACACTAAAATGAATAAATCATGGTATCCGCATCCGTTGATAGAACGGTCTCATTCAGAGTGGTGAAGGGTCTGGCCCTATGATACCACGGCAACCGGCTGAGGCGCGACCCTCAGTGACCAGGTGCCAATTCCAGCTCAAGTCAATATGGCTTGGGGAAGATGAGAAGAGCGCGCAGACTTTCAACCTCTTCTCATTCGATTGAGAAGGGGTTTTTTGTTGCCCCATGAAAGAGAAACGGAACGTTATGGATAAGAATGAAAATTTCATGAAGGCGCTCAAGTGCCGCGAGTGCGGTCGGGAATACCCGCTCGCAGCAACCCACGTCTGTGAGTTCGATTTCGGTCCGCTTGAAGTGGTCTATGATTACGAGAGGATCAAACGGACCATGACGAAAGCGGCGATCCTTTCCCGGCCTCAAACCATGTGGCGCTATCGCGAGTTGCTTCCGATCGCAGGTAAGCCTACCGTCGGTTTTCAGGTGGGATATACGCCCCTGGTGAAGGCAGATCGCCTGGCTCGCCGTCTCGGCATTCGTGAGCTATGGATCAAGAACGATACGGTTAATTATCCAACGCTCTCCTTCAAAGATCGGGTGGTAAGCGTTGCCTTGAGCCGGGCCCGGGAGCTTGGCTTTACGACCGTGGCGTGTGCCTCAACGGGCAATCTAGCCAACTCGGTGGCAGCCAACGCGGCAGCCGTCGGTTTGAAATCCTATGTATTTATTCCAGCGGATTTGGAGGTGGGGAAGATTATCAACTCCTTGGTCTATGGCGCCAATGTGATTGGGATCAAAGGCCACTACGACGAGGTCAACAGGCTTTGCGCGGAGATTGCTGGGAAATTTGGATGGGCCTTTGTGAACGTGAATATGCGCCCCTATTACGCCGAGGGCTCGAAGAGCATGGGCTTCGAGATCATCGAGCAGTTGGACTGGGTGATTCCTCAGCATACGGTGGTTTGCATGGCCTCGGGATCACTACTCACAAAAATCCATAAGAGCTACCAGGAGTTCATCAAACTCGGTCTTGCCCCCGAGGCGAAATATAGGGTGCACGGCGCCCAAGCCACAGGTTGCGCGCCTATTTCAACGGCTCAGAAAGCAGGTCTCGACTTTTTTAAGCCGGTTAAGCCGAATACTATTGCGAAGTCCCTAGCAATAGGCACTCCCGCCGATGGATTTTATGCGTTGCGCGTGATGAAGGATACGAATGGCTCGTGCGAGGATGTCACCGATGACGAGATTCGTGAAGGCATCAAGTGGCTCGCGGAATGCGAGGGGATCTTTGCGGAGACGGCGGGTGGAGTTACGGTGGGCGTCGCCAAAAAACTAATTGCAAGCGGCAAGATTCCCGCCAATGATTCTGCGGTTCTTTGCATCACGGGCAATGGTTTAAAGACACTCGATGCCGTCGCTGGCTCCGCCGGGAGAACGCATGAAATCAAGCCTAGCCTCCGTGAGTTTGAAGCGCTTTTAGATCTGGAAAACAAAGTTAACTGCTAGTTTCGCATATGTCTGCCACAGTAAGAATCCCAACTCCACTCCGTAAACTCACGAACAATGAAGAGATCGTCGAGGTCTCCGGCGCCACCGTCGAAGCGGTGATGACGGAGTTGCAATCGCGTTATCCGGGAATCAAAGAACGTCTTCTCGATGAAAGCGGGGCGGTCCGGCGGTTCGTCAATGTTTATGTCAATGAAGAGGATATACGATTCTTGCAAAACCAGCAGACTCCGATCAAAAGCGGCGATGAGATCAGCATCATTCCCGCGATTGCTGGGGGATAGGAACTTATCATGGCGCAAAAGCAAACTAATACCAAAGCGGCTTCGGGCACACACCCGACGCAAATTCAGACCACACGTTTGTGGTTGATGTACCCCCCAAAGCTCATCACCACACCCTTGATCTGGCAACTTGGAGATAAGTTTAAGCTCGTGACCAACGTGCGCCAAGCCAGCGTCACCGACGAGATTGGAATTGTCTGTTTGGAGATGGAGGGCCAGCGGGCTGTTATCAAAGACGCAATCAAATGGCTGGAGGGCATGGGAGTTAGTGTCGAACCGGTCGAGATTAATGTGATCGAGAGCTGATCCGGAGTTTGGATTCCCCGCTTGACCCTTCCTCGAACGGGAGATATAAATCGGTAATAGCTTAGACCCAAGCTCTTATATTTCAAAACCAAACTCAACAAACTTATGACGAAGCGTGACTTGTTAGTTCGAATCAGCGAGGAAACTGGCCTGGTTCAGCAAGACGTCCTCACTGTCATCCAGAAAACCTTGGATTACATTGCCGGGGCTGTCGCAAAGGGGACCAAGGTGGAGTTGCGCAACTTCGGCGTGTTCGAGGTGAAAATCCGCAAGGCGCGCGTCGGTAGAAATCCGAATGCTCCGGCGGCCGATGTTCGTATTCCTCCACGAGCGGTGGTGAAATTTAAGCCAGGCAAAAAGATGCGCGAGACCGTGCTCATGCTCACTCCGAAAGAGGAAGGCCAGCGAACCCAGCCCTAATGGACTAGTTCTCAGCGCTCTTGTTTTCATCGAGCGCTTTTTTGTTTTAAATTGAATGGAACGGTTACCTGGCTTCCGAGATTTTTACCCCGAGCCTCTCCCCAATCAAGATGTTTGGAGCGCCGATGCTCGCAATTATATTTTTGAAAAGTGGCGTGCCGTGGCGCGCAGCTATGCTTTTCGCGAGTACGACGGTCCACCCATAGAACCCCTCGAGCTTTACACGACCAAGAGCGGCGAGGAGATCGTCGGCCAGCTTTACAATTTTACGGACAAGGGAAATCGCGAAGTCGCGTTGCGCCCGGAGATGACCCCGACCCTAGCCCGGCTGGTCGCGGCCCACGAGCGCAACTACAAAAAGCCAATCAAGTGGTTCGCTCTTCCGCAGCTCTTCCGTTACGAGCGCCAGCAACGAGGACGCTTGCGCGAACACTTCCAGCTGAATGCTGATATCCTGGGCGAGACCGATCCTGCGGCGGATGCCGAATTGGTCGCTCTCCTCATCGATGTGTTGCGTGCCTTTGGATTGACTGCAAACGATTTCGTCGTTCGTTTGAGCAGCCGCAACGCATGGCAGGAGTTCTTTAGCGCGCGCTGCGCCGATTCCGCGAAAGCGTTCGAGTTCTACCAAATCGTGGACAAATTGGAACGTGAAGACCCCAAGCAAAGCGGCATCAAGCTGGCATCTCTCGGTCTTTCCCTGACGGAAGTCACGGACTTTATCAAAGCTGGATTGCCGACACAGGAGTTGAACGCCGTAGTTCAAAATCTCTCGGATCGAGGGCTCGCGGATTTTGTGAAAGTGGACTACAACGTCATTCGCGGCCTGGCTTACTACACCGGCATTGTCTTCGAGGCTTTCGACAAGAAAGGGGAGTTCCGCGCCATCGCGGGTGGTGGGCGTTATGACAACCTGGTGAAGTTGATCTCGGGAGGAAAGGCGAACCTTTCTGCCATCGGTTTCGGGATGGGAGATGTGGTTTTGCTCGAATTGCTTAAAGATCGGAATCTCCTCCCTCAATTTGATGCAAAGCTCCATGCCTTTTGTCGGATTGAAGATGAAGCCTTGCGCGGAGAATCTTTGCGGCTTATCCAGACTTTGCGAGAAGCTGGTTTCGCCCTCGACTATTCCTTCCTTCCAGCAAGCTCGGACAAGCAGTTTAAGCGCGCGATCGAGTCCAAGGCGATATCGACCTTCAAGCTCGATCGCACCCCTACTGGAGAAGTTCTGATCAGGCTCAAGAATCTGCGCACGCGGGAGGAAAAGACTCTCATTCCAAGTGAAGTAGGTAACTTATTCCGGAGCTTCGGCGCCTTTTAGCCCACTCTTTATGAGAACACTTTTGATTGGCATCGACAGCGGAACTCAATCCACCAAAGTACTGGTGGTGGACGCGCGCAGCGGCAGGGTCGTTTCCTCCGCGGCGCAAGCGTACGAGTTGCTTCCTAACCTGCCGCCGGGCGCGAAAGAACAGCATCCCGTGACGTGGCGCGACGCGGCTGCCACAGCAATACTCGAGGCTTTGAAATTGGCCAAAGCGAAGTCTTCCGAAGTCAAAGCGATCGGCGTCAGCGGTCAGCAACACGGATTCGTTCCTCTGGACAAAAACGGAGATGTCATCCGCCCAGCCAAGCTCTGGTGTGATACGTCCACCGCCGCGGAATGCGACGAGATCACCGACCGGCTTGGCGGAATAAAGGCGGCTATTCGTTCGATCGGCAACGCAGTGCTTCCTGGATTTACGGCCTCCAAGATTCTTTGGCTGAAAAAGCATGAGCCCAAGAATTATCGCCGCTTGGCGACCGTTCTACTCCCGCATGATTATTTGAACTGCTGGCTGACTGGCCGAACCGTCATGGAATATGGGGACGCGAGCGGAACGGCGTTGCTCGATGTCAGAAGACGCAAATGGTCGGATGCCGTGGTGAACGCCATTGATCCCGATCTGTTCGACAAATTGCCGCCATTGATTTCGAGTGATCAGCCAGCCGGTTGTTTGCAAAGCTCAACCGCTCGGAGTCTCGGTCTAAACACTGACGTCGTCGTCAGCGCCGGAGGCGGGGATAACATGATGGGCGCAATTGGGACGGGAAATACTCGGCCGGGAGTCATCACGGCAAGCTTCGGTACCAGCGGCACCATTTACGCTTGTTCGGAGAGCCCGGTCGTGGATCCGAAGGGCGAGATTGCCGCTTTTTGTGACTCGACAAATCGGTGGCTTCCGTTGCTCTGCACGATGAACGTGACTGTGGCGACCGAGATGATCCGGCGCGAATTTAATTGGACCCACGCGCGCTTCGACGCAGCCGTGGCCAAGGCTCCGCCCGGTGCTGAAGGGTTGCTTCTCTTACCTTACTTGGAAGGGGAGCGGACGCCAAACATTCCAGCAGGAACGGGGACTTTGCTGGGTGTCACTCCGAAGACGTTCACGGCGGAACATTTCGCCCGGTCGGCTATGGAAGGCGTCACTCTGGGAATGAACTATGGTTTGCGCCGCCTGGCCGGGATGGGAGTGAAGCCAACGCAGATTCGCGCGACTGGCGGAGGCGCGAAGTCCAAAGTGTGGCGGCAAATCATGGCTGATGTTTTTAATGCGGAAGTAGTGACGCTCAAAGTCGGCGAAGGAGCCGCTTACGGTGCCGCATTGCAAGCCCTCTGGTGTTGGCGCCATCAAGCAGGCGAAACGATTTCCATCGCTGAGATCACCGACCAATTTGTGCAGTTGAACCGTGCGGAAACCGCGCAGCCCAATTCCAAAAACGTGGTCATCTACCGGCAGTTGCAGGCATTGCAGGACGAAACATCGCTCGCCTTGCGCCGTGTATTCATGAAGCATCGACAGGCGCTACTCAGTTAACTGATCGTGTGATGTCCCGAGAGACGGAACTGATCGGCAGCCATGCAAATATCCCCTTTTGTACGACACTTTAACTGGATTTTTTTAATCAGCGAGAGCATGTTAGAATTATGAAATTAATCCTTTCGACGCACAACGTGACACTGACCAAGGCAATTGAAGACCATATACTTTCTCGAATCGATAAGCTGGAGCATTTCGACCGATTTGCCATTAATGCGCGTGTGACATTGGAGCATGACCATACCAAAGTTACCGAACGCGCGTTTTCGTGCTCCATCCGATTAGCTGTCCCGGGTCCGGATCTCTTTGCTGAAGACTCAGAGAGTGACCTCTATGCGGCGATTGATGTGGTGTCTAAGAAAATTGAGCAGCAGATCCGCAAGCGGCATAACAAATACAAAGCGCGCAAGCACACAGAAGCCTCCAGTTCCAAACGGAAGCGCCAGGAAGCGGGGATTTAAGCGTGATAGACTTTAGGCGCTAGGCAGGCTGCTACCGGCCGCCGCCCCCTTAAACCTCGTCCGATTGTCGGTTGCCTAATGCCTATGGGCTCTGTCCTCCTTCGCGCTCGGGCCGTCCTTTCGATGACGCGGCCACCGATCAAGAACGGAGCCGTTTTGGTTTCAGGAAACCGAATCGCTGCGGTTGGGCCATGGAAAGATCTGAGTCGATATGCTCGGGCTGAAGTGATGGATCTGGGTGAGATGGTTCTGCTCCCTGGATTGATCAACGCCCATTGCCACTTGGATTACACGGACATGGCTGGTCAAATGACTCGCCCGCGATCTTTCCCCGATTGGATCAAGGAACTGCTGGCGCTGAAAGCTCAATGGAGCTATTCGGATTACGCTCATTCCTGGTTGCGCGGCGCAAAGATGCTCCTGAGAACGGGTGTCACTTCGGTGGCGGACATCGAGGCAGTGCCCGAATTGTTGCCCGAGGTTTGGACCGCTACTCCCCTGCGCATTTTCTCCTTTTTGGAAATGACCGGTGTCAAGAGCCACCGCGCTCCGGAGGAGATTTTGCACGAGGCTTTGGATCGAATTGAATCTCTGCCGAGCAGCGCCGGTTCACCCGGTCTTTCCCCTCACGCGCCGTACTCAACGCCGCCGGAACTATTGCGACTCAGCGCGGAGGTAGCCCGGAATCGCAACTGGCGCATCAGCACTCACGTGTCGGAATCGCGTGCGGAATTTGACATGTTCATGCATCGGCGCGGACCGCTCTTCAACTGGTTGAAAAGTCAACGTAGCATGTCCGATTGCGGCCATAGTTCTCCGGTTCAGCACTTGGAGCGGCACGGTTTGCTGAGTTCAAACTTGCTGGCCATCCACGTGAATTATCTCCTAGCTGGGGACGCCTCTCTGCTGGGTAAGAACGGGGTGAGCGTGGTCCATTGCCCGAGGAGTCACTCCTATTTCCGGCATGATCCTTTTCCGCGCCAAGAATTGGCCGACGCCGGAGTCAATATTTGCCTCGGGACCGATAGTCTTGCGAGCGTGCATCGAGATCGACACCAATCGGTGGAACTGGATTTGTTTGCCGAAATGCGTGCATTCGTGAGTGCGAAGGATATGTCGGCTGAAACTGCCTTGCAGACGACCACGGTGAACGGCGCTCGCGCATTGGGTCTATCGGGAAGCATCGGGGAACTATCCGAAGGAGCTTTTGCGGATATCATCGCGGTGCCTGTCGCCCAAGAATCCGACGACCTTTACGCTGCGGTGATTCACCACACCGGTGATGTGGCTGGATCGATGATTAACGGGGCTTGGATAATGAAGCCTCACGTGGTGAGGTCGTCATGATTTCACACTCTACACCTGAAGTAGAATGCAACCGGTGGACCTGAGAGATGAAGCCGATTGATGAAGAGTTGAGCTGGGATCTCACCAGGCTAAGCGAGAACGGATTGTATCGTGAGCTGCGACGTGTCGATTCGGCCCAGACGCCCCATATCCAAATCCACGGCGAGCCGTTCCTAAACTTTTCCTCGAACGATTATCTCGGCTTGGCCAATGACCCGTTGCTGAAAGTGGCAGCCATGAAAGCCGTTGAAAAATACGGCGCTGGCGCTGGCGCTTCGAGGCTTATCTCTGGCTCGCTCGCCCCGCACCATGAGTTGGATGAAACAATCGCCGCTTTCAAAGGCGTCGAAGCCGCTCTGAGCTTCTCCACCGGTTATGCCGCGGCTTTGGGGACGATCTGCGCTCTTCTCGATAAGCGAGATGTCATTGTCATCGACAGGCTTGTTCATGCCTCCATCGTGGATGCCGCGCGGTTATGCGGCGCCAAGCTCCGCGTCTTCGGTCACAACGACATGAATGATTTGGAAGATATCCTTGGCTGGGCTGATCGTCGGAGAACCGAGTTCCTGTCGTCCGTATGTCCATCATCAAGCGGTCCTGGTGTTCAAGTCATTCGCCGCCGTCCGCGCGTTCTGATCGTGACCGAGAGCTTGTTTTCGATGGACGGCGATTTTGCTCCATTGTGCGACTTAATCGCTCTCAAGGAAAAGTTCGGAGCTTGGCTAATGTTGGACGAGGCACACGCGACGGGACTCTACGGAGCGCATCGGCGCGGCGTTGCTGAAGGACTCGGAGTGGCCAGCCAGGTTGAGATACAGATGGGCACGCTCGGCAAAGCTTTGGGCGCGTCCGGCGGGTTTATAGCAGGATCACGGACTTTGATTGACTACCTGGTGAACAGTGCCCGGACCTTTATTTTTTCGACAGCCCCAGCGCCCGCTGCTGCTGCTGCTGCCACTGCTGGAATCCACTTGATCCAATCTCAAGAAGGTGAGATCCGACGGGAGCGGCTTTTTGATTTAATCGCCCAATTGAAATCGGGATGGGCCGGATTCGAGCCTAAGCCGAGCGAGTTACCATCTCCCATTTTGCCGCTGCTGATCGGTGATGAAACCGAAGCCGTGCAAGCTGCTGGGGCGTTGCGGGCTCAAGGAATTTTTATTCCAGCGATCCGTTATCCGACGGTCGCGCGCGGCAAAGCGCGGTTGCGTTTGACTCTCACTGCCGCTCATACTCCGAGTGGTGTTGCTCGATTACTTGTGGCCCTGAACAATCTTAAACTTCTGCCTGAGCATGGAAAGACCGACTGACCTTGCATAAGTTCGCTCACCTCGACCACCGTCATGTTTGGCATCCGTTCACTCAGATGCGTGATTGGTTGGCCCGCGAGCCGATTGTCATTACGTCTGGCAAAGGTACCGTGCTCCGCGATGTGCACGGGAAAGAATACCTGGACGGCAACGCCTCCATTTGGACCAATCTCCACGGCCATGGCCATCCCACAATTAACTCGGCAATCCGGAAGCAGCTCAAGAGAATCGCCCACTCGTCCGCTTTGGGGTTGGCCAATGAACCGGCGTCCCTGCTGGCGGAGCGGTTGGTCAAGGCGGCCGGTTCTTGGAGTGCGGAGTGGGGAGTGCAGAGCGCGGAATCGAGCGGTAACCAAAACACGCATTATCTCAGCAAGGTTTTTTTCTCCGACGACGGCTCCACGGCCATTGAGGTGGCTCTAAAGCTGGCATACGAATTTGCTCGCCGCACAGGCCCGAGCCAACGCCCGCGCTTCCTTTCGCTCGAGGGGGCTTATCATGGCGACACGGTGGGAGCAGTGAGCTTGGGCCACATCGATCTGTTTCACAAAGCTTACGCCGGGCTGCTCTTCAAGACGGACAAGGTCATGGCACCGTATTGTTACCGTTGTCCTTTCAACCGGGCCAAGCCTGAACGCGCAGATGCTCGGCATTATCGGAAATGCCAGTGGGAATGTGTCAAAGCAGTGGAGCGAAAATTTGCCAAGCAGAAAGATAAGAGCAGTCCTTATGCAGCGATGGTGGTCGAGCCTCTGATCCAAGGCGCTGCGGGCATGATCCCACAGCCCGAGGGCTGGTTGAATCGCGTGGCTGAAATCGCTCGTCACCATGGCGCGCTCTTGATCGCCGATGAGGTAATGACTGGCTTTGGCCGCACTGGCGTTGAACGACCCTCGTCCCCTCACGCATCACGCATCACGCATCACGCATCCTCTTCAACTCTCAGTCCTCAACCCCCAACCCCGCTGTTCGCCTGCCAGCATGAAGGCGTGCAGCCCGATTTCCTAGCGCTTGCCAAAGGAATGACCGCAGGGTACCTGCCGATGGCTGCGACCTTGACCACGCAAGATGTCTTTGATGTGTTCCTCGGCGAGTATTCGGAATTTAAGACTTTCTTTCACGGGCACAGCTTTACCGGGAACCAACTGGGCGCCGCCGCTGCCTTAGCCAATTTGGATTTGCTGGAATCTCCAGCATCCATCCGTGCGCGAAGAAAATTGGCGCATAATCTTCGCGACCATGTGGAGTCTCTCTGGCTGCTCCCGAACGTTGGCGACATCCGGCAAGTGGGTCTGATCGTGGGTATCGAGCTGGTGAAAAACTGGCGAACACGGGAGCCGTTGGACATTCGCGAACGAGCTGGGATCCGGGTTTGCGAAGCGATGGCTCGACGCGGCGTGCTGACGCGGCCGATTGGCGACGTGATTGTGCTGATGCCTCCTTACTGTACCTCACCGACGCAAGCCGAGCGGATGGTTGCTGCTCTCAGAGACGGGGTTGAAGAGGTGTTCGGCGGAAGTTAAAAGGCATTCCAAGCCCTTGGAGATGCTGCTTTGAATTATAACTCCAGCCCCGTGACTTTTGTTTGATGTCCGTTGACTTTTGCATTGCCTTTGATGACGCTCGCTCTTCAAAGTTTTTGTCCATGCCTAACCAAACAGATATTCGCTCAACCGGCGCTTCTCTCTATTTTCTGCCTCTGGAATTGCGCCTTCCACTCAAATTCGGAGTCGAGACGGTGACCTCCGTGACTTGCGCCCGGGTTTGTCTCACGGTTGCCAATGCGGGAGGTCAAACATCCCAAGGGTGGGGGGAGACGCCATTGAGTGTGATATGGGTCTGGCCGAGTTCCGTACCTTATGAAGAACGGCACAGCGCCCTGAAGGAGTTTTGCATTCGGCTGGTCAAGGGATGGGCGGAATTCGACCACGCAGGGCACCCGATTGAAATTGGTAATTCGTTTCTCAGAGCTCGTTTGCCGACACTGCTGGAAGAGTTCAACGCGAAGAGCGGATTGGCGGAACCCATGCCGTTCTTAGCCGCGCTGGTTTGTTGTTCGGCCTTCGATATGGCGCTCCACGATGCGTATGGAGTGCTCAACAAGGCCTCCGTCTATCAGACTTATAATAAGCGGTACATGAACTGCGACCTCGCTCAATTCATGACTCCGGCAGAAGGATCGAACGTCTCATTTGCGGGCCAATATCCGGAAGATTTTCTCATCGATCCCCATCCCGATCAGTTGCCCGCCTGGCATCTGATCGGCGGAAAAGATTT
>SIBE01000146.1 GCA_009695265.1 Pedosphaera sp. | reverse complement strand
TGAGCCCGCTCGAGTGTGAAACCGGACGACGTCACTCAAGATCCCTAGGTTTTTCGACTCCCAACCATTCCAGCCACACTGGTTCGCGGTCGTCACAATCGCAAAAACAGCCCATTTCTCTAGCAATTCAGCCATAATGAGAATTGCTGCCGTCTTGCCAGAAATTCCAACTCTAGAAAGCACGGAGCACCTGCGCGAGTCCGGACGGGTAGAGCCACGCTTGCGCCCGTCTAAACCTGTTGGGTCAAGCTTATTCCTTGGCGGAGCAGCTTTCGGGCACCCTCCTCCGAGCTCGCCTCGGCGTAAATCCGAAGAATGGGTTCAGTGCCAGAGCCGCGGAGCATCAGCCACGAGCCATCTTGCGCGATGAATTTCACGCCGTCGTAAGACTTGATTTCCGCCAGCGGCGATCCGAGCAGTCGAACAGGCGGATTTCTTTGGCAGTGCTCCATTAGGAGCGCCCGCTTTTCGAGAGGAAATGCGGCATCAATTCGGGCGTAATGATGGGGCCCAAACTGTTTCAACAACCGGGCTAATAATTTCTTCACCGGCATTTTCTCGGTGGCCAGCAATTCAAGCAGCATCAAGCCGGCAAGGATTCCGTCTCGCTCCGGAATATGACCGGGGAAACCAATGCCTCCACTTTCTTCGAACCCCAACATGACGTCGCCCTTCAACATTTCCGCGCAAATATATTTGAAGCCGACGCCTGTCTCGACCAGTTCCAAGCCATACGCCGCGCACATCTTATCGACCATGGAAGTCGTGGTAAGCGCTTTGATGACGCGTCCCCGATGCTTCCGGTTCACGACGAAATGATGGAGAAGCAGGCAAATGAGCTGGTGGGTCGATAATGGATTTCCCCGGCCGTCCATGCCGCCGACGCGATCCGCATCGCCGTCTGTGACGAGGCAAATATCATGCGGATGCCTTTTCAGATAAGCTGCGCTGGGGCCGTAGTTCTTCGGAATGGGTTCGGGATTCAGACCGCCAAAAAGCGGGTCATGAGCGGAATTCAGAGTCGTCACCCGGCAAGTCGTTCCGACCAACAATTCATCAAAGCATCCCGCTCCGACGCCGAACAAGGCATCGTGGGCAAAATGCAGCTTCGACTGGGCGATAAGTTTAAAGTCAACCAATCGTTTCACGGCCCGGTAATGGGCAGCCCGCAAGTTTTGGATGCGAACGCGCTTGGTCAGGATCGCTTCGTGAAGATTGATGGACTGGATCGGCTCCCTGTCCAAGGCGGCTTCCACAGCCTGGCATATAGCGGGTTCGGCGGACCCGCCATAAAACGCTTTCAGCTTGAAACCATTAAAAGCCGGAGGATTGTGACTCGCCGTGATCATTACCCCGCCGATTGCTTTCTGTGCTCGGACCGCGAGCGAAACAGCCTGCGTCGGAGTCGCCTCATGCGTCAGGGTCACGGCAAAGCCGTTGCCACATAGAATCTCTGCGGTTCGTTGAGCAAACTGATCCGACAAGAACCGCCTATCGTAGCCCACCACGGCTCTTCTTTGGGTATTTGAGACGGGATTCGATTTCCAATAAGTCGCCGTCGCCTGAGCCACTCGTTCAAGGTTACTAAACGTGAAATCTTCGGCAATGATAGCCCTCCATCCATCGGTCCCGAACTTAATTTGACTCATAGTTACAAAATGAAGCTGTCTCAGAATTCCACGGCTTCGGCTTCAGTTTCCAATTAAAATTCTCCGCTCGCCATCTCGCGAATCGTTCGGACCTACTTCAATTCAACTTCTCCATTTTCCGGGGAACGTCAGTTGATGCCGCGAGCATTGATTTTAATCGGTCGGCGCTTTGGGCAGCAACAATCGAGCGCATTTTTTTCACCGCCGCTTTCATATTGCGCTGACCGAAGAGACCGGTGCCACTCACGAACGTATCCGCTCCGGCGCGCGCGCATTCAGCCGCCGTGACAAAATTGATGCCACCATCCACTTCCAGATGGTATTTCAGATTTTTTTGCCGCCGCCAAACCTCCGCTTGCTGGACCTTCGGCAAACTCTCTTCAATGAACGGTTGCCCTCCAAACCCAGGGTTTACCGTCATCACCAGGAGCAAATCGAGCTGGCTCAAGTAGGGCTTTGCCATGGAGATCGCGGTGGGCGGATTGACCGCCAACCCCGCCTTCTTCCCCATTGATTTAATTTTCCAGAGCAAAGAAGAAACCTGATCACCGAGCTCAATGTGAATAGTAATGCAATCGGCTCCGGCTTTCGCAAAAGGCTCTAACAAAATCTCCGGTCGAGAACACATCAGATGCACATCAAAGAACATCCGGCTGAGTGGTCTGAGCGATTGGACAACAGCCGGCCCGAACGAGATGTTCGGCACAAAGTGCCCGTCCATAATGTCCAGATGGAGCCACTCAGCTCCGGAGCGCTCGGCTCTTCGGGCTTCCTCGGCAAAACGACCGAAGTCGGCGGCTAACAGCGACGGTGCGATAATCATGGCGGGAACCTAAAGATTTGAGGCCAAGAGTCAATCCGACAGCTTGGTTTCAAGTGGACGAGGAATTTACTTCCGGCAGACTCACGGGAGGTTCATGACCTGAAATTTGAGATTTCAGATATTCAGAAAGCCGTGCGTGGAATGGATTCCGGAACCTGACCTAATCCCACGACGACTTCTGGAACGTCAGGTTTTAGGCCGCCGCTGGCGCGGGAGATCCTAGTCCCGGCAAATGAGGGGGAATCGGTTTTGGCACTTCCGGCAGCGGCGTGGCAGCCATCGCACCGGTAGGCGGCTCAGTCTTTGGGGGCGGAGGCGGCGGAGTGAGTTTGCCCGTTCGCATAATCTCATCGACTTGGCTTCCATCCAGGGTTTCGTACTCGAGCAACGATTGCGCGATGATTTCCAATTTATCACGCTGAGCATCGATGATGTCCTTTGCCACCTTGTACCCTTCATCAATAATCCGCTTCACCTCCGCATCAATGTCCCGGGCGACATTCTCGCTATAATCCTTGCTCCGCATCATCTCGCGCCCAAGGAAAACGTATTCATTGTTGTCGCCATATTGGACCATGCCGAGCTTATCGCTCATTCCAAAGTGACACACCATGGCGCGAGCCATTTGGGTGGCTTGTTGAATGTCGCCGGAAGCGCCTGTGGAGATATCTCCCGAAACAATTTCCTCGGCAATACGTCCCGCCATCGCCATTGCAATCATATCGAGCATTTCTTTGCGACGGCGGCTCAAGACATCCTGCTTGGGAAGTGACATCGTCGAGCCGAGCGCCTGCCCACGTGGAATGATTGTGACTTTGTGCAACGGGTGGGTGTGCTTGAGCATGACGTTGACAAGAGCATGTCCGGCTTCATGCCAAGCCGTGTATTTCTTCTCCTCGTCCGTCATGGCCAAGCTCCGACGCTCACGGCCCCAGCGAACCTTGTCGCGGGCATCTTCCAACTCAAACATCCCGATAGCTTTCCTATTGTTCCGCGCAGCGAGCAAAGCGGCTTCATTGAGCAAATTGGCCAGCTCAGCTCCCGAATAACCGGGGGTTCCGCGCGCGATTACCGTCAAATCGACACTCGGATCCAACTTAACATTCTTGGCGTGAACTTTGAGAATCGCCTCTCGTCCTCGCACGTCTGGCAAACTCACCGTGATCTGACGGTCAAACCGTCCCGGCCTCAAGAGAGCAGGGTCAAGAACATCCGGACGGTTGGTCGCCGCAATGATGATAATTCCCTCCTGCGTATCGAAGCCATCCATTTCAACGAGCAAGGCGTTGAGAGTCTGTTCGCGTTCATCGTTGCCACCGCCCAACCCATGGCCACGGCTCCGGCCCACCGCATCAATTTCATCGATGAAGATCAAACATGGCGTGTTTTTGCGCGCCTGCTCGAACATATCCCGCACGCGGCTGGCCCCGACGCCGACGAACATTTCCACGAAGTCGGACCCACTAATACTGAAGAAAGCGGAGTCCGCTTCCCCGGCGATCGCTTTGGCCAAAAGTGTTTTTCCAGTTCCGGGCGCGCCTATCATCAAGATTCCCTTGGGAATGCGGCCGCCGAGTTTCTGAAATTTCTTCGGGTCTTTGAGGAACTCAACCAATTCCGACACTTCCTCTTTGGCTTCCTCTACTCCCGCGACATCTTTGAACGTGGTCCGGTTCTTATCTTTGCTGAGCATCCGAGCCTTGCTTTTGCCGAAGCTCAACGCCCCTTTGCCCGCCATTTTGATCTGCCGAATGAAAAAGAAATAGATCAAAAAGGCTACGAACAGAATGGGCAGAATCGTAACCAACAGATTGACCAGAAAGGTGTTTGGCTCCTTGGGCTCGAATCCCGCATCCAGCAGCTTATCGCGCAACTCCTCGTTCAGAAGGGTCTTGATCGTAAAAGAGACCGTGTCCTCGTTCGTCAGCTTAACACCGTCCCGACTTCTGTAATATTTGCCGGTAATCTCCTGCAGAACGGAAGATTGCGGATTATAGTAGATGGTTCCTTCTTTGACTAAGTTATTGGTCACTAAGCCAACGAGGAATGATCGAGAAATCTGGTTTTCTTTCGGGTCTTTCCGCCCCTGGAACATCATCAGCACCGGTATCGATCCAAGAATGAGAATCCAGAGGAGCCAGTTGCGCGGCGGCACTTTGACATCCCCAGTCTTGCGTTCGTTCTTGCCCGTAGGTTTGTTATCGTCAGACATTTGAATAAATAAAATTCGTGTCAACCTATCACCGCAGGCTCAATGGCGCAACGGTCGAATTGGGACAAAAACGCCCAGTATTTTCTTCCGACACCGGCCGAAAGCCGATTTCTCAACGGCACTGCGATCCGAAAGGCGACGCTTTGTACGCATTCCCAAGCTTAGTCACCTCAACGCTTTACTCACGGCCCCAGGTCCACTTCAAACCTGAAACAGTCTGGTTGTCCAGCTTGAATTGTGCCGACATTCGCAACCCTTCTACCCAGAAGATGTCACCTCGCGCCGTTGCCGTCACAACCAATTCGTGACGACGCTCGCGAGGGATTTTCTCGTTCGTGAACAGATTTTGGAGCTTAACGGGCGTGTTCATTCCAATGGGATGGAATCGGTCGCCCGGGCGCCAGTGCCGCAACACGATCGGCGACCCTACTTTGCGGGCGTCAAAACACTCAGAACCGGCGACGGCATTCGGCACCGCTTCAGACGATGTTCGGCACTCCTCGATTTGCCACGTAATGGTTACGCCGCCAAAACTGGTTTGACCTTCCTTCGCAGACAAGTCCACCGTCCGTTGGTCGGCATCAAACGCGACGGACGATACAGCATGCGATTGGATATTCCCCTGATGGTCCCGCCAAATCGTCAACCCGGGACTGAGCATGATCACTCGACCCGACTCAGAACGCAGTCGCTCGATCAAGTCGAACTCGGGATTAATCTCAAGCTTCAGCAGTTCCATTTGCAGCCATTGCCTCTGCACTGCAGGATGGAGATGGTCGAAAGCGATGTCATTTTTTCGGTGCTCCCACGACCGCGCACTCTCTCTAACAAAATCTGATTCGGCGCCAATGATTTCCATAGAACGTAACGCTGTCTTAACCAACGCCGACTGGTACCGCTCTCGAATCAACGGCAGCAATTCGTGACGAATACGATTTCGTTCAATGTCGAGCTGCGCATTCGTTTCATCCGAACGAAATTCAATGTGCTCCTCTTTAGCAAAACTCTGTAAATCATCCTTTAGCAAACCCAAAAGCGGCCGCACGACCTCGATAGTCTCATCACTGGGAGAAGGGCCACTCCATCGCATGCCAGCCAAACCTTCGCCTCCCGCGCCGCGAAACATCCTGAGAAAGAACAACTCAACCTGATCATCAGAGTGGTGGGCCAATGCCATCGTTTTAATTCCAAGTGTTAAGCAGGTTCTGGCCAGAAAATCGTGGCGAAGGTTTCGTGCGGCCATTTCCACGGATAATTTGTGCGCGCGAGCAAACTGTTGAACATCTCGCTGCTCGCTGATGAATTTCAAACCGAGCTGCGCAGCGGCCAGTCGCACGAACTCGGCGTCGGCGTCACTGCTGCCCCCCCGAAGCAGGTGATTGAAATGAGCTACCGCGAGCATCCAGCCATGCTTGCCCACCAGGCGGCAGAGAACATGCAGCAACACCATCGAATCGAGTCCCCCCGAAACCGCGACGAGAATGAATTGGTTCGGTTGAAAGAGATTCTGAGCCTGGATGGCTTGCTCAACTTTGGAAACCAGATGGCTCACTCCGGCATGCTAATTCTTTGCAGCGCCGAGGCAAGCTGTTCCCCAACGCATCTTCCGGAGCGGGTTCACAATCGCGGGGGATAACGTTCCGAGTTGCAGATTTATATGCGTTGGTCGGTCCCAAACAGGACGTGGATGGAGGACCGCAGGGGGCGCGAGCTAATGCCAATGCACTTTCAAGATGAGACTACGGCGCGCCGGATTTTAGGCTTCTGGCGAGGCGCGAACAAGGTGCATATCCGCAGCGATCTGCAACGAGTGAGGAACGAAGCCAGAGGCCCAAAAGACCAGCGAGTGGGTCTCATCTTGAAAGCGCATTGGAATAAGCCACGGAAGCTCGCCCCCTGCTCGTTTTATCTCGCGGTCCACGCCTCCGAAACCACATCACCCTCAGGCAGCTCCACCTCTCTAGAAAAGTGACAGCTTTAAACCAGGACCTGACGAACCCGGCGACACGGTCGGCTCTCCCTACGCTCATTCGCCAAAGGCTCAGGAAACCGACTGCGCACCTTACAGATCTTGGTGCACGTCGTTGAGATGCTTAGAGGCAAGCGCACACCAGTTCTCCTTGTAGGGATCGGGGCCAGGCTCACGCTGGACGATGGCAATGGCCTCTTCCACTCTTTGCGTCACTTCATTTCGCCAAGTTTCGATTTGCCGTCCATCTGCCCATTTGTGCTGTAATAGATAATCTTCAGCAACTTTCAAGCAGTCGCGGCCCATCGGCGACTTTTTAAGATTCGGATCAATGTAGCTGGAGTCGTCATGCTCACCATGTCCACAAAGGCGGAGCAGTCGCGCGACAACCAATTGTGGCCCCCCCCCTTCACGGGCCTGGCCAATGGCCACATTCAACACTTTCAAGCAGGCTGCCAAATCGGTCCCATCCACAGAATGTCCTTCCACTCCGTAACCGACCGCCTTATCGACAAGGGAGCGGCAGACGAACTGACGCGATGTGGGGGTGGAATAGGCGTACTGGTTATTCGCCACAACCAGCACAAGCGGAAGCTTTTCGACGGCAGCTTGGTTGAGCGCTTCGTGAAAAGCGCCGGTCGATGTCCCTCCATCGCCGAGGCACGTAGCGCCCACAATTCCGTGGATACCTCGGAAGCGACGGCCCATCAGCACGCCGTTAACCACCGGAATCATTGCTCCAAGGTGGCTGATCATGGGAAGAAGCCCGTCCTTCGGCCTGCCTCGATGAACGTTTCCGTCTCTCGCGCGCATCGGTCCCAGCGGCGAGCCTAGGTAATTACGCACGGCATCTAGGATCGGTTCACCAAAAGCTAGACGCCCCGCCAAATCTCGGATGAGAGGCGCAAAAACATCGCCCTTTCGGAGTTGGTGCCCCACAGAAACACTTAAAGCCTCCTGACCTCGACCTATAAAAACACCGCCATGGATTTTTCCGCCTCGATAAAGGCTGGCAAATTTCTCGTCTAATGTGCGCCCCAGGACCATCCAGCGAAAGGCCTCCAGATACCGATCCCGGAATCCGGCCGTTTCTTCACCCTTTGTCACCGCGACTTTTACGCCAGAAACACCGGGCTCTGCAGTCTGAAGCATGAGGTCATTTATGCGCTCTAATGGCGAGCGGCGCAATCGTTTCTTTGCTGGACCAATGGAACCGCGGCTTCAGTCGGTATTGCGCCTTGGCCGGCTGAAGCTGGCACTCCACGCGCGCCCTCGTGAGAGTTGCCGGGTGCGAGTGATCGGCTTTTGACAATTAGAAAGCTGCCGACTAGCGTCTCGCAATGGAATCACTGCACGCCCCTTGGCGGATTCAATACATCCTGGCGCCGAAGCCTGCGCCCTCCGATATCTCCATTTTTTCGAAGATTGCCCAATCGAGCGATGACGAGAAGAACTATGTGGTCGTGCGCGACCGCACCTGCTATGCGGTGTTGAATTCTTATCCGTACACTGGCGGTCACTTACTTATCGTACCCTACAAGCAAACCGATAACCTGAGCGACTTCACGGACGAAGAACTCTGCGACTTGATGAAGCTAACACGCCGATGCCAGCAGGTCCTCACTCGTGTTATGAAGCCGGACGGATTTAATATCGGCCTTAATCTCGGACGCGCCGCGGGCGCCGGTGTTCTGGATCATTTGCACATCCACATCGTGCCGCGCTGGCAGGGAGACACAAATTTCATGCCGGTCATCGCCCATAACACCGTTCTCCCAGAAGCTTTGACTGACCTGGCCGCCAAACTGCGCGCCGAATTCTCCCAGTCCTGCTGAAAGTCCACCAAGCCTCACTGAAATTCTTGTATGCCTTCGCAAACCCTTCACTTTGAAAACGACCGAGTAGCACAACAGCTCTTTAACAACGACCCGCGAAACCTCAAGGCCCTGGAAGATCAACTGCATGTTAAAGCCACAGCGCGGGAAGGCTGGATCAAACTGGAAGGCTCCGCTGACGCCGTCGAGCACGCCAAACAGTTATTTCAGTTTTTGGAGAATTCGATCAAAGCCGGATCACCCGTCCGCAACCGCGAATTCGGCTATGCCCTCAACGTGATGAAGAGCGATGGCCCTAACATGCTGCAGAGTTTGTCGGGCGAGCGCATCCAAACTTCGCTCAAAAAATCCACGGTCACTCCCAAGACCCTCGGCCAGAAAAAATACATCGAGGCTATCCGCCATCATGACATCACATTCGGCATTGGCCCAGCCGGGACTGGCAAGACCTACATCGCGGTTGCGATGGCGGCGGCTGCGCTCAGGGAGGAAAAGGTGTCGCGCATCATCTTGACGCGTCCCGCGGTCGAAGCAGGCGAAGCCCTCGGTTTTCTTCCTGGCGACCTTTACGAAAAGATTTTTCCCTACCTGCGTCCGCTTCAAGACGCTCTGAATGACATGATGCCCGCTGAAGAAATCCAAAAACACACGGAGCGCGGCACCATTGAAATCGCGCCACTCGCCTATATGCGAGGACGCACACTCAACCACGCCTTCGTCATTTTGGACGAGGCGCAAAACTCCACTGCGGAACAGATGTTCATGTTCCTGACCCGGCTGGGCCATGGCTCTAAAGCCGTCATTACCGGCGACCCGACGCAGATTGACCTTCCCACGCACAAACATTCGGGCCTGCTCGAAGCGCATCGAGCCTTGGCTCGCATCGAAGGCATCGCCATCGTCGAATTTCAGAGTCGCGACACGGTTCGACATCCTTTAGTCCAGCGAATCGTCGCCGCCTACGAAGAACATCGCGGCAAACGCAATGAATGAACTCGTCTTGCGCAACCGCCAGCAGATTCAAGGCGTCAAGTTGCCTCTGCTCCGCCAGATGGCTCACCACTTACTGACGGACCTTCTGCAAACAGCTCAGTTTGAGATCGGCATTTACGTCGTTTCCGCATCAGAAATGGCGCGCCTTAATGAGAGGTTTCTCAAACATTCTGGTTCCACAGACGTGATCACGTTTCAGTATGATCCTCCCGCAGCCTCTCCGTCCATTCACGGCGAAATTTTTATCAGCATCGAGGACGCTTTGGAGCAGGCGACGCCATTCCGCACGTCATGGCAATCCGAAGTCGTCCGCTATCTCGTTCATGGAGTATTGCACCTTAAAGGATTCGACGATACCACGGCGAGCGCTCGCAAAGCGATGAAGCGTCAGGAGAACAGATTAGTTGGCCAATTGGCCCGGCTGTTTCCGTTCAGGGACTTGGAAATCAAGCCTCGGAAATTTAGAGGCTAGCCACGTATGGACCAACGCACGCCTGGGCTGATCCTTCGCACACGCGCCCTGACCGAGACCAGTTTAATTGTGCATTGGGTGACGCCGGACTTGGGCAGAATCGCCACGGTGGCGAAGGGCGCGCTCCGTCCCAAATCGCCCTTCCGAGGCAAGCTTGATCTCTTTTATCTGTGTGATTTTTCCTTCCATCGAAGCCGCCGAAGTGAATTGCATAACCTGCACGAAGTAAGCGTGCTCGACTTTCATTCCGGTCTCCGACAGGAACTTGGCTATCTCCAGCAGGCCTCCTATTTCACGCAATTAGTCGAGCAGACCACCGAGTCGGACTCGCCTGTGCCCGGGCTATTCGAGCTGTTTCTCAGCGCGCTCAAAAGCCTGACTGAAGCATCGCCGCAAGCTCTCACAGTTTACGCCTTTGAAACAAAGCTTCTGCATCAGCTCGGTTTGAAACCGGATTTCCGCAAGGCCCAGCTCAGCCCTGGATCAGCCGAGATTCTTGAACGAATCAGCAGCGCAAACTGGACCGCCATCCAGCGCATCAAGCCCAGCCAAAGCCAAGATGGCGAAATCGGAAAATTTCTGGCGGGATTCATCCAGTATAACGTGGGCAAGCTTCCTCGTGGCCGACCCGCGGCCGTCGGCTTCGAGTACAAAAGTAGAAAAATCGTCTAAGAAGTATTCATCTCAAGTGTCTTAACGAGTGAGAGCAGCAATGGCCGGGGTCGCGGAAACCAGCGGTTGAAGTAAATGTTGCGATAAAAATTACTCAGCCAAGCATGACCGTGGGCCAACCAAACGAAGTCAGCGTGGAACCGCCGAGATGGGAAACGATCGAAGAGCTCTTTGCAGCTCTGGAATCGCCTCTCCTGAACTACGCCGTGCGCCTGTTCAATGAACTCGACGTCGCCGAGGACGTGGTTCAAGAAGCATTCATGAGACTTCACGCGCAGTTTGAGAAAGTCCGCGAGCCCCGACGCTGGCTCTACCGAACCGTGCATAACCTCGCACTGAACCATCGACGCCGCGCC
>SIBE01000145.1 GCA_009695265.1 Pedosphaera sp. | reverse complement strand
ACTACGACCCATTCCGCCGATGCCGGATCAAATCGAGAAACTCAACGCGAGTCCGAGCATCCTCACGAAAACGGCCGAGCATGGCTGAGGTGATAGCATAGGAATTCTGCTTTTCCACGCCCCGCATCATCATGCACAGGTGTTGGGCCTCGACGACGACGCCGACGCCCTGCGGTCGAATGAGGTCTTGGATCGTCATGGCAATCTCGTGCGTCATGCGCTCCTGGACTTGGAGCCGACGCGCGTAAACATCGACGAGGCGGGGCAATTTCGAGAGGCCAATAATCTTATCGGTGGGAAGATACGCGATGTGACATTTACCAAAAAAGGGGAGCATATGATGCTCACATAAGCTGTAGAAATCGATGTCCTTGACGATCACCATTTCGTCGGACGTCGTCTCAAATAGAGCATCGTTGAGAACGGATTTTGGGTCCTTGCGATACCCCTGAGTGAGGAACTCCAGCGACGTCGCGACGCGTTGAGGAGTTCGCTTGAGGCCGTCCCTGTGAGGATCTTCACCAAGAATCTCCAGTTGACGGTGGACCAATTGAATGAGTTCATCACTGCTCTTGTCGCTCATAACAGACACACTACTTACGGTGCGGCAAGCCGTCCAGCATTGGTGTCGCGGGATTCTCGAGTCTTATCCCAGAGCGTCATTTTGAGTCGAGCAACAGAACAATAACCCAAGCGGATGGCATGGGGAACAGATCGAGCTCAGTCCAGTCACTCGAAATGCAGCGAAGCTTTACTCTTCTCGTCTTTCAAGAAGTGTCGAAGCGCATCGGTTAAGTTCGGATAGCGAAACGTGTAACCAGTGCCAAGCAATTTAACCGGTTCCACTCGGGCGCTCGCCAAAAACGCTTCATCCGCCATCTCCCCGAAGGCAATTCGCGCCGCCAATGCAGGGACGCGTAGCATCGTTGGACGCGAAAGAAGACGGCCAAGCGTCTTTGTGAATTCGCGGTTGCTGATTGGCTGTGGCGAAACCACGTTGACGGGTCCAGACAACTGTTCCGTTGCGAGAATGTGATCGATCGCGCCCAAGACATCCTCCATGGCGATCCAACTCCAATACTGTCTTCCACTTCCCAAGACGCCGCCCATCCCAAACTGAAAAAGCGGGAGAAGATTCGCCAACGCTCCTCCGCCTCTGCTGAGAACTACTCCTAAGCGAAGTTGAACCACGCGAATGCCTCTTTCCACCGCCGGTAATGTCGCCGCCTCCCACTGCTGGCAAACTTCAGCTAGAAATCCTGCGCCAGCCAGGCTCGACTCGCCGAGCAATTCGTCAGCGCGGTGGCCGTAGAAGCCGATGGCGGAAGCAGAAGCCAAAATCTTGGGGGGAGACTGCAAGCGCGCGATCGCTTCACTCAGGATTCGAGTGCCTTGGACTCGACTCTTTCGGATGCGCACTTTTTTCTGAACGGTCCAACGCCCTTCAGCCAAATTCTCTCCAGCCAAATGCACTACGGCGTCGAAATCTCCGCACGAGCTTAAATCCAAAACATCCATCGTCGGATCCCAGAATATTTCAGACTGGCCGAGCCTCGGTGTGGATCGGATGAGTCGGACGACATGATGGCCGAGATCTCTCAAGTAGGGAGCCAACGCAGATCCGACCAATCCGCTCGAACCGGTGATGAGAATTTTCATAAAGAAGTCCGTTGAAGAGGAGCGACCAGTCGTCCTCCACTGAACTCCTTGCTACGGGATCAATACGATCTTGCCGAATGAGCCAGGCTCCAACACAGCTTCGTGGGCGCGCGGAGCTTCAGCCAACGGTATCATTTGCCCAATGACAGGCCGCAAAGTTCCGTTTTGCAAACCACTGGCGAGGGCGGCATGAACGCTAAAAAGCTCCAGGGCGGAGGCATTGAAAAGCACCATTCCAAGAATTGCGGCATCGCGGCTCATTGCATCGCGCGGGTTAATTTCGACCGGGCCGCGACTGCCGATCACAACGACGCGCCCCCCCCGTGCGAGAACGGTGAGATCTTTGCCAAGATTCACATTTGCCAGCATTTCCAAAATGACATCCACACCCCGGCCATTCGATAAAGTTAGAATTTTTTCCAGGTAATTTGGCGTGCGATGGTCGAGCACCTCGCAGGCCCCCTGCTCTGCCACCAACTCGCGACCCTTCGCCGTGCCGGCCGTCCCGAAGACGCGGAGACCTGAGGCGCGGGCCAATTGCGTGGCGGCAATTCCGACGCCGCCGCTCGCTCCGTGGATTAGCAGGGTTTCACCTGGGACTGCGCGGGCTCGTTGGAAAAGAGCGCGGTAAGCGGTTGCATAGGGAATGTTGACCGCGGCGCCCTGCTCAAAAGAAATCGGCTGCGGCAACAGATGCACCTGAGGCTCTGTGCAAATCGTCAATTCGGCATAGGCGCCCGTCTTTGTTCCTGCGGTGTACACCCGATCACCAACAGCCACTCGGTTCACTCCCGCTCCAATCGACAGCACAACGCCTGCTGCGTCCGAGCCCGGAGTGTAAGGGAAAATGGGAAGCACGGGGTACTTTCCAGAGCGCACATAGGTTTCAACCGGATTCACGCCAGTAGCATGCACTCGAACCAACACCTCGCCCTCGCCGGGCTTCGGGTCTTCGACCACTTCAAGTTTCAGGACTTCCGGACCGCCTGCCTCATGGACTCGGATAGCTTTCATGATTTTTTCTCCTGGCGGTTTCCACTATTTAATCGCGATGTTCAAGCTTGTTCTCGCAAAATTCCTGAAAGGCGAAAACCTCAACCGCTCAGCGTTACTGTTGGCCACTTTCAGCATGGCCCATTTCGGACTTTGAGTTGCGGGAGACCTCGTCGTTCCAGCGACGGCTCACGGCGGAGTTCATCTCATCGAAGTTCGTTTCCTCTTAAGTTCCAGCAACAGCGCTGGCAAAGGCAGAGTATTGATGACATCTGCTTTGGTGAGCCAACCTTTTCTGGCGATACCGGCGCCTAATCTCAGGAACCCGGCGTGTTCGTTGCGATGCGCATCGCAGTTGATCACGCACTTGACGCCTTTGCTCTTGGCGTACGACCAGAGGCGCCAGTCCATGTCGAATCGCATTGGACTGGCATTCAACTCGATCCATGTCCCTGTTTCCGCGCAAGCGTCGATCACGGCTCGTTGGTTGACTTTGTAAGCTTCCCGTTCGAGGAGGAGCCTACCGGTCAGATGCCCCAACATATGGACAAAAGGATTCTCGGCGGCGCGAACCAATCGCTTCGTCATTTCTGTTTCACTCTGAGTGAAGCCTTGGTGAACGCTTGCCACAACGACATCGAGTTCAGCCAGCAAGTCATCCTCAAAATCCAGTTTGCCTTCGCTCAGAATGTCCACCTCCGATCCGGTCAGTAGTCGGAAATCAATGCCTTCCGCAGCCAACTGCTTGTTGAGACGCTGAATCTCACCGATCTGTTGCGCGAGCCGATCGGGGTGAAGACCATTGGCCTGGAAGGAAGATTTTGAATGATCGGTGATAGCCCAGTAGTCACAACCCAACTCGTGCATGTGCCTGGCGATTTCCTCGATAGTGACCCGGCCGTCGCTCCAATTTGAGTGGTTGTGTAGGGAGCCGCGCAGCTCGGTCCATTCGAGCAAGCGCGGAATTTCGTTTCGCTCGCCAGCGGCAAACTCTCCCTGATCTTCCCGCAATTCAGGAGGAATGAAAGCCAAGCCCAGCTCAGTAAAAATATCTTCCTCAGTCGAGCACGGCACGAGTAAATGCGGGTCGCGCGTTTCCTCGGAGGAACGGAAGAGACCGTATTCGTTCAGGCGCAAACCGCGATGAATGGCCCGCTGGCGCATTACAATGTTGTGTTCCTTGCTGCCAGTAAAATAGGCAAGCGCGAAGGGGAATTCCTGATCGCTCACCGCGCGCAAGTCAGCTTGAATGCCGCCGACGAGGACCACGCTGGCCTTGGTCTCCCCTTTTGCATTCACGGCAATGACGCCAGGGCGTTGGGTGAAAAATTCAATCACCTCCGCTGGCTTTCGAGAGGAGACCAGAAAATCAATATCCCCAATCACTTCTTTGAACCGCCGGACGCTGCCAGCCGTGCTACACCGGATCACATCCGGGCAGCTTCGCAAACTCTCCAGCATTGGCTCCGATACCGCGAGAGCGCGAATCAGGTGATGCCTGCTTGCATAGGTGCCACGGAATAGAATCCCTTCCACAATCTTGCTCTGGGTTTTCTCGCCAAAACCGTCGAGAACCGCGACCTTGCCTTCTTTGCACGCTTGATCAAGTTGTTCGATGCTGCAAACACCAAGCTTCTGGTAGAGCGATTTAACCTTTTTCGGCCCGAGGCCAGGAATCTGAAGCAGTGTGAGCAACCCGGCTGGAAGAGTGGCCTTCAGCTCTTCGTAATAAGCGAGCTTTCCGGTGGTGACCAATTCAGTGATTTTCTGCTCGAGCGCAACTCCGATTCCTTTGGTTTCGCCGAGTCGATGTTCAGAAATTAGCTTTTCGAGTGGCTCATTCAAGGCTTCGATCGTTCGAGCGGCGCTGGCGTAAGCGCGAGTCTTGAATGGATTCTCCCCTTTTAATTCCAACAGAATGCCAATCTCGACCAAAATCTCCACAACCTGATCTTTATCCATGTCAGGAATATGGAGTTCACACCTCAAAGTTCAACGTCGAAAGAGTCGTTTTCTCAAAAGCCCGCGATGACGAAGATGTTCTCGTAACTTTACAGCTAAAGAAAATGCGTTTAGGCAATTCGACGATGAACTCCGCCGTGAACTAATGTTGCAGGATTGGCAGCGCATCAAGTCACGGAGATTTGGCTGAATCTGGCACCCTGCGCCTATCTTCTGTTCTCCTTCGCGTGGTTAAGCTAGACTGTGTCTTGTGTTGAGACGTGAAAACTGGCCGGTTGCGCTGACGATTGCTGGCTCAGACAGCGGAGGAGGCGCCGGGATTCAGGCCGATCTAAAAACCTTCGCTTCGTTGGGCGTACACGGCACATGTGCAGTCACGTGCATCACCGCTCAAAACCCAAAGGGAGTCTCAGGCATTCAAGCGAGCAAACCGGAAATCGTTCGAAAGCAGATCGAGGCAGTCTTCGATGAACTACGACCGACAGCCGTGAAAACCGGGATGCTCTTCTCCACTGAGATCATTCGAGTCGTCGCTGATTGGTTCGATCATCGGAAACGGCCGCCATTGATCGTTGATCCGGTAATGGTGGCTACCAGCGGAGTGCGTTTGCTCAAAACTGCGGCAGTTCGTGCTCTACAGACGGAGTTATTGCCTCTCGCGACACTGATCACTCCCAATCTCCACGAGGCTCAGATAATGACCGGATTCCTAATCGAAACTCCGGAGGATCTTCGGAAGGCAGCAAGGTTCATCTATTCCAACCATGGATGCGCTGCGTTAGTCAAAGGAGGACACTTGCCCGGTTTGAATGAAGCGCTCGATATCTTTTACGATGGAAATACAGAGTTATTACTGAAAGCGCCCTTCATTCGCGGGATTTCCACGCACGGGACTGGCTGCACTTACTCGGCAGCCATCGCTGGATATTTAGCGCACGGTTGTGACTTAGTTAAAGCTGTTCGACTCGGCAAAACATATATCACCCAAGCCATCGCCGAGAGCTATGCAGCGGGAGGACATTCGGTTTTGGCCACAAGTGCTACAATACACGGAACATACAAAAATAGAGCGTCATGAACAGACGAGATCCAGCATGCAGTTCTTGCTCTAGTATTCGGGGACGAATCTCAGTTTCGGACACAGCTATCTTAACTTCCTGGGGAGAAAACGCGGTTATTGCAGGTTTTGTGGAATAAGTTGGTTGCTCGCGTTCAACCGCGTCGTTTAATTTGCCTTAGCAATCGGAATGCAATCTGCTATTATAAGTCACCAGTGATGCAGTTTGTTTTCCTATTTATCGTTGGGATGATGTTGGCGCTTAATGTTCTATGCGCGCGTGCTCAAAACACTCCTCCACCCGCGGATACCGCTCGTTTCGAGTTTCGCGAGCCAAGGTTTGCAGCGTACCGGGTCGAAAAACCGCCGATTTCAACCCCCTCGACCAAGAAGAATGTTGAGACGACCTGGCTGAAAGCGTGGCCCGAGAACGGTTCCGCTCAGCCCATTGAAGTAGGCAACCGCATCGTTCTCGAATTGAAGGAGCCCGAGGATTTGCCATCACTCATTCAAGGTCGCCGACTGCAACTCTCCCGGGCGCTGACCGCCACGATGTCTATTCTGGAAGCGCCGGATACTTGGACGGCTCTCGAGGAAGCGGCTGCGCTCGCCGAGGATCCTCGTGTGGTTGCCAGTTACCCAATCGCCCGGCGCCCAAAACAGCTTTTCGCCAATTACGCGACCAAGCCCAATGACCCCTATTTTTACCAGGCCGACATGCCAAACACCGAATGGCAGCCCTATCTGGAAAACCGCGACGCGAACGGAACCCCTCTTGGAGTGGACTTGAACGTCCGGGCCGCATGGCAGTTCAGCCGCGGACAGCGCGTCACGATTGCCATCGCCGATGACGGCTTGGAATTAGATCATCCTGATCTGGCAGGCCGGACGCGTGGTGCTCCACATTTTAACTTTAATTTTGCCGACACCAACGGAATGCCAGCCGGTCCCATGGCCAATCACGGCACCTCTGTGGCAGGCCTCGCCGCGGCAACGTCAAATAATAAGATTGGCATTTCAGGCGTGGCCCCCTCTGCATCGCTTGCCAGTTGGGTTCTCTTCACTGACCGCGATCGGTTGCAACTGAGCGAAGAACAGCTCATGGACATGTTCCAATACAAATCCAATATCGTCAGCGTCCAAAATCATAGTTGGGGCAAAGGAGAGGGGCATGAGCAACTGCGCTTTAGCTCTCTGGAAGACCTTGGAATTTCCAATGCGGTTGGGTTCGGCCGGGCTGGCCGCGGCGTCGTCATCGTGCGAGCGGCGGGCAATGGACGAGGCAAAACTCAAAACGTCAACGACGATGCTTATCCGTCGGACCCTCGGGTCATCGCGGTCGCCGCGGTTCGATTGGACGGCCGCGTGACCAGATACAGTTCTCCAGGCGCTTGCGTGCTCGTCGCAGCTCCGAGCGGGGATGAAGCCGATGAATTCAATCCTTGCGTGAGCAATTCACCCAATCTGATGAGCACGGATCGGAAGGGATCGTTTGGATACAACGCCAATTCCTACACCAATGATCTCGCCGATTATGTGTTCGGGTCGGCGGGTTTTAGCGGCACGTCCGCGGCGGCACCTCAGATTTCCGGCGTGGTGGCATTGATCCTCGGCGCCAACACGAATCTAACCTACCGCGATGTGCAGCAGATCTTAATTCAATCGAGCAGGCACTTTGATTTCGCAGATCCGGATTTGAAGACCAATAGCGCTGGATTTCGCGTCAGCCATAATCTCGGCTTCGGAGTGCCTGACGCAGGCGTCGCCGTGGCCGCAGCTCGGAAATGGGTTAATCGACCCGCTCCAACCACCGTGACTTATCGCTCCAACAACTCCAGCATAATTCCGGACGAAGGTTTGAGGTTGCTGGTTCGTGGCGCCGATGTGCCCGCCGATCTCCGCTCGATCGTGGCTTGGCCCAGCATGGGTCCCTACCCCGATGTGACCACGGCTCTCATGCCTATGGTGGATGTGGGCCATACGACGAACGGGATCACGATGAATTTGACCGGTCAAGGAGCTCTGATTCAACGCGGCGGCAATTACTTCTGCGAGAAGCTGTCCCTAGCGGCGGCCGCGGGTGCCTCGTTCGCGGTCGTCTATAACAATCGCGATGCCACGGCGCGAACCATTATGGGCGGCACCGATTTTTCGCCTATACCCGGCGTCTTCATCAACCAAACCGATGGCGAAGCATTGCGAGATTATTTGAGCAAAGATCCGACCGCCCGAACTCAACTCCATCTCAGCTCCACGAACTATTCATTCACGGTGAAGGAAACTCTGCTCTGCGAGCACGTCGCAGTGCGCATCGACACCGATCACACCGCTCGAGGCGATTTGCGCATTACGCTGGTTTCTCCGGGCGGGACGCGAAGCGTGTTGCAGACGTTAAATGGCGATGAAAATCCTGGCCCGATCGATTGGACCTATTATTCGACCCATCACTTTTATGAAACCAGCGCCGGGACGTGGACCATTGCTGTGAGCGACCTCGATTCGAAAGGCACGGGCAGCGTCAAGGAGGTCAGCTTGATTATCACCGGTGTGCCGATCGTGGATAAGGACGGGGATGGGCTCGATGATGCTTGGGAAAAAAAATATTTCAACACCCTTGCTTTTGGTCCACAGGACGATCCAGATCAGGATGGGTACACCAACTCCCGAGAACAGATCATCGGCACAAATCCCACCGTGTCAGACAGCCGTTTCCAACTGGATATTTCGTTGTGGAACGACCAGCTAGCCCGCCTGAGCTGGCCTAGCACCACGAATACGGTGTACGAGGTTCGGCTGGGTCGGGATGCAGGAACGCCATCGAACCTAGTCACAAACATTCCCGGTCGTTTTCCCCAAACCGAGTGGTTCCTCCCTTACACGGATCTCGTTCATCAACTCTACCGGGTGGAAGCGGTGACCCTGCCGCCGCCACCCCGATAGCACGCCTTCGCTGGCCATAACGAGTGTTCCAAGCTCAGTGCTTGGCTCCGACATAACCTCGAACGAAACCAATGGACTGGGCGACGTCGGGTACCGATTGATCCCAATTGTACTCGTATTCGATAGAGATGTTCCCTTGAAAGCCTTGACGTTTGAGTTCATCGAGAACGCCAGAAATGTCCGACTTGCCAGTGCCAAATGGAACGTCGTGACCACGAGGAGAAAACTCGTTCAGGTCTTTGAGATGACTGCTCATCACGCGTCCTTCCAGAATCTTGAGAGCGTCCACCGGTTTGACTCCAGAACGGACGAAATGTCCAATGTCAGCGCATGAGCCAAGACGACGATCGCGGTCTTTGACCATGGATAGAATGAAGTTAGGGTCCCAGTGCTTGTAGTTCGCGTCGTTAGGGCGCTTGGGATGGTTATGAATCCCCATCAGGATATCGTATTCCTTTACCAACTTCTCGATCAGATCCATGGCATCAGCTTTGGGTTCGGATGTGACGCCGCGCAAGCCGAGCTTTTTCGCAAATTCAAAAACTTTCCGGCATTCCTGTTCGTTGTTGGGGAGGCCGACCACACCATAATTCACCGCCATTATATTGTGCTTTTTTAGCTTGGCCTTGATCTTTTCAATCACTTCCTCCGAGGCATTATGGTCCAGTTTCACGGCCGGTTCTTCAAGACTCAGCTTCTGGCCGGGATAGAATTCGATGCATCGCCCCCCTGCCTGGGCCGTTTTCTCGATCGCTTCAAAAGCACTGTAGCGATTAAAGGTATAAGCTTGGCAGCCCAGAGCGAATCCGCCAATTCTGTAGTCGTCCGGAATGCTCACTTCCGCCAAAACACAGGTGGATACCAATGCCGTCAAGAGGCCAACGCTCGCGTTGCGAATAAGTCGTTTAGTCAAAGTCATAAAGTTTCTCCAATTTCAGTTTGATCACTCGCACGACGCATCGGAGTCGCAGCCAGTGGGTTACCCGGGGATAGCAACCGCAAACCAGCAAGCTGTCAAAGCAAAAGTAATATTGTATCTCAACCTAAGGCACGATAATTCGCAAAGCTTGGCGTTGAATCGAGCAAGTGGCCGGCAGATGACCGCAGTTCTCTCCATCCAATTCGAACCATGCAGAATCGGCACTTTCGAGCTTTACCGACTCGGTCTGGAAGTAAGGCTCGGTCCCCGATCTGAAGAGGCGTTGAGACAGAAAGCCGCAGAAGTATCGAATCAATACAAACCAGCTTACCTTCGGAAAAACGCAGACATCCAACAAGCCATCGCGAAAATTGGCCTGATGGAAGACGGGCAACTCTCCACCGTAGTACCGACCATTCCCTAGGATGACCAGTTCACAATCGAGACTTGTCGAACCAACACTGACGGTGATCTTGGGCAGCTTGCCGTACAGGGCTCTCAGACCGGCGATCATATAAGCAAACTGGCCAATCCTTTTCTTCAGATTCCACTCAACCAAAGCGATGGCTTGTGCGTCCCATCCCGCGCCGGCCATTTGTGCGAAGTAGCGTTGCTGTGGCTTGCCTCGGGATTCGAATTGCATCTGAGGAAGGTCAATGGTGGTTTCGCGTCCACGCCGGAGTATGTTCCAAGCTCGCGAGACAACCAGAGGCATCCCAAGTTCCCTGGCGAAAACATTGACCGTTCCCAAGGGTAAAACGCCAAGGCGAACTTTCGAGAAGCCCTCAGGCTCATCGCCGATACCGTTCAACACTTCGTTTAGAGTGCCATCTCCACCGGCGGCAATGATGGTGTCGTATCCTTCTCGCACCGCTTCTGCCGCAAGGGATCGACCATCTCCCGGAGCGGAAGTCGATTTGAGCGCGCAGTGATCGGCAAAGCGATCCAAATGTTGGCGGAAGCGCTTTGCTTTCTCGCCCTTGGCGCAAGGATTAAATATGACGCAGATACGCACGAAACAACCCTAGAGAGAGGGGAGTGTAAAGCCGGGGTAAAAATAATGGACCTGAGTCATTAGTCAAACGTTCGTTCACAGCGAGAGCGTTTCTTACTTTGTGTCAGCCATGCTGCGCCATCTAAGGTCGGAATGGACGCTCGGACAAACGCAGAGAGTCTCGCGACGGAGGCGATGGAGGCGCCGTGAGGACAACACAGCCACGCCTCGCTTCGCACCCCGTCGCTTCCGTCGCCTCCGTCGCGAGACATCAGACTCCGAGGCTTATCCACGCCCTTCGGCCTGATACGCCGCCGACGCTTCAGCCCCGATGGCTGGCCTTGAGCACTTTTTCCACGACTTCCATTACGCTGATGTCGGTCATGCAACGGAAATCAATCGGGCACTCGCACAAGAAACAGGGCGAACAGGCTGCGTTCGAGCGCAGGAAATGATTCCCTTGATCGCCTGGCTTTCCCGGGCCGGTTAGCTCGGGCGATGTGCTGCCAAACGGAATAATGACAGGCGTTCCGACTGCGGCAGCAACATGCGCCGGACCGGTGTCGTTGGTCAGCAGTAGCCGGCAGATTTTCAA
>SIBE01000144.1 GCA_009695265.1 Pedosphaera sp. | reverse complement strand
TCATATACTTATAACACAAAAAGCCCTGCTATTGCGGTTGGTGGAATAGCAGGGCTTTCAGATTAGATGGAAGCTGGTCCGTTGCGATCCCGGCAACAAATCACACGAGAAATGAAGCGATAACCATCCTTATCAACCAACCCCAAAGTCAGATCGTTTGCTCCCGGCGAGACGATAACCTTAGCGTCGTGGCTCAAGGCCAAGCTCTGAGCTACCAGTGGCAGTTTCACGGCGCAGATGTTGGCGGAGCAACTGGAGCAAGCTTCAGGGTGGCCAGATGAGGTCATTCGGGTTTTCCGCGCGCAAAAGCGAACCATCTGGTAAAAATCAATCAATCAGCCACACCGGGAGTAGATTCTTTGATGGCAGCACTCGTCGCTCTCAAGCGTCGTCGTTCCTGTTCTCACGTGGCCTAGCCGTGCCGTTAATCAAACCGAGCACAATTTTAGGATACGCCGGAAGTCGTAAAGCATTCTCAACCCCACATTCGAGAGATTGTAAAACCGTAGAGGAAACGTAGAGCCAATCGGGAACGAAAGCGCTTAATAGATGTAACCCATTGCTGTAGAGTGGTGCACCCGGAACGAATTGAACGTTCAACCTTCTGATCCGTAGTCAGATGCTCTATCCAATTGAGCTACGGGTGCGACCGTTTTTTCGACGCATTTACGTCGAAATAATCTGCACATATTTCGCTCGGATTCGAGCCGGTGGCAAGCTTCTTCGTAAGAGTTTAACGACCAATCGTCTTTGCGCACTTCCGGCTGTCAGGATTATCGGCTCGAATATCCACTCAAAACTCTGTCCACTCCACAATAGATCAGGATCTCTTTCAACGACAGAATACCATTTTTGTTCGGTTCGGTGATGCATACTTGGGTTCTTGCTTGACGCGGAGCGCGCTAATCGAGACATGACAAGAATGGGCATCGCAACCAAGAGCGTGGCGGCGGAAGAGTTTTTGCAAACCGGGTCTTTCACCGAATGGGTGAGTTTTACTGAGGTTTTCTGTCATTCATTTCGCAAGCACGCAGCAATGTCTCTTGCACCAACAAGTCTTCCTGCGCCGTCACTGCGAGCGAGCCTCTCTCCCGAACGGATTCAGCGAGTTCGCGAAACTCCGCGGCGTAGCGCTTGTAAGGTGGAAAGTTGACCGCCTGCGTCTTGGCTGGATACGGCCCAGCGGCCTTCGCCAAATCGATTTGCAAAATCGGCTGCTCGATCGGTTTGACCAGCGCTGTGCCATTCGTGCCGAGAATTTCGAAAAAGCGATGCGCGCCAGAGCCGGGCTGCAGAGTGGCGCTCGTGACAACGCCCAGGGCGTGGGGGAATTCCAAGACAACAACGGTATTATCCGACAAAGTGTCGTCGAAGCGACCATGCTTTTTAAGGAAGGTCGTTACTTTGTCCGGGCGTCCCAACAACCGAACCACAGGATCAATCACATGCGAACCCAGCTCAAACATGGTCCCGCCATGAAACTGAGCCCACTCAGAACGCTGCTCTACGGCGATGGCGGTGTTGATAGTCGCTCTCACAAGGTAAATCTCCCCGAGCCACCCTTGGCGTGCAGCCTGGATCGCGGCATTGATCCCGGGATTAAAGCGCCACATGTAACCCATTTGGAGCAATAGCTTTTTTTCCGCCGCGAGTTGAACCAGCTCTCGAAACACTTCTAGATTATCCGCGGGCGGCTTCTCCAAGTGAACATGTTTGCCGGCCGACAAAGCGAGTTTCGCGTGGCGCGCATGATCTTTGACAGCGGACTCCACGGCGACGATCTGAGCCTGTGTGAGCAACTCATTCTCGGAAAGAAACTGGACACCTTGATTGTCAAACCGACGGCGGACGCTTGCTGAATCGTCGCAAACTCCGATCAGCTCAAAGTCGCTGGATTCTTTGACCAGCTTCACCTTCTCGAACGCATGGGAATGGCTTGCTCCGAAAAAGCCGATCTTGATTCGTTCGCGAGCCGGTTTAGGAGTTTCAGCGGCGAGCAGCGTGCGTGAGAATTGTGCCACGCTTGCAGCCGTGGCACTGGCCTTAAGAAATGAGCGTCGGTTCATGCTGGGATACTGACAGATCGATACGGTTTGAACAATACCTTGGGAGGTCCCTCCGAATCACTGAGCGAACACGCCAACCAAGACGGGCAACTTCATCACGCGAGAAGCTTTGTCAGCAGTTCGCCTTCGACATCCGTCAGTCGAAATTCCCGTCCTTGAAACCGGAATACCAACTTCGTGTGATCAAGGCCGAGCAAGTGAAGGATGGTTGCGTGGAGGTCATGCACATGAGCTCGGTCTCGGACAACTCCAAAGCCGAGCTCATCGGTCTCACCCAGCACCGCGCCAGCCTTCACTCCGCCCCCCGCAAACCATGTCGTGAACGCGTCGATGTGATGATTGCGGCCCGTCTTTTCGCGGCTTTCGCCCATTGGAGTGCGGCCGAATTCACCACCCCAAATCACGAGCGTGTCTTCGAGAAGTCCGCGCGCCTTGAGGTCCTTAACGAGCGCTGCACATCCCTGGTCCACATCGCGGCAAACCTTTTCGAGGTCGCCTTCCAGCGATTCCCCAGGGCCGCCGTGGCTATCCCAGTTCGTGTGGTAAAGCTGAACGAATCGCACGCCTCGCTCGACGAGCCGGCGGGCGAGCAGACAATTGCGGGCGAACGACGGCTGCTCATCTTGAATTCCATAAAGCGCCAGCGTGGCTTTGCTTTCGCCAGACACATCGATCAGTTCTGGAGCGCTCGATTGCATTCGATAAGCCATCTCGTAGGCGGCGATACGCGTGCTAATCTCCGAGTCGCCGGTCTCGACCAGCCGGGCCAAATTCAAATCGCGCACGGCCTCGATCGTTCGACGTTGACGCGGCAGATCGATCCCCTCGGGAGTTCGGAGGTTCAGGATTGGATCGCCTCCCGATCGCAATGGCACACCCTGAAAATTAGTCGGCAAAAAGCCGCTAGCCCAATTCACGCCGCCGCCCCGCGGACCGCGCGGGCCGCTCTGCAATACGACAAACCCGGGCAAATTCTCGGATTCGCTCCCGATCCCGTACGTCACCCACGAGCCCATGCTCGGGCGGCCGAACTGTCCGCTGCCTGTGTTCATGAAAAGCTTCGCCGGAGCGTGATTAAAAAGGTTGGCTGCGCACGACTTGACCAGAGTGATATCGTCCACAATGGTCGCCATGTGAGGAAACAGCTCCGAAACCCATGCGCCGCTCTGGCCGTGCCGCGCAAACTGACGTTTGGTTCCCAGCAGTTTTGAGCGGTCCTTGAACGAAGTATCCATGAAGGCAAAGCGCTTCCCTGCCAGGTAAGAATCGGGAATTGGCTGCCCGTTTAATTCGCCAAGTTTTGGTTTGTAATCCCACAGGTCGAGCTGGGATGGGCCACCCGCCATGAACAGGTAAATTACACGTTTGGCGCGCGCGGGATGATGGCTCGGTTTCGCTGCCGAGGGGTGTGCCGGTTTCATCTCCTGCGAGGCCAGGAGACGTTGCTGGCCGCTCAGTGATGCCAAGGCAATGCCACCGAGGCCGACCATGCACCGGCTGAAAAAATGCCGCCTGGTGCCGCGAAGCAGATGGTTCATTGGCGGATTCATACCCGGCAGCAGATTGGTGTTAACATCATTCATAACTCATTCCCTTGTGATCGTCTCGTCCAGGTTCAAAAGAACACGCGCGACAGTCGTCCACGCGGCGAACTCCACCGGGTCCGCCCCTTCCGGAGCCTTGGCGGTTCGGATCGCTTCAGGCTGGAGACGCAGCTCGTTCAACTCCGTGTGGAGAAGGTCATTCAGGCGCTGAACTTCTTGCACGGTCGGCGAGCGAGCCACACACAAGTGGAACGCGTATCGGAAGCGTTCAGCATCGCTCCTTTCGCTCTCGGTCAAAACGCGTGCCGCGAGCACACGGGCGAACTCATAAAAGGCGCCGTCGTTCAGCAATGTGAGCGCTTGGAGCGGAGTGTTGCTTCGCATGCGGCGCGTGCATGTGCTGAAGGAATCCGGCGCATCGAACACCACCAGCGCCGGGTGCGGCGTCGCCCGGAAAAAGAATGTGTAAAGCGCGCGCCTGTAACGATCCGCTCCTGGGCTCGTCCTCCACTCCCGCTTCACCTGCCCAAGACTCATCACCCCATCCGGCTGGGGCGGGAACACAGGCGGACCGCCAAGCTTTTGCGTGAGAAGCCCGCTGGCGGCTAAACCCACGTCGCGCACAACTTCAGCATCGAGCCGCAGTCGATTCTGACGTGCTAGAAGCCGGTTGTTGGGATCAATGGTTTCGAGGTCAACTCGCGCGTGAGAGGATTGCCTGTAAGCGGCCGAATTCACAATTAACCGGTGCATTGCTTTGAGGCTCCAACCTTGCGAGGTCAGTTCCATCGCCAACCAATCCAACAGCTCAGGATGCGACGGGCGCGCGCCTTGCGAGCCAAAATCATTTTCAGTCTCGACGATGCCTTTGCCGAAGTACTGTTGCCAAAGGCGATTCACAGCGACCCGCGCGAGAAGTGGATTTTCGGCCGAGGCCAGCCAACGCGCGAAATCCAGCCGGTTGAGCTTATCGCCCGGAGGTAACGGATGGAGAACAGCCGGAACGCCGGGGGTCACTTTTTCTCCATGACGAGTGAAATCCCCTTTCACAAAGAGATGAGTGTCGCGCGGTTGACGCAGTTCGCGCATCACCATTGCTGTCTCGATCTTTGGACGCTGTCTCCGAATTCTGGCCAGCGCGGTTTGATGAACTCTGTTCGCTGGCGCTTGTTCGACATAAGCCGTCAATACCACCTGTTTCTGCTCGTCGGTTCGTTTTTCAAAAGCGAAATCGAAAGCCTCGCGCACCTGTTGCGATAGCGCCTGACGCTGGGCTGGCGTCAATGATTGTTCCCAGGCCACCATTTGACCCCAGACCATCGGATCTTTCTCCGGAAGCTTTTTTATGTAGGCGCTGCCTTCGGCTTCTATTCGCTCCGCTTGTGATATCTGATCGGCGCTCGCGATCGGAATTTCCGGCTCGTCGGCGTTGTTAAAGAATGCGAACAGGCGGTAATACTCCTTCTGAGTGATCGGATCAAACTTGTGGTCGTGGCACTGCGCGCAGCCAATGGTGAGACCCAGAAAGGCGGACCCGGTTGTCGCCAAGCGATCGAACACAGACTCGATCCGAAACTGTTCCTTGTCGATTCCACCTTCCTGATTGATCTGGGTATTGCGGTGAAACCCGGTGGCGATCTTCTGTTCCAATGTCGCCTCGGGAAGCAAATCTCCGGCAAGCTGGCTGACAACGAACTCATCGAATGGCAGATCGCGATTCAAGGCGTCAACGACCCAATCACGATAGCGCCAAATGGTCCGAGGCGCATCGATGCTGTAGCCGTTGGAATCAGCGTAGCGCGCGACATCAAGCCACCAGCGACCCCAGCGCTCGCCGTGGTGGGGTGATTCGAGCAAGCGTTCGACGAGGCGCTCGTAGGAGTCGGGCGTGGATTCCTTGAGAAAGGCTTCCACCTCGGAAGGGGTCGGGGGCAACCCAATCAAGTCCAGGTACAATCGCCGCATGAGCGTGACGCGATCCGCCTCGGGCGCTGGCTTGATTTTCTCCTTCTCAAGACGCGCGAGAACAAACCGATCGATGGCGTTGCGTGGCCACGCCGTCATGGACACTGTGGGTACAGGCGCCCTCCGAGGTGGAATGAACGCCCAATGTTTAGCGGGGTTAGCTGGTTTATTGCTGTCCGCGCCCATGGTTACGGTGAGGCCGAAGGCCACGAGCGACAAGCTCCATCGGGTCAGGTAAAGAAAAAAACGCGTGGTCATCTTCGCCACCATATCGTGTCAGTCCTCACGATTCAAGAACGGTTGCCAAGTAATCAATCCCTCGATAGTAGATTTCCATGTGTTGACTTGCTCCCGATCTCCCTCATTATCTCGGCGAAATCCATCGAATCATCGCCATGCAAAGTCTCCACATCACAGCAGCTCGCGCCGGAGAAAGTTGCTCTGCGGACAAAGAGCAAAACCCAGACTTAACGCTTCAGAAAATTCCCAAACCGCAACTCAAACAAGTCGGAGCCCTTGAACGAAGCCGCCGCCACGCCTATGCCGTCGCGGCTGTGCTGGGTTTGCAAATGTGCCTTCCACGGTTAACGGCTCAGGAAGCGCCCGTGGCCTTTGTGGGCGCTCAAGTCATCACTATCACTGGAGAAACTTTCGATCATGGAGTGCTCATCGTCGATAAGGGCAAGATCGTCGCGGTCGGTTCAGCGGAGAAAATGACCATCCCCGATGGTGCGAAGAGAAGAAATGTTTCAGGCAAGATCATCATGCCGGGATTAGTCGATACGCATAGCCATGTCGGCGGGGGCGCGGCAGGCGATCGATCATCTCCGGTTCAACCCGACGTGCGCGTGATGGATTCAATTGATGTGCGCGATCCGAGCTTCCAAAAAGCCCAGGCTGGCGGCATTACCACCGCCAATGTGATGCCCGGGTCGGGACATCTTATCAGCGGCCAAACGGTCTATCTCAAGTTTCGCGATGGAAAAACGATTGAGGATCTCTTGATCAAAACCGCTGAAGGCCGCGTTGCTGGCGGCTTGAAAATGGCCAATGGCACTAATTCACGACGTGATCCTCCCTTTCCTGGAACACGAGGCAAATCCGCAGCCCTGGTGCGCGAGCAATATGTCAAGGCTCAGGAATATCGGGACAAGATCGAGCGGGCCAAGGGTGATCCCGACAAAATGCCGGCGCGTGATTTGGGTTTAGAAATTCTCGTTGAAGCTCTGAACGGACAGCGCGTGGTTCACCATCACACCCACCGGCACGATGACGTTCTAACCGTCCTCCGGTTGCAAAAGGAGTTCGGCTTCCGTCTTGTGCTCCACCACGTGAGCGATGCCTGGAAAGTTGTTGATGAAATTGCCGCGGCCAAGGTGCCCTGCTCGATTATCTTGCTGGACAGCCCTGGCGGCAAAATCGAGGCTCTCGATATCGATTGGAAGAACGGGGCTGCGCTCGAACAGTCGGGCGTGCTGACCGGTTTTCACACCGATGATCCCATCACGGATTCGCGGCTCTTCCTTCGCTCGGCTGCTTTTGCTGTTCGTGCGGGGATGTCGCGCAAAGGCGCACTGTACGGCTTGACGATGGCCGGGGCCGTGATGCTGGATCTGAAAGAACGAATCGGTTCGCTCGAAGCCGGGAAGGATGCGGATTTCATTCTCCTCTCAGGCGATCCGTTGAGCGTCTATACGCATGTGTTGGAAACATGGGTCGATGGCGTCAAAGTCTTCGATCGCGAGGAACCGAAAGACCGTTTGTGGGCTGTGGGCGGCGTCGGCGCAGGGTATCCTCGAGACTTGGATTTGTGCTGCTTTGGAAAGGAGGAATAACGATGAAGCGCTTCGTCTCAGACTTTCCTTGGGTCATGCTTTTGATTTTCGCGTTCTCTCGCGCGCTGAGCGCCCAAGTCGCGGTGATCGGCGAAACGGTTTACACGATGGCTGGAGAACCTGTTCGGAACGGGGTCGTCCTTTTAAGAAACGGGAAGATCGAATCGATTGGCGCGGCGGATACAGTCACAATCCCGAGCGATTATCGCGTGCTCAGAGCCAAGGTGGTCACTCCGGGGCTGATCGATGCCCATACCACGGTTGGTCTATCCGGCATTCTGAATCAACCTCACGATCAAGAGCAAATCGACAAGGGCGCGCCGATGCAGCCCGAATTGAGAGCCATCGATAGCTATAATTCGCGCGATCCTTTGGTCGAGTGGGTCCGCAATTTCGGGGTCACCACTCTCCACACCGGTCATGCTCCGGGAGCTTTGATCGCGGGTCAGACGATGATCATTAAGACCTACCCCAACAAGATCGACGCCGCGATCGTCATACCGGCAGCCATGACCACCGCCACGCTGGGGCAAGGGGCTACGGGAGATAAGGCGCCGGGAACGAAATCCAAAGCCATCGCGATGCTGCGGGCGGAGCTGATCAAAGCACAGGAACACGTCAAGAAACTCGAGAAGACTGAACCGGACAAACGCCCCGCCCGCGACTTGCATCTCGAAGCCTTAACTCGCGTGCTCGATGGCAAGCAGCCATTGCTTGTCACGGTCCATAGGCATCACGACATCCTGGCGGTTCTGCGCGTTGCGGCGGAATTCAAGCTTCGCATCGTGCTTGATGGAGTGGCCGACGCGCACCTGGTTCTGGATGAAATCAAGCAAAGCGGCTTTCCTGTCATCCTCCATCCGACCATGCTCCGCGCTTCAGGTGAAGCCGAGAATCTTAGCTTCGAGACCGCCTCGAAGCTGAAACAGGCTGGCATCCCCTTCGCGCTGCAAAGCAGCTTCGAGCCTTATGTCCCGAAGACGCGAGTGATCCTATTTGAAGCCGGTTTGGCTGCCGCAAATGGGCTGGCAGCGATAGACGCGCTGACTTCGATCACGATCGATGCAGCGCGTTTGCTTGGAATCAGTGATCGGGTTGGCTCCATTGAGCCAGGCAAAGATGCTGATCTAGCGCTTTACGATGGCGATCCGTTTGAATACGCGACGCATTGTACAGGCGTGATCATTTCCGGCGTGGTAGTCAGCACCGAACGGCATTAGAAACTCCGCAACGCGCTGAAATCCTCGTGGAATTTAAGTAGCGCCAAATCCGCAATCCAACTGTCGAAGCAGAAACACACTAAAACCAAACCGAATCAACCAGCCAATTATCCCTATGAAGAAGCTCCTTTATCTTGGCCTTCTCGGCCTGCTGACAGCATTCCCGCCGAACGCGTGGGCACAAACCGCAGTCGGGGTTAAGCATACTGAAGATGTCATTTACGGCCGGAAATTTGGCACGGCATTGACACTTGATGTATTGCAGCCGGAAAAGCCCAATGGGGCTGGTATTATTTCCATCGCGAGCGGTGGCTGGTTTTCGCGTCATGACGGAATTAAGGAGGTGAACTACAAGGCGTTTCTCGATCGCGGCTACACAGTTTTCGTGGTGGTGCATGGTTCTCAACCCAAGTTTATCATCACGGAAATCACCGAGGACATGCATCGCGCCGTTCGCTTCATCCGGCACAATGCGGCCAAGTACGGCATTGTTCCAAATCGATTGGGCGTCACCGGCGGAAGCGCTGGCGGGCATCTCTCTCTGACCCTGGGAACTCAAGGCGCCAAAGGCGCAGAAGACGCAAAAGACCCAGTCGATCGCGAGAGCAGCGCCGTGCAATGCGTCGCCTGCTTCTTCCCGCCCACCGACTTTTTGAACTACGGACAACCTGGAGAAGATGCCGTTGGCGTCGGGGTCTTGAAAGATTTCAAGCCCGCGTTTGGACCCCGCTCGGAGACGCCCGAAGGCCGACAGGAGTTAGGCAAGCAGGTCTCGCCGATTTATTTTGCGACTTCGAATCTGCCACCAACCCTCATTATCCACGGCGATGCCGATAAGCTGGTTCCTATTCAGCAAGCGGAGGTATTTGTGAAGCGGGGCAAAGAGCTTGGCGCGGTGACGAAACTGGTCGTGAGAGAAGGCAAGGCTCATGGCTGGCCCAACATGGCAGCAGATTCATCCATCTTGGCGGATTGGTTTGACGAGCATTTGCGTGGCCTTAAGGCGAAACCGTGACAGTGACAACCGGGAACGCCCGCGGCTCGCCAGCGCATTGTTCGAGGGAATGCTTCCCCTCAGCTCGGAGTTACTCTCGACACCCGATCGCGAGCAATTTCGAAGTAAGATTCGCTGCTTGATCCACCGCCTGGTAAATTTGCTCAGCAGAAATCATCATTTCCTTATCGAGATTTTTCTCGGTCAACAAAGTAGAGGCGTTCACCTGGATCAAGGTGAGGAGATTGTTAAAATCGTGAGCGATCCCCTGGACGAGACGAGTCATGGATTCCGAAGCTGCGACCGCTTCGCCGTTTGGCTCCGTTAGAATTCGCCCTTCGAGTTCGCGGATGTAGCAGTGGACCATCTGGTCTTTCTCATTCGGGATGAAGGTGGCGACTATCTGGCGTTGATCTCCGTTTGTTTTACATTGGTGTTCCTGCCGACCGCTGGCGAGGCAAGTTCTCACGATGCTGCGTGTGGCTGAAGGCAAAATCTCGACCGGATTTCCCATCCCCAGCGAAGCTGCCATTTTCCGGGCAGCATCGTTGCAATAACTTAGCTGACCATCGGCCGTCAGCTCGATGATGGGGTTGGGATTGAATTGGGTCAACGCTGCCAGCAATCGAATGTCAGCTTTCATCTTCTAGTAGTCCGTGATGTCCGTGATGTCCGTGATGTCCGTGATAAACGTAATGGTTGTCGCTCCACTCTGGAGATCGAGCTGGGCGACTTCGATGTGACATTGAAATTTCGAACCATCTGTTCTTGATCCGGTGCTTGCTTGGCGACTCGACTCTGATGAGACCTCGCCGAGCCGAGCATCTGTTACGATCCCTCGCCAGACAGGAGTCAACCGAGCGAGCACCGAAACATCGTTTTGCTCGCCGCCCTCGTCGCCGATCAAACGCAGATAGCCATGGTTTACGTAGAGCAGTTGTTCGCCACGGCTCAGACTGATTGCTACCGACATGCTTCCGAGGAAAGCCCTGAGACTATCGTCAACTCCGCTATTCTCCGGCAACAGCTGTTTTGCTTCGATCATGGCCAATGAGGTCACGCACTAGCACGTTAAAGGGATCACGCATGGCAATAGGGCGAATTCAATGCATCGAAGAAGCAAAGGGAGGTAAAGGTCGCTTTCATCAGTTCGTTGTCACGCTGCTGCCTATCCGCTAGCTTTTTGTATGCCAACGGCATCGACTTGGCTAATCTGAAGCGAATTCTAAAGAATGCTGAGCAAATTGGTGGAAACCTGCCATCATTCCGCCGATTGACAGAGTTCAGTGTCTTGTTTCGGGATAGCGATTCTCAGAATGAGACACAACTCAACGACTGGGCTTACTCGAGGGAAGAGTATGTTCGTTATCGATACGCGCCGGAAGGTGGACTGTCACTTGGCGGAGTCAGTCGAGATCTCTTTAAGCAACATTTCCACGGCGGCGTCCATCTGTTTTTCTCGGACATCTCTGTAGCGAATCACGCCTTTGTGATCGACAACGTAAATCGTCGGCCAACCTTGCACGTTCCACTTTGTTGCGATGGGGCCACTGGTGTCGCCTCCATCCCACCACGAACGCCAGGTGATGTTCTCCTTTTTCAGGGCCTGTCGAAGTCGGTCCTTCGGATCAC
>SIBE01000143.1 GCA_009695265.1 Pedosphaera sp. | reverse complement strand
CGCCATTGTTGGCATTTTGAAACGGACCTTGAACCCTATGACGCCAAACGTTACAGTTGACACAGATGATTCGCTGTTTCGCCTGCCCGGAAACCGAGCGGCTGTTTAACGATGAAGCTTCACGACGGTTGCCGATGCCGATCCAGCGGGTGGCCCGGCGGAAATTGCTGTTGTTACACCGAGCGCGTGGGTTGGACGACTTGCGCGCTCCGGCCAGGTAACCGACTTGAGGCATTGAGGGGCGGCTGGATTGCCCAGCAGAGCATCCGAATCAACGACCAATGGCGTCTTTGCTTCCGCTGGCAGGGGGAGGATGCGTTGGACGTGGAAATTGTGGATTACCACTGACGAAAATGAAGACGAAGAAACTGTCACCGATCCATCCTGGCGAAATACTCCGCGAAGAGTTCATGAAACCGCACGGGCTTTCGCAGAACGCTTTAGCGCGGTCCTTGAGTGTTCCACCCCGACGCATCAATGAAATCGTCTTGGAGAAGCGAGGCATCACGGCGGACACCGCCCTGCGGTTGGGGCGCTTCTTTGGCACGACGGCGGACATGTGGGCGGGCTTGCAAGCTGACTACGATTTGCGCCTGGCGCGTTCCGAGAAACAGCGACAAATCGAGCGCGATGTGGAACCGCTGGCAACGTTGCAACTCCCTTGACCTTAAAGCCCTCAGCCACTACAAGCCTGAAAAGACTTTATGAAACCGATCCTCCCACGACTGGGTGTAATGTTCGCTGTTCTTGCTGGCCTGTTCCCGCTTTTGCCGAGGACATGTCTGGAGGTCCACGCAGCGGAGCCTCCTCAAATCCGGATGCTCTTGGTAACGGGCGGACATGGCTTCGAAACGAACCTTTTCCTGAAATTCTTCACGAGCAATCCAGTTCTCACTGTTCAAGCAGTGGCGCATCCCAACGCCCACTCTTGGTTCAAGGCCGATAAGGCCGATCAGTATGATGTCATTGTCCTTTATGACATGTGGCAAGATATCAGCGAGGAGGCCAAAAAGGATTTCCTCGACCGACTGAAAGAAGGCAAGGGGTTGGTCGCCCTGCACCATTCCCTAGCCTCCTATCAGAAGTGGGACGAGTACGCCAAGGTCATTGGAGGGAAGTTCCGCCTGGAGAAACAGACACAAGATGGCGTGGAAAAACCGGCCTCCACCTTCAAGCACGACGTGAAGATACCGGTGAAGGTCCTCCGCCCTCCTCACTCCGCCACAGCCGGGTTGAAGGACTTCGAGATTCGGGATGAGACCTACGGAGGATTCGAAGTCGCTCCCTCATCCATACCGCTTTTGGCAACCGACGAACCTACTAGCGGACGAACCATCTGCTGGGCGACTTCTTATGGCAGGGCGAAGGTTGCCTATATCCAACTTGGTCACGACCACGTTGCCTGGGACAATCCAAATTATCGCCGACTCGTCATGCACGCCATTCGCTGGACGGTGGGCCAGCGTTGAGCAAAGGGTTTGGAATTCCGTTGTAGTCGTGAAGCCATTGTTTGCGCCATCCTTCCGGACCAATGCCCAAGAGCAATACCGAACAGCGCAAGCTGCCGACCATCATGTTTACCGCCAGTGTTACTAATAGGAATTTGGTTTTTCGCAGCGGGCGCGACCATAGCCATCCACAGGCGTTGACACAAGAAATAAGCCCAGGGCATCCAGATCCAACGATGCTTCTCGCGGGCGCATGGTTCCCAGAAGCCCTAGAGTTTCGCGGTACATCCACTTGGTTCGACGTCCTACGCGGGGTTGTCGAGGGTAGCAGTGGATGAATCGTTAACCATGTTCTTCGCCGAATCCGTCGGCACCACAGAAACCCCCACCCAAAACCGACTGAAAATCGCTTACGCGGACGCCGGCGTTATTGGCAGAACTTGGCGATTTGGTATGACTCTACGCTACGACTTTGGGTTATTTGGAAGGTGCGAAAGCACACGAAACCATTGATTTCATTAGGAATGGTGCGCGATACAGGGTTCGAACCTGTGACCCCTACCGTGTCAAGGTAATGCTCTACCACTGAGCTAACCGCGCTCAACAACTGCGTTTGCAGAAATTTGAAACAAAATGCAAGAGTCGAAAACCGAGACTCGTAATCCTATGATCGTTGCATTCTTGATCAAGATCAAGAGACAGCCCAGTAACCCGCTTCACAGCTGGTCTTGGACAAGGTCGCTTAGAACTTGCATCCGATCGAATCCTGCGGCGGATATTATGCCTTAGTTAAGAAAGCCGGCAAGCAGTTTCGCCATTTTACCAGCAATTCTCTTTTTGAAAGTTTGAAGGAGAAGCCAACTTGCGATTGTGAAGAATTGCCGCGTTCACAAGCGGATGCTTGTGGCGGCCCGGCTATCGCCTATAACCTATTACCTGAGCTATGTCCGACGAGCCGATCATCGATTTACAAAGCGACCATTACTTCATGGGAGAAGCCTTGCGGCAAGCTGCCCGCGCTTATGCTGCGGAGGAAGTGCCTATCGGGGCCGTCGTGGTCAAAGGAGGGCGAATCATCGCCCGGGCCTTTAACCAAGTCGAGACGCTGAGGGATGCGACGGCTCACGCTGAGATGTTGGCTTTGACTCAAGCCGAAGAGGCCGTGGGCGACTGGCGGCTAAATGATTGCACTCTGTACGCAACGAAGGAACCGTGCCCGATGTGTGCCGGCGCTATTGTGCATGTGCGACTTGCCCGTGTCGTTTACGGTGTCGGAGATCCAAAAGCGGGCGCCGCTGGCGGAGCGTTGAACTTATTGCAATTTCCATCCTTCAATCATCAATGTGAAATAACGCGCGGCGTTCGGGAAGCCGATTGCAAGTCGCTATTGCAAAGCTTCTTCATGGAACAGCGTGAGAAACGAAAAGCAGAGGCCGGAGGTCCGCATTCAGAAAACGGGAATCTGAACGCATACCTCTGACATCAGCTCACCGCGATCAATGAGACGCGTTCTTTTTTCTCGTTGTGAACGATTCCATGAGCGCGCGGGTCGAGCCGCTCTGTGCCATCGACGTAAAAGAGGTAATGGTGATGTCCGTGACCCAACTGGATCTGAACTGTCCATGCACCGTCAGGCTGACGTTTCATGGGATGGGTGTTTGGGTGCCATTCATTAAAATCTCCGATCATCGAGACATGTTTGGCCTCGGGCGCGTAACAAACAAAATTAGTCGGTCTGAGATTGTTTTTGGCTGAGTAACGCGGGGTTGACCCCGCGCCGTGCGAACTTCTCGAATACATTGAATACAACTCTTATAGTTTTCCTATCACCAGCACGGACGGATGAATTTTCTCCGCCGAAATCAAGGCCGAGATAAGCAACCACAAGCTCTAGCCGGAGGCAAGGGAGAAGCTAAAAAACATCGAAACACGGATCTTCGGAAAATGGCTGCATCCGTTTGCAAGGCGTTCCCACTGAGTTTTTCAGTTGTTGTGCGTGTTCCACATCCAGCTATCGTGTTACTCAAAAACGAATGAATTGGTTATTTTCACTCGATGTCGCGCTTTTCCGCTTCATCAATTTGACGCTGAGTAATCCTCTGTTGGACCAGCTCTTGCCGTTTTTTAGCTGGAACGTTCTTTTTGTCCCTCTCGTGATGGTCGCTGTCGTTGCTCTCATTTGGAAAGGCGGTGCTCGAGGCCGGATTTTCGTATTTGTTCTGTTGCTTGTTCTCGCGTTCAATGACGGAGTCATCTGCAACTCGCTCAAGCACGCCATCGGTCGCGCCCGGCCTTTCGACTTTGTGCAGGATGCTCACGTCTTGGTCGGACGAGGTGGCAGTGGAAGCATGCCTTCTTCCCATGTTGCCAATTGGTTTGCAGCCGCTGCGACCGCATTTCTTTTTTACCGACGCAGTCTCTGGTTCATGCTGCCACTGGCATTGACTCTGGCCTTCTCTCGGATCTATTTGGGCGTCCATTACCCGAGCGACGTTCTGGTCGGAGCGCTCCTTGGGATTGTCTGCGGCGTCGCAATCCCTTGTTCGCTGGACTGGCTCTGGTCCAACCTAGGTCAACGTTGGTTTCCGCTCTGGTGGGCTAAACTTCCTTCATTGCTCAATCCACCGCAAGGCGAGGCACCATCGTCCGATCCTCCCGTTGGATCCACCGTTCGGAATCTCCCATCGTCCATCCCCGCTTCTCGATCCGGCATCGATCAGCATTGGTATCGGCTTGGCTGCTTGTTCATCATCACTTTGTTTCTCGTGCGTTTGCGCTATCTGGCCAGCGGCACCATTGAACTCAGCGGAGACGAGGCCTATCAGTGGCTCTGGTCCAAGCACCTGGCTCTCTCCTATTTCAGCAAACCGCCTCTCATCGCTTACACCCAATTTCTTGGGACGACGTTATGGGGCGACACCGAATTTGGAGTCCGATTCTTTTCGGCTTTTATCGCCGCCATCGTAAGTTTCATGGTGCTCCGTTTTATGGCGCGTGAAGTCAATACGCGTGCCGCATTCTGGCTGCTGCCGATCGTGGCGGCGACACCTTTGCTGGCGGTGGGCTCCACCTTGATGACCATCGATCCGCTCTCGGTTCTGTTTTGGACTGCGGCCATGCTCTCTGGATGGAGCGCCATTCAACGGGATTCGACCCAGCACTGGTTGTGGACAGGCTTGTGGACCGGGCTCGGATTTTTAAGCAAATATACAGCGCTATTTCAATTGCTCTCGTGGGCCGTGGTTTTCCTAATTTGGCCTCCAGCCCGAAAGCAACTGCGCCGCGCCGGTCCCTATTGGGCGCTTCTGATCGCAGCGATCTGCTCCGTTCCTGTCTTGGTCTGGAACTCGCAAAATGATTGGATCACCGTGAGGCATCTGTCCGATCGCGGGGGGCTTGAAGAGGCTTGGCGTCCTACTCTTCGATTCTTTTTTGATTTTGTTGGCGCGGAATTCTTTCTGCTGAACCCGATCTTTTCTGTGAGTATCGTTTGGGCGGCGATCCGGGTTGTTCGGCAGGAGCGGAAAAATCCTTTGTTGACTTATTTCTTGAGCATGGGTGCCCCAATTTTTCTTTTTTATCTGCTTTTTACATTTCGATCTCGAGTCCTGCCGAACTGGATCGCGCCTGCCGTCATGCCGCTGTTTTGCATGATGATCACCTACTGGGAGGCCCGATGGCGGGACGGCGCGCGCGCTCTCAAGAAATGGCTGATCATTGGCGTGACTCTGGGGGGAACGGTCGTCGTTCTATTGCACAATACTGACTTGATTGGAAAGCTCTTGGGGCGACCTCTTCCCGGCGATAAGGATCCTTTAAGGCGCGTGCGAGGGTGGACCGAAATGGCCGCAGCGGTCGGCCTCGCGCGCAACGAGTTACTCAAGGAAGGCAAGCCGGTCTTTATCATAGGGGATCATTACCGGACTGTCGGCGTGGTTTCCTTTTATTTGCCTGAAGCCAAGGCCAGCGTGTCGCAGCAACCTTTGGTCTATTACCAATCATCTCCACATCCAGACAATCAATTTTACTTTTGGCCCGGATACAACACGCGCCGCGGTGAGAACGCCATCTTCGTTCAGGAAGTCGAGGCACCACAGCCAGCGCCGAATCAATTGCACCAGGAATTTCAATCCATCACGGACCTGGGCATGCGCGACGTCTCGCATCGTGGAATTGTCTTCCGCCACGTCCAACTCTTTCAATGCCGCAATTTGCGTTAAGGCCCAGGGCGAAGTCGCAAGAAAACTGATTTGAATACGGGCCAGCGAGCGAGCCACGCTTTCAAGTTCCTGGAACGGTAGCGTGCCGTAATCCGTTTGAAAGCGAACGGTGATGTATTTGGGGTATTGATGCCGAACTCGGTTGTACACGCGCTCTGGTACCCGGCTTCGATAACCGTGTCTCGGACTGTTTCGTTCCAATCCCCATACGGGTAACAGAAGTGTTCCACAGCCAGCCCGAAGAGATCCTCGAGCTTTTTCTTGCTTGCAACGATTTCCTCTCGCGCTTCCCTTGCCGGCAAGCGAGTCAACCACGGATGCGTCAGCGTGTGCGAACCGATTTCATGTCCGGCGGCAAGCCATTCACGCACCTGTGCGGCATCCATCAATGGCTCCGGCACTCCACCTTCTTTCTGCTCCCATTCGTTGGTTCTGCCGATCAAGTCGGCTACCAGGAATTGCATGGCCTGATAACGGTTTGCCGCCAGCGGCTCCAATCCGAATTCCACGACGCTCCGAAAGCCATCGTCAAACGTCAGCACAATCGATGGCTGATTCACCTGGCCGACCTGTGAAACCTTCTTCAATGGCTGAGTGACGAATCGGGCGCGACTCAGTTCATCCAACTGTCTCGTAAAAAGAGAGCCGCTCACATAGAGCCCTTTGATTCGAGCCTTTCGGCGGCGTGGGCCAAGTTTGTGGTAAGTCAAAATCGGCACGCCGCTCTGAAACAGCTTCTCAAATCCTCGGAGCGAACTGTAATAATGTGATCCGGAGTCAGGTGCTGTTCCGTGCTGATTCATTTCCTGGAGCCTTTCGGCCTATCATGCAGGTTTACCGCCGAGTTGAAGATAAAGCGCCGCAACTCTCCCCGCCGCCGCGCCGAGTGAGAATGAGGCGCTCACGCGTGCGTGCAATTCGGCTCGCGCCGGTTCAGTCGCGCGCGCCTCGTTTGCCCAATGTCGCATCGCGTTCGCGAGCGCGCTCACGTCTTCGGGTGGCGTCATTTGGCCAAAGTTTCCAACGGCGAAGGCCTCCGGAATTCCATCCAACCCCGACGCGATAACGGGTTTGCCACATGCGTGGGCTTCGCAAACGACAAGCCCGAGCGCTTCGGTGCCGATCTGGGGGTGAACGAGGCAATCGATCGCGTTCATCGCGGTCGGCATGTCGTGGCAATACGGCGTCAGCCACGCTTTGCCTCGCAGACCAAGCTGCGCGATGTCGCTCTGCAACACATCCGCCATGCTGCCCCGGCCGACAATCAAGAAGCGCGCATCGGGAGCTTCCTTATGAATCATTGCCGCGGCTTTCAGAAACTCGCGCTGCCCTTTGCCGCGCGGGAGCGAGTAGCCGCCGACCACGGCAAAGGCGTAGTGATGCGGCTCTAGGCCCCACGCTTGCCGCTGCGGCTGCGCGTCGAAAGGGCGGAACCGTTCGGTGTCAATGCCTCCGTATAGGACGTGAATTTTGGAATGGTCTCCGAGCAGCGGTGGACGGTGACGGCGTTCGAGTTCGGGAGAGCTGGGTTCATCAACGCCGTCGCGCATCACTTTCGCCACGAAGTGCGACACCGCGATCAGCGCATCGCATTGGCCCAGTAGAAAACGGCGGCTGAACCAGGAGCTTGGGCTCTTGGCCATGTGGCGGGTCAGAACAATTCGCGGATTCTTTCCGGAGAGGCGCGCTGCCATTATCGTGGGCCACAAGTCCCTTCCGTGGTGGCCGTGGATGAATTGGATTTTCTTGCGCCGAATAAACCGCGCTGCGTCGAAAATGAGCCGGAGCTTGAGCGGTCCCTCTGGCGGCGTGGCGTGGAAGGGAATATCGAGATCGCGGATCACTTGGGAAACCTCGCGGCCCGCAGGCCCAGCGACCCAGACAGCGTGTCCGAGCTGAACCAAACCTCGGGCGATTTTGGCGCACTGGTCATCAGTGCCGCCGCCCGTCAGCAGCGAGTTCAAGTGAAGCACACGCATCGTTCGCCGAAAGCCTTGCAGAAGCAGAGAGCGAATTCAACCTCTGTCAGAACCACAGGCGTTCCGCCCAGCGCCGGTCCACGCGAATGGAACCCGTGGCCCGGCACTCCTTACATGGATAGTGCCCGCTCTCAGCGGCAGGGTGAGCCGAATAGGCGGCAGTCAGGTTTTGAGTCGCCACTTGGAAGACCGATGGTTAGCCTCTTCGTATCTTGCTTAACGGAATCGACGGGGAATTGCTGGAGAAAATGTGGAAGCGGATTTTACGCGTCTGTGGCTAACCGCATGCGACATCAAGTCAACGTGATGGATTTTGGCGATCTCGCGCGCGGGGCGCAGAGTCTTCTCGTCGTGGACCTGGGGTTCATGGGCGATGCGCTTCATCTGGCGCCGGCGCTTTGGGAAATTCGACGTCATTGCCCCGAGGCCCGGCTGCACGTGGTCACTTCGCTGCTCGGCTGCGATGTCTTCCGAATGTTGCCCTGCGTCGATCGCTCATGGTCGCTGGAGTTGATGCCGGACCGACGCTCGCTGCGAGAACAGTGGCAATTGATCCGAGCGTTGCGGCACGAGCGATTCGATATGGCTCTCAATCTCGGCGCGGTAGATCGCTCGGTCATTCTCACGGGGCTTGCCGGCGCGCGCTGGCGGTTGGGTCATCTGTCCGGCCGGGATCATTTCTGGCTGCGCTGGTTCATTCCCCACTGGGTGACCCGCCAACCGCGAGACATGGTGGTGTGGGAACAGAAGCGCCAGGCTCTCGCCAACGCCGGTTTCCCCCTCGGCGAACCGACGTTTGGCCTGGTCGTGCCCGAAGAGGAACGTCGATGGGCGAAGGGATGGGTGCCGTCGCGGTCGATCCACTTCTCCCTCTGCTCGAACAATTCGCTCAAAGAATGGCCGGTCGAACACCATGCGCGGCTCGCGGGTTTGCTGCGGAAGTTGCGACCCGATTTGCCGATCCTCGTTTCCGCCAGCGCACGGCCCCGCGAGCAGGCAAGGCTCGACGCTTTTTTTGGATTGGTCGGTGATCCGCAGGTCCGGCGCCTGCCTCCCGACTTGACCATTGCGAGGCTGGCGGCAATTCTGGAGCGCTGCCAGGTGCATGTCGGGCCGGACTCGGGCGTGGTGCATTTGGCGATGGCGGTGGGGACTCCCACAGTTTCGCTGGTTCGGCGACGCGGAGATTTCTCCTCATGGCTTGTGCAAGGCGAACGCCATCGACCGATCCTAACTCCGTGTCATTGCCTCGATGATCGTAGATCCGAGTGCGCAGCGAAAGGCCGTGCTGAATGTCTCGCGACGGTGTCACCCGAGCAAGTGGCCGCCGCAGTTGAAGAGTCGCTAAGGTAACCAGGCTCTGAATCGTGGACACCAAAAAATTCTCGCCCCGTTTGGCTCTTGCTTCCGATACTCGCGCCGAATTAAGTAGCGGCAATGACGAAGCTTCCCATCTCCGTTTGTCTGATCTCAGGCGCGGAAGCGCCGCGGATCGGCCGCGCGCTGGCCAGCGTAGCGGGCTGGGTGAGCGAGATCGTCGTGGTGCTCAATGAAGAGGTCAATGATGGCACGGCGGAAATCGTCGCGCGTCACGGCGGCATCGTTCATCGGCACGCCTGGCGGGGTTTCCGCGAGCAGAAAAATCTTGTGCAAGAGCACGCCGCGCAACCCTGGATTCTCCAAATTGACGCCGACGAGGAAGTGTCCCCAGAGTTGAAACGTGAGATCACGGGCTTTTTCGGGGCCGACCATGAGCGCTGCGCCGGGGCCTCCTTTCCCCGCAAGGTCTGGTTTTTGGGCAGATGGATCAAGCACGGCGATTGGTATCCCGACCGTGTGCTCCGGCTTTACCGGAAGGATTGCGGACGATGGGGCGGCACCGCGGAACATTGCGCGGTGGTTCTGAACGGCGCGGAAGAGCGGTTGCGGAGCGATTTGCATCATTACAGCAGCCCGACGATCGGGGATTACTTGCGCAAATTTCCTTATTATTCGGAACTCTATCTCCAGAGGCAACTCGAGGAAGGGACTCGCTGGTCGGCATTGCCGGTGATCGTGCGCTCCGCCTGGCGGTTTGTGAGGGCTTATGTCATTCGGAAAGGGTTTCTCGATGGTTACCCTGGATTTTTTATCGCGGCTTCAACGGCTTACTCCACTCTCTTCCGGCATACCCGGCTTTACGAACATCATCGACCAAGCTCTCCCCCATGCCCGCCCCGAAACTCTCGCTGATCATCAGCACCTACAATCGGCCAGACGCGCTGGCGAAGGTCCTGGCTGGGGTTGAGCGTCAGAACCGGCGACCGGATGAAGTGCTCCTTTCGGATGACGGGTCCGGCCTTCCAACGCGCACGCTCGTCGAAGCGTGGACCCGCTCCCAGCCATTTCCCGCACGTCACATCTGGCATGCGGACGAGGGTTTCCGAAAGACGATCATCCTGAATAAATCGGTCGCTACGGCAACCGGCGACTACCTCGTGTTTCTCGATGGCGACTGTGTGCCGCATGCACAGTTCATCGCCGACCATCTGGCGTTAGCGGAGCGCGGGTTTTGGGTACAGGGTCGGAGATGTTTTGTGGAGGAAAAGCACGTCGCTGAGTTTGAGCAGGGACGGACGTCCGTGTGGAGTTGGATCCTCGCGCGACGAATCACCGGAGCCGTCAAAGGCATCCGGTTTCCGTTTCCAATCGTGAGGCGCGACATTGCCCAGCGCGGCATTATTGGCTGCAACCTCGCGGCCTGGCGCGAGGATCTCGTCGCGATCAATGGCTTCGATGAGGATTACTCAGGGTGGGGCATCGGGGAAGATTCCGACATGGGAACGCGCCTCTACAACCTTGGCCGCCGACGCAAGTTCGTTTACGCTCATGCGGTGGTCTATCATTTGAACCATCCAATGGCCCCGCGCGATCATGTTCCTCAGAGCCTTGCCCGGCTTCAGGAGACAATCCGATCGGGCAAGATTAGGTGCGCCCGCGGGCTCGACCAGCATCTCTTGCCGCCATGACCGCCACCTGTCGCGAAGGCGAATTGATCTGGAAGTTTTTCGAACGCCGCACCGAAGGGTTCTTCGTGGAGGTCGGCGCGAACGATCCACAGAACAGCTCGCAAACGTGGTTTCTTGAATCGAATGGGTGGCGTGGAATTCTGATCGAGCCGCTCTCCCGGTTTTACGAGAGCTTGCGCGCGGCTCGGCCGCGATCGCGGGTCTTTCAAGTCGCCTGCGCTTCGCCGGGTCACCCTCCGACGGCGCAGCTATTGGTCGGTGAGAACTCAGAGCACTCGTCATTGCGGCCCAACGCAGTCGATGCCGATACGCGCTATGTGGAGAACGAGACGGTGCGTCTGATGACCCTTGATGAGGTCTTGGTGGAGGCGGGAAACCCGCGTTTGGATTTTGTCAGCATCGATGTGGAGGGACTGCAACTCGAGGTGCTGCGGGGCTTTGATCTGAATAGGCACAAGCCGCCGTTGCTGTTCGTCGAGGATCACCTGTTGAACTGGAATACCCATTTTCATCTGTACCGGCGCGGATACCGGTTGGTTAAGCGCACGCACCTGAACAACTGGTACGTGCCGGTGGGAACCCCGTTTCATCTGAGCACCCCGGCAGAGCGGTTGAGGCTTTGGCGCAAAGTTTGGCCCGGCACGCCCGCTCGCATGTTCAAAGCCTGGGTTCGGC
>SIBE01000142.1 GCA_009695265.1 Pedosphaera sp. | reverse complement strand
GGTCGTTGGGAGGAACTCTATCCTCACGCCAAGTCCTCCGCCGCTCTCAACTGATCATCCCGACCGTCCCACCTCCCTTCCTCACGCCACTCCCTTCTCCAAAATGATGAATCGCCTCCAGCGCCTTCGCAGCTTCTGAGATGCGCACGTCGAATGATAACTCGGTGAAACTCTGTTGCGCCACCCGGTCGATACGCTGTACCGTGCTCTAATCGTGAATAAACAGGCTCTCGTTGAAAAGATCATCGCACGTCTCGCCGAGGAGTTGGCGCTCTACTCCAAAGCCGCACGCGCCACTCGCGCGGAAGCCACCGACGAGCAAAGCAAGGCCGAGAACAAATACGATACCCGTGGGTTGGAAGCGTCGTATCTGGCGCGAGGACAATCCCGGCAAGCCTCCGAGATAGGGCAAGCCATCCACGAATTCGAATCACTCGCCATCCGCGAATTCGGGCCCGCCGACCCGATTGGTCTAGGCGCGCTAGTTGAGCTACAGGCGAAAAAGGAGCGGTCTTTTTACTTTATCGGCCCGCGCGCTGGTGGAACGGAGATCGTGCATGAGAAAACAGAAGTGCTGGTCATCACCTCGCAATCGCCCCTCGGCGAGCAGCTTGTTGGCAAAAAGCAAGGCGACCGCTTGCAAATCGAGATAGGCGGTTCCCGAAACACCTACCGAGTGGCGACAGTCTCTTAGTGCTGACCGCGAGGTGGCGGACATGATCCGCCAAGGCTTGGCGTGTCCACAATTCAGCGGCATAGCCGGGGTCTTTGGGTTTGGTGGAGGCCAGATGCACCACCCAGGCCTTGTCCTCCAAACCAATGACCGGCTCTTTGGGCCGATGAAAGCGGTCTTTGAGCCCTGCTTCCAACCCCATCTCCAGCGCCTTATGCAGGCAGTGGTAGATTGTAACCCGGCTGGGCTTCAATGCGCGTGCCGGGTTCTGCTGCTCCAGCTTTCCAGATCATAACGCTCATCGCACTGGGCCTCGTGCGAGTTAGCCGCGAGAAAGTTCCCTGGGGTTTCGCCGGGAGGTTTGTCGATACGCCATCGTGTGCGCATCCCTATGCGCAACTATTCCGCATAGAAGCATCTCTCTGCGTAACGCGCTGCGGAGAATTTCCGCTGCGCGCGATTTGCCACCGCGCTTGGTCAGCGACGGCGTGGGCGACGCGTTTGAATGAGCGGACAGCGGAGAAGCGGTCTCGGAGTCGCTATTCTGATTGAGTGCTTAAAACTGGCTGGCAATTATTGATTCTCCAACTACCATCACCCGCATGAAAACACTCCGGCACATTAAACACCTGATTATCTGTACTGCTATCCTTCTTGCCCCTCGTCTAGAAATCGAAGCAGCCACCCAGCCTATGGCCAACAATCAATTCACCGTCTATATCGGCACCTATACCGGCGCCAAGAGCAAAGGCATTTACCTCTCACGGCTAGACGCCGCGACCGGCAAGCTTTCCGTCCCGGAATTAGCGGCGGAGTCAGTGAACCCTTCTTTCCTCGCGATACATCCCAACCGCCGCGTTCTCTATGCCGTCGGCGAAGTCGGTAATTTCGGCGGCAAAAAGAGCGGGGCTGTGAGCGCGTTTTCAATTAATCCGCAAACAGGGAAACTCACGCTCTTGAATCAGCAGCCATCCGGTGGAGATGGGCCTTGCTTCGTTACTGTGGACAACGCCGGGAAAAATGTTCTGGTAGCAAACTACGGCGGCGGCAGCGTCGCCGCGCTTCCGATCAACGGAGAAGGCGCGTTGGGCGAATCGACCGCTTTCATTCAACACCAAGGCTCGAGCGTCGATTCGCAGCGCCAGAAGGAACCACACGCGCATTCGATTAATCTCGATGCCGCCAATCACTTCGCGTTCGCGGCTGACCTTGGGCTCGACAAAATCCTCGTCTATCGCTTTGACTCAGCCAAAGGCACGCTCGTCGCGAACGATCCGCCGTCCGCTTCAGTCATGCCGGGCTCGGGTCCACGCCATTTCGCATTTCACCCGAAAGGCCGTTACGCCTATGTGATCAACGAGATCAAGTGTACCGTCACCGGCTTCAGCTACGACGCGCAGCGGGGTGAATTGAAAGAAATCCAGACGATCTCAACATTGCCTCCTCAAGAGACTCTGAAGCCCAGCTATAGCACTGCCGAAGTCCAGGTCCATCCATCCGGGAAATTCCTCTACGGCTCGAACCGGGGCCACCATAGCATCGCCGCTTTTGCCATCGACGAAAAAACCGGAAAACTGACTTACGTCGAGAATGAACCCACCCAGGGCAAGACGCCGCGGAACTTCGCCATCGACCCAACAGGAGCCTATCTTCTGGCCGAGAACCAGGATTCGAGCACCATCGTTGTCCTCCGCATTGACCCGAAGACGGGCGAACTCACTCCAACCGGCAACAGCATCGAGGTGCCGTCGCCAGTGTGCGCTAAGTTCATTTCAATCGCACGATAACCCCACCGCCCAACAGAAGACCATTGGCCTATTCAGGAACGTATGAAAACTGAGCGACTTGGATTTTTCCTGGCGATCTCGGTCGCTTTCGCAGTTCATGGCGCGGAGCCGAACGCCGGAGCTTCCGCCAAGAAAACGCCGCCGGACGGGATCCGCTTCGAGAAGGACATCCCATACGGCAAGGCGGGCGATGCGGAGCTGTTCCTGAATTTAGCGAGGCCAGCCCAAGCCACTGGAACGGCACCCGCCATTGTCGTGATTCATGGAGGTGGCTGGGCCGGCGGGGACCGTTCCTTGCACGATGACTTCACATGGAGGTTTGCGCAGCGAGGTTATGTCAGCGCAACGATCAGCTATCGGTTCGCCCCAAAGCATCCTTTTCCCGCGCAGGTGGAAGATGTGAAATGCGCTGTGCGTTTCTTGCGCTCCCACGCTTCCAAATACCAGATCGATCCCGATCGAATCGGAGCCGTAGGAATGTCTGCGGGAGCGCACCTGGCGATGCTCCTGGGGACCATGGACAAGCCCGATGGTTTGGAGGGCAACGGCGGCTGGCCCGAGCAAACCAGCAAAGTGCAATCGGTGGTCTCGTTCGTCGGTCCCACGGATTTGACGGCGGAAGATTTCGGAGAAATGAGCCGGAATATTCTGAACAATTTCCTCGGAGGAACTCGCGACGAAAAACTTGAGCTTTATCGCAAAGCATCGCCCATCACCCATGTCAGCTCCGGCGATGCGGCGATGCTGCTGTTCCAAGGCACGAAGGATCCACTTATTCCAACGACCCAGGCTTACAAAATGGCGGAATCTCTCACGGCTGCGGGGGTGAAAGGACGCGTCGAGCTTCTCTTGGGTTCAGGGCATGGCTGGGGTGGCAAGGATCTGGAGCGCTCTTTGGAACAAATGGTGAATTTCTTCGATGTCACGCTCCGCAAGTGACCTGGAGAACGTGCCGCAGCGGTTGAATGACGAGGCAGGCTGGTCTTCGGGTTCATTTCCCATCGCAGACCATTTTCAAATTGTTGAGTCCCTTTTCGAAATCAGGCCCCACCATCTTGTCCATAAACAGACCAACATATTTGGCGATTGGGTTTTTCCCCATGTCGCTGTCCATCGACCATGTCACCTGTGTCGTGTCGCGAATCTTCTCGAGTTTGAATCGGCCGATCCCATCGCCATCATCAAAGTGCATGGCAGTTTCAATTGTGCTGTGCGGGACGCTTTTGGTGATGGTTAAGGTGCCATTGCCAACATTTCGCTGTTTGCTCTGCCACGAGTATTTGGTGCCGATTCCCGAGGGCGCGCCGTCGTACTGTAACTTCATGTTGGGATCGAGCTGATGCCAGGGAGACCACTTCTCCCAATTCTTTAGGGTGTTGATCTGGTCGAACACCTTCTCCGGAGGTGCGGGGATGGCGAGCATTCTCTCGACATGCACCGAGGAGGGCAGGAAGAGCGAAATCACCACCAAAACAACAGCCAAACCGAAGAAGAACAGCAGGGGTTTTTTTACCAGTTTCATGATTCATTACGAAGCTAATGGAGCAGCCAGCAACCAAAATGAAGGGCGAATCCGGTTTGAACTATTTGTTGCCTCGAGCCGACAGCGAAACTGAATAAAGCGATTTGCGAGCCGTGATGTAGAGGGTTTTGTTTTCCGGTCCGCCAAAGCACAAGTTAGCGGGTGATTCAGGCACGAGGATTTTCCCGATGAGATGACCGTCCGGAGCAAACATCTGCACTCCATCGCCAGCGCTGGAGAAAATGCGTCCATCCTTGTCGCAGCGAATGCCGTCAGGCCCGCCTTTGTCGATGGCGCAAAACACCCGGCCGTTGGTAATCAAGCCGTCCCTCTGCACATCAAAAACGCGGATGTGTCTCGGCTTGCCTGAGTCCGCGATGTACAGCTTCTTCTCGTCGGGTGAAAAGCAGAGCCCGTTCGGTTTGTCGAAATCTTTCACGACAACTTTTATCGACTTAGCTTTCGGATCAACACGAAAGACGTAATTGCCTTCCTGCTCCTTCGGTTTGCCTCCCAGACCATAATCGGGATCAGTAAACCAAACGGTTCCATCCGACTTCACGACGACGTCATTGGGCGAGTTGAGCTTCTTGCCTTCGAATTGGTCCATCAACGTATGGATCGAACCGTCCTTTTCAGTTATCGAGACGCGCCGAGCGCCATGTTCACAGGTTATCAGGCGGCCTTGCAAATCGAGGCAATTGCCATTGGCGTTGTTGCTTGGTTTTCGAAAACTCGCCAGACCTTCCTTCTCCGACCATTTCTTCAGTTCGTCACCGGGAATGTCGCTAAAAACTACAAAGCCGCCGCCCGCCGAATTCCAAACTGGGCCTTCCAAAAAGCCCAAGTTGCCAGCAAGCTTCTTGATGTTGGACGAAGCGGCTCCATCGATGCTGGCATCCACCTGGGTGACGTTCGGGAATATCTTTTTAAATTCAGCTTCGTCTCTGACATCAAAATCACCCGCCGCACGCGCTGCCATGCAAGCGAACAACACGAAAGAGATTAGAGAGGTTGCTTTCATACGTAGAATCGTCTGGAGATTTTCTCGCCGGTTTCATGGAACGCGCCGATCATTGCCCAACCCACGGCGAACCGCCACTGAAATCTTCGCCTTCGCGACAGAGCTGCGCTGGAAAAATCAACAGGCTGAAAGCCAATCCGGAACTCTCTCCAACTCCCAAATCTTGGGGACGGGCTGACGCTCGCGCACGACGGCGGATTTATTGCCGTTGACGAGCACCTCGGCGCTCAAAGGGCGGGCATTGTAGTTGGAAGCCATCACAAAGCCGTAAGCGCCGGCGCTGAGCAGCGCGACGTAATCGCCCTGTTTCACCTTGGCCAAAGGCCGGTCCTTGCAAAAAAAATCTCCAGATTCGCAAATCGGCCCGACCACATCGGACGGAATTGGAGCTCCTTTCTTGCGGCTCAGAGGAACGACCTCGTGGTAGGAGTCATAAAAAGCGGGACGGATTAGATCGTTCATCGCCGCGTCCACTATGACGAAATTCTTTTTTCCCGTTCGCTTCACATATTCGACACGCGTAACTAGAATGCCGGCGTTGCCGGTGATGAAGCGTCCCGGCTCCAGAAGTATGCGCAATCCAAGCGGCTCAAGCAGTGGCACCAAGTTGGCGGCGTAATGCTCGGGAGTTAAAACGTTTTTTGCTTCGGCGGTTTTCCACCATTTATCGGAGCCGCTCGCCAAAGCGTGTTGATACACGATGCCGAGGCCGCCGCCGATGCTGAAGAACTCCAAATGGTATTTAGCCGCCAGTTTTTTCACCAACGGCATCACCTTCCGAACAGCCTCGGCGAAGGGCGTCACCTCCGTGAGCTGCGAGCCTATGTGCATTTGCAGTCCGCGCAAGCGCAGATGCTTTAGCTTGCTCGCCCGAGCATACACTCCCTCGATTTCCTCGAGGGCAATGCCAAATTTATTCTCGTAAGTACCGGTTGTAATTTTGGCGTGTGTGTGAGCATCCACGTTTGGGTTCACACGAACCGCCACCGGGGCGATCTTCTTAAGCCGGCCCGCGACAGCGTTGATCCGCGCCAACTCAGGTTCGCTCTCGGCGTTGAACGAATAGATGCCCGCATTGAGCGCAAATGCGATCTCCGCTTCTGTCTTTCCCACACCGGCAAAAACGCATTTGCTGGCAACGCCGCCGGCGGCCATGACACGGCGCAGTTCCCCTTCGCTGACGATATCGAATCCGGCGCCTTGGTTTGCCAATGTGCGAAGAACCGCCAAATTCCCATTTGCTTTGACCGCGAAACAAATCAGGTGATTCAGTGGGGCCAATGCTACGTCCAGCTTTTGATAGTGGCTGGTCAACGTCTGCTGTGAATACACATACAGCGGGGTGCCATGCTTCTTGGCCAGCGATTCAATCGCCACGCCTTCACAGTAAAGCTCGTTCCTGATGTATCTGAAATCGTGCATAGGCGATAATTATGTTATGCGAAGAACAGGAGGTAAGACGCGAGGTTCACAGCTAACAGGTCCAAAGCTGCGGCGCATGAGAGCACACGCCAATCTTCACCCGGGAAGCCTGACTGCTGATCTCCAGTTTAAGGTGCAGCCAGGATTTTGGCCCGCAGTTCCTGGTATTGCGGAGGACTAATCTTGTCGGCCTTATATTCCTCGAGCAAATCGGCGAGAAGTTGCTGCTTGGTCTTCGGTCCGGCAGGAGCCTCCACCACGGGCGGCGCTGGAGCGGGTTCCTTGACCTCAGTTTTCTTGACGGGAGCTGCGGTGACCTTGGCCTTGGCCTTGGGCTGCGGTTCTTTTGCTTCAGCAGCAATCTCGGGTTCAGCCTTCACTGGCTTGGAAACTTTTTTCGGTTCGGCAGCGATCGGCGAACTAGGCTTGACGGGCTTGACAGGCTTCGATGGAGCATTTTTCTCCTGTTCCATAGCTTTTCGTAAAACCTCTAAACCCCGTCGCTGCGCAGGCGAATCGATTGGTTCGGCAACACTCAGTGCGGACGCTGCTTTTTCCTTGGCTACCTCTGGCTGAATCGCTTTGGCCGGAGCTGGTTCCTTTTTGACTGCCGGAGCAGCAACGGTGCTCTTTGCCGGTGTTGAAGCTGGCGGTTTCTGCTTCTCCTCAGCTAGCTTTTGCCGGAGTATTTCGAGCGCCTTGTCCTGCTGCGCCGACGTGTTCTGGGCGTCACTTGTCGTCAGACCTGCGCTTGCTATGAGAATAGTCAGAGCGAACTTGGAAATTTGCATGACGCTGATTTACTCAAAACCAAGCTTGGAAGCAATCGGTTTCGATGGGGAATTTTTTGCTGCGTCGAACTGCTGCCGCCAGTATCCAGGCAGCGGATATGAAATCACCGAGCGGATGATTAGTTTCCTCACGTCGTTGCGAGTGACCTTCACGGGTTGGAGAGAATGAAGCGCGTCGGCCGACCGCAATTTGGTCAGCGTTTGAATTCCGATCAAGATGGGCCAAGCGCAGGCCAGACGGACTCGCACACAACGGTAGGGCAAGCTGTTTGTATAGCTCCAGCCATCCGCCAAATACGTTTCAGCCCGATCCAAGTAGGTCGCATACAAGGCGCGGAATCGCAGCTCGTGCTCTGGCGATAACAAATCCGAGGGTTTCAGGCCCCGCTCCGTCAACTGATCGAGCGGCAGGTAACATCGTCCCATGCTTAGGTCGGCAGGAATATCCCGGAGAATGTTGATCAGTTGCAAACCTTTGCCGAAGCAAACCCCCTGTTTCAGCAGCTTCGAGTCGTCCAGTTTGGCTTTGGGAAAGAGATGGCCTCGGCATATTTTAGTCCAAAATTCACCGACACATCCCGCGACTTGGTATGTATAATCTTCCAATTCGCCGTCTGTCTTCAGCGCAACGATCTGATCTTTCCTCGCGCCAGCAAATCGCCGCAGGTCCAGTTCTTGCCCACTTGTGATGGTGGCCAGAACCTCGCGAATGGCTCCCCGATCCAGGGAAGTGAAACTGGCCAGCATCGTCAAAGCCTCTTCGATACGCTCCAACAACCGACGTTCCGCATCCGCCTTGAGAGCCAACGACGGAACTTGATTCTGGTCGGTTGGGTGCGGCGGCAGCGGAACCGCCGTTCCTCCAGTGAATCCACGGAAATCTAGCTTTGTGATGGACTGGCCAAGGATGCGGGCGCGCAATTGATGAAGGGCGTCGAGGCGTTGGGTCACCGGCACAATCTCGGTATCAGCTATGGTGTCGGTCGCGCGAGCCAACAGATACGCCAGGCCGATTTGCGGCCGGATTGATCCAGGCAATGCGCGCAACGTGAGATAAAAGGAACGCGAGACATCCCTGAGCAAGGATGTCAGAAGCTGGGCCGGGGGAGTCGCGGTTTCAGGCATGCTGCCAAATAAAGTTGATGGTGACGAAGCATCCGCGTTGGTCCTTGGCGAGCAATCGCCCTTTCATCGAACCAGCTTCATCCATCTCGCCAACTGTTTTTTAACTTCTCTTGTTCCAGGCGCGCCAGTCATGACGCGGCGGCTCATCGCTTTTGCCAAATTGAACACATCCGCGACATCCGGCCCGAAATGCGAGTCCACGCCGCGGAACTCCGCCAACGTCACTTCGTCCAGCGGTTTACCGACCTTTTCAGCCAACGCGACCAAAGCTCCCACAGCATGATGCGCTTGCCGGAATGGAACACCCTTTCGCACGAGGTAGTCCGCCAGATCAGTCGCCAGCAACGCAGGATCACTGGCGGCAGCGGCGCAGTTCTTGACCTTAACCGTGGTGTTATCCAACAGGCTGGCCATCAAACGGACGGTGGCTCGGACGGTGTCCATAGTATCAAACAGTCGCTCCTTGTCCTCCTGAAGATCCCGATTATAAGTCATCGGCAACCCTTTCAAGAGTGTGAGGAGAGCCACCAAATTTCCGAAAACGCGGGCAGCCTTCCCTCGAGCCAGCTCAGCCACATCGGGATTTTTCTTCTGCGGCATCAACGACGAGCCAGTGGTGTAGGCATCGGACATCGCGATGAAATTGAATTCTGCTGTCGCCCAAAGAATCAGATCCTCCGCGAGACGCGAGAGGTGCATCGCAAGCAGCGCGGCGATCGAGCAAGATTCCACGGCAAAATCACGATCGCTGACTGCGTCCATCGAATTTTGAGTGAGCTGCGGCATGCCTTTCGCATCGACGAAACCTAGCAGCTTCGCCACAAGCTCCCGGTCCAACGGCAATGTAGAACCAGCGATGGCTCCGCTCCCCAGCGGACAAACATTCACGCGTCGGAAACACTCGCTCAGCCGGTGATAATCCCGATCGAGCATCTCGACATACGCGAGCAGATGATGTGCGAAATAGACCGGTTGCGCCCGCTGCACATGCGTGTAGCCAGGGATCAGCACTTCGGCGTTTTTAGCGCCAAGAAAGACCAGTGATTTCTGGAGGAGACGAATTTCGCGCGAAAGCTCGCACAGCTCGTCCCGTAGCCAAAGCCGCATGTCCAGCGCGACTTGATCGTTGCGAGAGCGCCCAGTGTGCAATTTGGCCCCAGCCGGAACACGTCGCGTCAGCTCAGCCTCGATGTTCATGTGAACATCCTCAAGCTCCACCTTCCAACAGAACTTTCCTGACGCGATCTCGCGGCCGATGGCTTCCAACCCTTTAACAATCGCGATCTCCTCCGCCTTCGTCAGCAGCCCAATCTTCCGCAACATGGTCGCGTGAGCCATCGACCCCAGAAGATCATGCTGCCAAAGCCGCCAATCGAACGAGACCGACTCGGTGAACTGCGCTACATCGGCGCCGGGTCCAGCACCGAAACGTCCGCTGCGCGAGACTGGAGAGGTTTTCTTCATTGCTTCAAATTAGTCGCGAATTTGTTACGAATTCAAAGGAAAGTCACTCTTAAATAAACTCAGCTTTGGGTTTCTGAGAGGCTCCGTCGAAGCAAACACTACCGCCCAACGCGCAGCAAATCTCATTCTGAACTTCGCGCTCCTCATGCCCCGCTTGGAGCCCCGGCTTTACCGTGTTTCAAGCCGGAATCCCAGACAAGATCGAGTGAGAATTGCTCGCAAGGAGGTGAGTTCGGCGCATTCCGAAGCGGCTAGATGACCGTTCCGTGCGGAACCACTCCATTCTTAGGAATGATCACGATCCCGTCCCTGATATAACAGAGCGGATGATCCATGTTCTCGGGCTTGCCGGCAGGCGAGATGACGCAGTTGCTCCCGATCCGGGCGTTCTTATCGATGATAGCATTTTCAATCTGCGTGTTGCATCCGATGCCAATGCGAGGCCGGCCAGCATTCTGATTTTCAGCAATCGAGGCTGCCGACTCGAAATAATCGCTTCCCAGAAGAATCGTGCGATCCAGCCGAGAATCCCTATCCACCAAGCTGCGCACGCCGACAATGCTGTGGGTGATCCTGGAATGGTTGATGATACATCCGTCCGAGATAATCGCATGATCGATTTGAGCCCCGTTAATCTTCGAGGCAGGAAGGAACCTCGGCCGGGTAAAAATGGGCGAGCTCATGTCGAAAAAATTGAAGCGCGGCAATTCGGTGGTCAGATTGAGGTTCGCTTCAAAAAAGGAACGAATCGTCCCGATGTCCTCCCAGTATCCCTGGAAAACATAGGAAAAGACGCGGTGAGTTCCAATGGCGGTGGGAATGATATCCTTGCCAAAATCGGTGAAAGAGTTGTTGAGTAATTTGAGCAAGATTTCTCGGTTGAAGACATAGATGCCCATCGAGGCCAGGAAGAACTCCTGATCTCCTTGAATTTCCAGAGTGGGGTACAATTCTGGCGGAAGCTTGAGCGAGTCTAAAACCGCCGGGTCCTTCGGCTTCTCCACAAAACGGGTAATTCGACGCTCGGGATTAATTTGCATAATTCCGAGTGATTGCGCCTCCGTCCGACCCACCGGAATAGTGGCGATTGTTAAATCCGCAGCGTTTTCGACATGTTGCGCGAGGATCCGGCGGTAATCCATCCGGTACAATTGGTCGCCGCTCAGAATGAGCACATAGTCAAAATCGTGATTGAGGAAATGGACGAGGTTCTTTCGCACCGCATCCGCCGTCCCTTGATACCATGAGGTGTTCGTAAAGGTTTGTTCCGCGGCTAAAATCTCCACGAACCCACCCGAGAAATGATCGAATTTGTACGATTGAGAAATATGCCGGTGCAACGAAGCCGAGTTGAATTGCGTGAGAAGATAGACGCGTTTCAGCCCGGAGTTGATGCAGTTGGAGATTGGTATGTCCACCAACCGGTACTTGCCGGCGAGAGGCACTGCTGGTTTTGAGCGTTCTCTGGTCAGAGGGAACAATCGAGTCCCCTGCCCTCCTCCCATGATGATGGAAAGAACACTGTCTGTATTTGTC
>SIBE01000141.1 GCA_009695265.1 Pedosphaera sp. | reverse complement strand
ACAACAAGATTCAAAGCCTGGTGAAAAAAGCCTATGGGTATCGTAACCCGGAACGATTCAAGACCGACATCTTCTTCCATCTCGGCGGCCTCAACCTCTACCCCGTTCCCCAATGAAAATCCCAACGCTAAACTTCCAAGAACCCGAAAAACTAAAGAAAGCGCTCAAATTGCTCAGCCGAGGTAGTAACACTCAGAGCGATTTAGCGTGGGTGTTTACGATGGCGATTTCCCAGGATTTCACGGCGCTTGATCCTCTTTTTCAGGGCTACTGGAATGGAGATTTTGAACAGATGCGTATCACAGAGACCAACATCATAGAACTCTATGCAAAAGGTATCAGCGCACCAAACGCCAGTCCTAAACAAAATGCGTACTACATTTTGATCGTGAGGCTTTCGCGGAAGGAAACCCATGATCTTTCCGTCCCTCCTGCTTTAGTCTTCATTCAATTGGAAGATGTAATCCGAGAAGAAATACCAAGGTTCACTTCCGAAATTAGGCGGATATTGCGATCAATCCCGTGAGCAGGATATTACTTTCATAAATGCTGATTTTACATATCGGCACTTTGCAAAGGACTGAGAAAAGATGATCTACTTGCTTCCGGCTCTATGAAGTGATGAGCCATTTCAATCTTCTTGTACAGATAACCTATCACATCACTGTAGGGCTGGACTCTCAACGATAAGACCTTGTCGAGAATAATTTTTGCGCGTGCCGCCTCTGCCGGCTTAGTTGTCTCGGGATTTTTGGCAGCAGTTTGGTAGCGCGTGATGACACTTTGGCGCGATTTCTCATCGCGAATCCCCATTACAAGGTGGGCCTCGAAGCCGGTGCCGAGTTGGGAATCCAGGAGTTGCAATCCTCCACGAATGGACCGCAGGTATTTCAGAACCTCATCTGAGTTGACATTTCCGGAGCAATAATCCTGATAAAGTTCGCGCTTTGCAGATCGAAGACATAACAGCATTACCAAGAGCAATCCAAACAACAAATCTCCCCGGGGAGTTGTTCTCAATATGATCAAAAGCTGTGTGAAGCACTGCTCCTGAGTGCGGAGGCTAAATCGGAATAGTTTGAAGCATTTTGGTAGCGCCTCACGAATATCAGCGGTGTCGTAGCGAGAATCTCCAACCTTGGAATTGAGCAATGAATCAAGGCCGAACCGGGAGAACTGAGCTTTAGCAAACTCTTCTTGGTCTGCTTCGGGAAGCCGATATTCGAGATCAATAAAGCGACGAAGATAGCCGTCCGCATCCATGCCAATGCCGTATAGCGCTTCGACTGACTTACCAAGCTGCTGTCGGTCAATAGCCAAGACGAAAACCAAGCCGTCCACCGAGAACAGATGTTTAATCTTCTCAAGAAGCTCGACTGCGTAGGTCGGACGACAGCGGTCAAGTTCGTCCACCACGAAAACGAGTGGCTTCGGGTGTATTACGCTTTCCTTTTCTGCAAACGCTTTGACCAGCTCTGTCAGCTTTTCACGAAAACTCCTTATGGTTTTCTTGTCCGTCTGATACTTCTCAATCTGCCTCTTGGCAAAATCTTCGGCCAGTTTGGAAAGGTCGGTTTCCGTTGCTGTTGAAAAGTCAAGGAGGCCCGCGGTCGCAAGTTTTACAGCAGTGGGAAGGGCTGCTTTCAGTAGAACCGCACCCACCTTTTTCGTCTTCTCGAAAACCTTCTGCGCAGTCTTCTCTTGTTCGCCTCCTAACCGCAACGATTCGATTCCAGAACCCAATTCGCCAATGAGCGACACAAGGGGCGATTCACTGAAGTCGTTCTCCCAAGCATTGTAGTAGAGGCAAGGAAGACCCTGATTCTTCATGTATTGTAGCCACATTCTGAGGAAGGTGGTTTTCCCAGTGCCCCAAGGTGAATCAATCGCCAAAACGAATGGTTCAGCCAAGCTGCCAACGAAGGCCGTTAAAATCTCAGCACTGTCTTTTCGCGTCAGCAGGTCCCACTTGAATGGGTCATCCTCGGGGATTTCGAGTGGCCTAGGTTTGAACCGGAGGTCGTCCATTTCAATTCAATAGCTCGCGGCTACTTCACCCGCCTCTTGCCCGTCAGTTCATCGGCGACGTCGTTGGCTCCATAGACTTTGCGCAACGCTTCGGTGATGGAGCGGGAGTGGACGGACACGGCGCGGGCTACTTCGTCGGAGAAGGCGTAATCGAGCACGAGCGACTGGAGGTTCCCGTCGAAGATGATGCCGACGAATTCGGCGTTCTTGTTGATGACCGGGCTGCCGGAGTTGCCGCCGATGATGTCGGCGGTGCTGACGAAGTTGAAGGGCGTGCGCAGGTCGAGCTTCTTCTTGTTCTTCACCCAGGTGGGCGGGAGGTCGAAGGGCGGTTGGTTGCGCTGTTCCGCAGCTCGTTCGTAGAGGCCCGCGAAGGTGGTTTCGTATGGAATATTCTTCCCGCTCTCCTGGTAGCCTTTCACCTGGCCGTAGGCGAGCCGCAGCGTGAACGTCGCGTCTGGATAGCTGCTGGTGCCTTGAACGGCAAAGCGCGCCTTGCCGATCTGGGCGTGGGCTTGTTGCTTGATCTCGGTCTGCGTCTCGATCGTCTTGCGCAGTGCGCGGGCCTCGGTGTCGATGGTTCGGGCGAGTTCGATCAGGGGATCTTTCGCACTATCCACGGAGGCTTTTCCGCCTTTGTAAAGGTTCCGTCGCATCGCAACGTCTTTGACTTTGGTGCCGAGGATCAGTTCGGCGGCGCGCTCGCGCGGTGATTTTCCGGCGAAGATCTTTTTGACGGTGTCGCTGTCGTGTCCTTTGAGTTCAGTGAGGAAGGTCAAGGAGTCGGCCAGCTTGAGGATCTCGAACTCATCATAAATCGGCTTGGTGGAGAAGAGCTGGAATTCGAACGATTCCCGAGCGGAATCGACAAACTCGCGGAGGCGTTCGCCGTTGGGTTTGGGAGATTCATCGGCAACGCGCAAGAGGGCGCGTGCGATGCCGAAGAGCTCGCTGTTAAATCCCGAGCCGGCTTCCAGGACGTTATAGTCGAGCGCGATTTCCGCGATGGCCTTTTGCGCGGCAGCGATTTTTTCCCACGCGCCGGCAATGTCGGCGAGCTTCGGATCACGGGCGACGGCATCGCGGAGTTTTTGTTCGTCAGCCTGCTTTTTGCCCATCAGGACAGGATCGAGGAGTCCGCCGATTCGGCCGATGAACGCCTTGCGGCTGTTCTGAACGCTGAAGAGGTCTTCCTTGGCGCGGCGGGCGTTTTCTTCGCTGCGTCCGCTATAGGACATCATGAGCACTTCGAGACGATTCAACTGCCGGAGTCGAAAGGGAATCTGGCGGTCACGCGTGTAAGCCAGTTCCGCCATCGTCAGCAACCGGCTGGTGCGGCCGGGATGACCGGAGACGAAGATGAGTTCATTGTCGGTGGCGCCGGCGGCGCTCCATTTCAGGTAATGCTCGATCTTCGCGGGCTTGTCGTTCTCGTAAGCGCGGAAGAAGCAGACATCGAGATCGAAGCGCGGGTACTCGAAGTTGTCCGGGTCGCCGCCGTAAAAGGCAATCTGCTGTTCCGGCGCGAAGACGAGCCGGACATCGGTGTACTTCTTGAAGCGGTAAAGGTGATACTTGCCACCTTGATAAAGCGTGACGACATCGCTGCGCAGGCCCGTCTTGTCGAGGGATTCCTTCTCGATCTCGGCCATGACTGATCTGCGGGCGCGAAAGGCTTCTTCGGCAGCAATGCCCGGCTTGACGGCGGCATTCACGCGCTCGGTGACATCCTGGATGCTCATGAGGACGTTGAGTTCCAGGTCGTGGCAGCGCTTTTCCTCGGCGAGCGTGCGTGCGTGGAAACCGTCACGGAGGTAATTGTGATCTTTGTCTCCGAGCTTCTGGAGGCAATCCGCGCCGACGTGGTGGTTGGACAAGACCAGGCCGTCCGGTGAAACGAACGAGCCTGAACCGCCGCTGTTGAATCGCACGGAAGATTTCTGAACGTGATCGAGCCATTGATCGGTGAGATCAAATCCGTAGTTCTTCTTCAACTGCTGGCGCGGCGGGTCGTTGAAGAGCCACATCCCGTCGTCGGCCTGGACTGGCGCGGGGAGCAGGGCAGGGGAGCAGCAAAGGGCGGCGGACAGTGAAATCAGTAGGCGGGTTGTCTTCATGCGATTCATTTTATTGCGGTGGCAGCGAGATCTGCAACGCTTGCCGGAATTGTTTTTCAGACGGGATATGCGCTGGACGGCCAAAGGCAACCTAAAATCCAAACCCGCCCTACTCCGGTCGCGTGCGAGGGATTGGCCCGATGAATCGCAAATTCTGTATTCACAGCGGGAGTTTTGTGGCAGTTTCGCGAGGCCAAAATATGGAATACGAAGCAGTCATCGGTCTGGAAACGCATGTTCAGCTTAAGACCAAATCCAAAATGTGGTGCGGGTGCGCCAACGTCTTTGGCTCTCCGGCGAATACGAATGTGTGTCCCGTGTGCCTTGGGCTGCCGGGAGTGCTCCCGGTGGCGAACGACGAAGCGCTGCGTTTGACGGGGCTGACAGGGTTGCTCCTGAACTGCAGTTTGCCGCGCTTCGCCAAATTTGATCGCAAGAATTACTTCTACCCGGATGCGGCGAAGAATTACCAGATCACACAATACGACAAGCCATCGACGGCGAATGGGCATGTGGATTTCGAGTTTCAAGGGGGCATCAGCCGGGTGCGGATCACCCGGGCGCACCTGGAGGAGGACGTGGGCAAGAGCACGCATTTTGACCGGCATAGCGGTGTGGACTTCAATCGAGCGGGAGTGCCGTTGCTGGAAATCGTTTCCGAACCGGACATCACCAGCGCTGACATGGCCTGTGAGTATCTCAACGCGTTGAAAGACATCCTGATCTACGGCGCGATCAGCGATTGCGACATGGAGAAGGGGATGGTCCGCTGCGACGTCAATATCAGCGTGCGGCCAAAGGGCGCAAAGGAGATGGGCGCGAAGATCGAGATCAAGAACATGAACAGCTTCTCCGGCGTCCGGCGGGCGCTCGAATACGAGATTCCAAGGCAGATCGCCGTGGTGAAGGCGGGAGGGCGTCTCGTGCAGGAAACCCGCCGATGGGATGACATGGCAGGAATCACGGAGACCATGCGGACCAAGGAAGATGCTCACGATTATCGCTATTTCCCGGAGCCCGACCTCATGCCGTTCGTTCCAACGGAAGCATGGCTGGAGGAAATCTCCACGCGAGTGGTCGAGCTGCCTCTTGCGCGGAAGAGACGGTTTATGGCGGATTACCAGCTTCCCGCAGGGGACGCGCAAACGTTCGTGGATGACGTGCCTTTGGGGAGTTATTTTGAAGCCGTGGTGAAAGGGGCGAGGATTCCGAAGTCCATCGCCAACTGGGTGATCAACAATCTCCGCGCCCGGCTGGCTGAGGCGAATGAAAAACTCAAAGCCGAACAAGGAGCAATGGGGATCGAACCGGGAGACATGCAATTGCAGGGCCTGGCTGAATTGCGTTTCAAGCCGGAGGCGTTGTTGGAGCTGGTGAGACTGGTTGAGGGAGGAACGATCAGCAACAGCGCCGCGCAAGTCGTGTTTACGGAGATGTTTGATACTGGCATGGCACCATCCCTGGTTGTGGAACGGAAAGGGCTCGCTCAGGTTAGCGATACATCAGCCATCGAGAAATTCTGTGACGAAGTGATCGGCGCCAATCCCAAAAGCGCCGAAGATTATCGTGCTGGCAAAGTGGCCGCCCTGAACTTTCTCAAAGGGCAGGTGATGAAACTCAGCAAGGGCAAGGCGAACCCTGCGATTGTTGGTGATATCCTTGTGCGGAAACTCAGATGAGTTACCCAAAAACCATCAAGATTCCCGTGCGCGGGGCGTTTCGCCACCGTTGTGCTGCGCCCTCGTCATTCCTGCTCAGACTTCCACGCTTAATCCTGGCTTCGGCTGAATGACTTTGATCTTCGGAAACTTGGCGTGAATCTGTTCCTCAAACCAATTACGGGCGTCCTCGTCTCCATGTCCCAACAAGACCGTTCGCGGGTTAACTTCCCCAACAAATTCGAGTAAATCCTCACGGTTTGCGTGGGCCGTCAGGTCAAAATCCTCCACTTCGCACAACTTGGTCACCTCGCCAGATGAACCACTGAAGACAAAAGTCTCACCCTGTTTCGCCGCCTTGAACCTCCCACCAGGAGTCTCCGGATCCGCGTAGCCGACGAAGAAAATGGCCTGCCGTTCGTCGCCAGCCATTCGTGCCGCCAGATCGTGCGCTGCGGTGTGCTCGCTCATCATGCCGGCGGTGATCACGAAGATTTTGCCGCCACTTAACTTCATTTTCTTGGATTGACCCTTTTCCAGGACGATCAATTCGAGCGCCTCGCGTAACTGGAGATTGCTGTGCAGACGATGAGTTCGGTGCGATTGAAGGTCGTAAATCTCCGTGAAAACCCTGCCCAGGCCGCCGATGTAAATCGGCTGCCGCTTGATCCTTCCAGACCGCATCAAGAGTGCGAGCAAGGCGAGAATTTCCTGTGTGCGTCCAAGGGCGAACACCGGAATCAGCACACAGCCCTTTCTTTGTAGAACGGTTTGAACGGCCTGCGCCAGCCGTTCGATCTCACCGTCCCTGGTAAATCCAGCGGGAACGGCGCGGTTGCCACGGGTCGTTTCCATGATCAACACGTCCGCTTTCACGTCCTCAAACCTTGCGCCTTTCAAGATGGTTTGGTCCTGAAAGCAGACATCGCCGGTGTAGAAGACCGTTTCGCGTTCGCCTCGGACCATGATTCCTGAGGAGCCGAGCGCATGCCCCGCGTCCAGGAATTCGAGCGTCGGCGACTGGTATCCCGCCTGGAGTTTGTGAAACGCACCCCACGAAACTTCCCGGTTGTAGCGAAATCCTTGAAACAGGTGCGCCATCTCATCCACTTCATCATGCGTGTAAAGGGGATAACCGGCGATTCCCAGCTCTTCGCGCTGTCGGACCATCACGTTCACGGAGTTATGAAGAACCCGCTCCACCAGGAAGTAACTCAACTCGGTCATCAGCACGTGCGCTTTTGGAAATTGCCGCACGGCGACCGGAAGCGCTCCCACATGATCGTGATGGCAATGGCTGATGGCGATCGCATCCAGTGGTTCATTACGGATCAAATCCAGTAGCGGGAGGCTTTCGCGCCCTTCCCGTTTTGGATGCACCCCGGCATCCATGAGCAGCCGATGATTTTCGATTTCGACAAACCAGGCGCTGGCACCGATGTCCGAATCCGGATTCAAGTTTACAACACGCATGATGAAGTTCTATCGCAGACGCAGCCCGGAGGGAATGGATAATCTTCGTTTTTTGCCCGCGTAACGAGATTCTTCGAAGGAGTTTGAACGTGTCCCGGAAATGAAGGTCTCAGTTTATGTGGTATGTTTGGTTCCGTGCGTCAAGCCGGCCCCGATGGTCGGCGAGGCGACGGTGCCCGTCCTGGGAGGGCGGGTTATTCATGTGTTTGGTTGATTCGGTTCACGCGGGTGTCGCAAGGCACCCGCGTTTCCATTTCATACACAAGCTGGCCAGAGCCTGGCAGGGTTTTGAAGGTTTCCCGATGTCATTCACGGCCACAATCGTTGAAACGCGATCTTCCGGACGAAACCATAGTCGCTCTCGGTGATCAGAATGTTCCCCTGATGATCCATCGTCACGCTCCGAGGCTCACTAATCTTGAATCCCGGCGAGAAGAACCAATCTCCGTCACCGCCATGCGTTCTGCCTCCGGCACCGTCAAGGAACAGGTGAATGATCCCGTCTGGATCGACGTACCACACCTGGCTACCCTCGTGGGTCGCCAGCAAATAACCTCCATGAGGCATCAGCCAGACACCGCGCACTCCCGCGAGACCGGTATCTCGGGCAGCGAATCCGTCCCCGCCGCCGCTTGTCGTTCCGTTACCAGCGATCCGAGTTCGATTGCTGCTTGTTACCCGATAAACCTCGTTTGCGCCCCTATCCGTGGCGATCACATTGCCGGTCTCGTCCACCACGAGGTTCCCGAGATCGACGAAATTATCCCTGAACGTCTTGATGCCATTGGAAGCAGTCCAGCGCCTGATCTCCGTCTCCGAAGCGAAGTAAGCCAGAGTTTCGTCGTCCCGCACCCAAAGTCCACGTCCACCCTTGATGCCTTTATCCACCGTGAACAGCGTTGTCAGGAGTCCATCGGTGCCCAGGCGGCGCACTTTGCCATTATCCGTATCCAGAATGAAAACGGTTCCATCGGCGCGCACCCACAATCCATTCGGGGAGCTCAGCCGGGCGTTCGTCCCAATGCGAGGCTGGTTCCCGTCGTCGCCGGCTTCGTGTGTTCCTGCCACCGTGTGAATGGTTCCGTCCGGCGTCACCTTCAAGATCGCGTGACTGTTCTTATCCGCGATGAAGATGTTTCCCGCCGCGTCAGCCATGGCGAAGTGAGGACGTGAGAGGTTTGCCGAATTGGCCGGCTCGCCCTCGAATTCTGGTTGCCAGTAATTCACAAGGTCGTCGTCAAATTGTCCGCGTCCTGCGACCGTGCTCAAGATTCCATAAGAGGCGAGCAGGTTATTGAATCCGGCTGTTCCACTTGAAATATCCGAAGTCAGCAATCGGAAGAAACGTCGTTCATCACTGATCGTCACTCGGACTTCAATCGTCTTGGCGGTTGTATAGAAGTTCCTTTCCGGCAACCACGGCCCCTGCGGTGAAACGGCTGACTCGACCGTACATACCCCGCGCGCGTACACGTTCGTCCACGAGAGCGTGCCACTCGCGGACAGTGAGGAAATGCGGAATTCCTGCCCATCCGCGAGTTCCGCCATCACGATGCACAGGATTAATATCGTGGTTGAAAGCTGGTTTCTCATCCAGAACGTGGGGAACCCTGCCACAGGCCCGTTGATTCACAATGCCGAACCGCCAACTGCGATATTTTGGCGGAACTGATCAACGTTCATGCAAAACCAAAGCGGTGACCAACCTGGAGCAAGAAGGGGTAAATCTGACTTCAGCTTGTGGTCGTCCCCCAGAAGTATCGTCTCTCGGGGACTTACTTCCTCACTCGAAATCCTCCATTGAGTTCAAATTTAGATACTATACTCTGCGCGGCCATAGATTGCGCTTTTTGAAATCGAGCGAAAATGGTCGCTTCCCATTGATTGTAAGCTACTTGACAACTCAAGTGTCACGGTGCCAAAAGCGCAGTTTGTGACCGCGCTCAGTATACCTCAGATTCGGGTAAACATCCGGGACTCTTAGTGTTGTGTGGATAACTTGTGAATACAATCTGAGTATGCTGGCCAATAACAACGATTGCCTGAACCACGAATCGTTGAGCTCGTGGTTTCTAACTGGTTCTCTCAAAGGAATCTCTGTCTTGGCACCTTCGACTTTTTCCTTTCTAATCGCAGGCTCTATGCTACAATGAACGCCTCAGGTGGAGACAGGCTCCCCCTTGAGGTAACGCTAGAGCCGCCTGCGGGTGCAGGCGGCTCATTTTTTCAAACCTTGGAGCCGATCTTCAGAGTTATTCACATCCATTCCACAGGACTTCCAAGAGCATCGCGAAATCCAAGACCCAATCGATTCTCGGAGTCAGTCGGCAGATGAATTCCCAGTTGGCTGCACGGTTTGGCTGGGACATCACCAGAGGTTGCCTCACCTGGCAGTTGCTTGCCTTTCTGGAATTCTCAACCCAGATGGTAAAGGTCCATCGAACACGATCAGTCCAACTTTCGGGAAATTTCTGCTTTCGCCGGAGGGGCCTCCAGCTATCGTCTCCTCATCTCCGTAACAACGTTATGAAAAAAGCGCTCTTAAGGCTCGCACTCACAATTGCTCTCGTCTCTACCTTTCGCCTTCACCTCGCAGCTGCAACCGGGGCGCTTGATATTTACTGGGTGGATGTTGAAGGCGGCGCGGCCACATTGATCACCACCCCTGCCGGCGAATCCATCCTCATCGACAGCGGAAATCCCGGTGGACGCGATCCTGGGCGAATTCACGACGTCGCAAGCAAGGTGGCAGGGTTGAAGCGTATCGACCATTTGATCACCACGCACCTGCACACGGACCATTACGGAGGCGCTGCCGAACTGTCTCAACTCATGCCCATGGGCAGCGTTTACGACAATGGCATCCCAGACCAGAACCCTGACAACAATCCCGAGGACAGAACCTGGCTCTTGAAGATCAAGCCATATCGTGAGTTCAAAGCCGACAAACGAAACGTCATCAAACCTGGCACTGCTCTTCCCCTCAAACAGGCTGCCAAAAGCCTGCCGGTTTCAATTCGCTGTCTGGCTGCTAAACAGGCTGTCATCCCTCCTGCTGCAAACGTCCGACTTGCGGCAAATCCCGCCTGTAACGATGCTCTCGCCAAGGAGAAAGACACATCAGACAACGCCAACAGCATCGTGATGCTCCTTGAAATGGGCGATTTTCAGTTCTTCGTCGCCGGCGATCTGACATGGAATACAGAGCGCCAGTTGGTTTGCCCGGCGATCATGGTACCGCAGGTGGATGTTTATCAGGTCTCCCATCACGGTCTGGACGTCAGCAATAATCCGCTCCTTCTCAGGGCCCTTTCCCCCACTGTCAGCGTCATGAGCAACGGAACTCAAAAGGGCTGCGGAGCAGAGACCTTCGCCACCTTGAAGTCCATCCCGTCCATCCAGGCGATGTACCAAATCCATCGCAATCTCCGGGCGGACAGCCAAAACAACACCGCCAACGAACACATCGCAAACTTCGAAGCCAATTGCCAGGCTAACTACATCAAACTCTCACTTGAGCCATCGGCCAAAACGTACACGGTCAGCATCCCCGCCACTGGACACAAACGCACGTTCACTACGAAGTGACTCTCCCTGACAGCCATCCCGAGATTTTCAGATCCATCCTCTTGAGAAACTTGCGTGACGACAGGAATTTGATTCCTTGAGGTGTTTTATTTTTTGGAATAGGCCTATGCACTTGACTCTTGTGACGCAACGGCTGGTAGCCAGTTTGCCCTTAAACACCCCACCGGTTGGGGCAATTTGCAGGCCACAAGAGTCAACTGGATAGCCCTATTTTGGAAATATCTATAGCGCTTCATACCAACGACTTCAGCATGCATAGTCCGTGAAGGCGCATAGAGGGAGCGTCCTCTTTTCAGGCGTTCGCTCTCAGGGGCCAGTTCGGAGGATGATGTTAGTAGGATCACACCCCCGGACTTGGGTGGAATTGGATTGAGCCCACTATTTCAAAGATCAGGCGCAGTTCGGTGCCTGGGAAAATTGTTTCGGTGGCGGTCAGTTCTTCACATAAATGCTGGAGCGTTTGGTCATGGGCGGCGGTGGTTA
>SIBE01000140.1 GCA_009695265.1 Pedosphaera sp. | reverse complement strand
CCGCGTATTGCGTGCTGGCGGCGCTGCCGGCGCTGGGCTTGTCGATTTTCCTGGGCGGTGTCACGGGCTCGGACTTCTTTCGGATGACTGTGGCGTTGCTCAACGGTTTGTTTTTTTCGGTTTCGTTCGGGATTTTGATATCGGCTCTATGCCGGAGTGAACGCCACGCGTTGGGTGGCGCTTTGCTGGGCGTCTTGATGTTCGGATTCGTTCTGCCCGCCCTTGGTCACGCGCTGATGCATTTCACGAAAGGGTCGGCGGTTCATCCATTCTTTTTGGTGCTGAGTCCCGGCGGATCATTTCTTAGCGCGCTCGGCGCAGGCAAGGGTGTGATTTCAGCGCCCGACTTCGGCTGGTCGTGGTTTACCTCACATTTGCTCAGTTGGACTTTTCTTGGATTAGCCTGCGTCATTTTGCCTCGGGCTTGGCAGGATAAGAAGATCGCCATTTCTCTGAGCCGACGATTTCGGTGGACGTTTTGGCGAGGTGATCAGGCTGCTGCGATGCCTTGCTCGCGAGGAACGGCCGGTCGATGGCTGAATGTTAACCCGATGCTCTGGCTCGGTGAACGGCCGGGACAAAAGGGCCTGGGCGTCGCTGCCTTCTTTGTTCTGTTCGCCATCGGGTGGATCGTCGGTTGGATTCTCTATCGCAGCTTATGGCTCGATTTGCCGATTTACTTTGGCTCAGCATTCATCCTCCACCTGGTCCTCATGTATGCCACAACTCTACTGGCGTGTCGTGGCTCCGCCGAAGATTGCCGCAGCGGTGTCATGGAACTTCTCTTAACAACTCCGGTAGGCAATGATGTCATTGTTCGTGGACGCATGCTGGCGGTGAAACGACAATTGTTTCGACCCGTGCTCTTTGTCTTGAGTGCCGATTTTGTTTTGATGATCGCAGGCTGTTTCAGAATTGGTCCGAGCTTCGAGATCATAGGATGGATGGCGCTATTCCTGGTTCTCGTCGTCAAACTGATGGGTGATCTTTACGCGCTGAGCTGGGTAGGCGTCTGGCAAGGCTGGAAAGCAACTAACGCCAGCCGCGCCATCCGACAAACCATCTACAACGTCGTCCTGTTTCGATGGCTGGTTTTGCTTGGCGCCTTGGCTGCGCTCGGGTTGCTCACCGATGGACGAGCCTTTCGCACCCCTGCCAGCGGGGTCTTTGGAGTCGTTGCCTATTTCACGCTTCTGCTGATGACTCTTCTCCATTTCTGCGGTTTAGCCATCAGTGAACTCAAGGATGACTTGCGCGGCCTGATCACGCGTGACGACGAGAGAGAACAACAGCGGTTTTTCTGGCTGCCTTTTGGAAGTGGCGCCCGACGCTCGCCTCGCTCGTTCGATCGAAGGCACGGGATTCCAAGCACTCCGGAGATCCCATTCCCAAGGCGGACGTGATCATTCGAGGCATTGAATGTCTAACTGTTGAACGCACCATAAATCGCATGAATTACGATGAATTTGCTTTTGTGAACCTCCAGTTGGCGGGGATGCTGAGGAGCGGCATGCCATTGGAGGGGGCACTCCGGCAGTTGTGCGCAACGATGCAAAGAGGTGGTCTGCAAACTGAGCTCAAAAAATTGGAAGCAGCCTTGGCGACGGGAACCCCGCTGCCAGAGGCGCTGGCGGCGCGCCAGTTGCCGGACTTCTATCGGAAGATGATTCAGGTAGGTGTTTCGAGCAATGACTTGCCGGGCGTGTTGACAATGCTTGCGGATTACTACCAAAAGGTGAGCTCGGTTGCCGCCCGCCTCAAAGGACTGATGGTCTATCCGGTCATTGTCTTACTGGCCTCACTTGGTCTGTCTTTTTTCCTCGCTTCGTCTTTCCGAACCTTTACGCGAGACCTTCCCGAGCTGCTGCGGGATTCGATGCCAAGAATGGTTTTCGCCGAAGGCGTTCCTGTCATGATCTGGATGCCTTTCTTCTCGCTGGCCGCCGTCAGCACTTTTGTCCTTTTAGTGATCATTGTTCCCCCGCTGCGCCGCTCATTGCGCTGGAGGCTGCCGGGTTTTAAGGAAGCCGGTCTGTCGCAGTTGGCTTCAGCCATGGACTTGATGCTTAAGAGCGGGACGAACCTCAATGATGCCCTCGCGCTGCTCCGTTGCATGGAAATGAAAACACCAGTGGGGAAAGACATCGCTCGATGGCAGACACGGTTGGCCGCCGGACACGCGCAATTTCAAGAGATCACCGCCGGAAGCAAAGCTGTTCCTCCGCTGTTCTCCTGGCTGGTCAACAGCGGAGGCGAGAATCTGGCTGAGGGATTCCGCCGCGCAGCGGAAATTTATTACGCTCGCGCTGTTCATCGGATCGAAATGCTGCTCTATGCCGCATTGCCGGTATCCATTTTGTTCTTGGGCGTGATGCTTGTCAGCCAGGCGTATCCGTTGGTCCAAATGTTCTTCGGAGCTGCCAATTTGATGGACCAGCTCGGGCTATGAAATCCGCTTACTTCGTCGTGACGCATTTCGCCTGGTTGATCACTTGGTTCATTCCCGTTTATGCCTTCTTTTACCTCGTTTACTTCCTCATTGGTCTGCCATTGCGAAGGCAGGAGCGCGCCCGCTTCTTCCTTGACTTGATTGAGACCGGGGTTAGGCAAGGCCGTGGCATCGAAGAGACGGTCACGTCCATCTCCCAAAGTCGCGACGAAACTTTGGGTGTCCGTTTTCACCTGCTCGCGAATTACCTGACCAGTGGCTGGCAATTTATTCCGGCGGTAGAAAAGGTCGCCGGGCTTCTGCCGCCGCAAATGGTGGCCATGCTCAAGGTGGGCGAGGAAATTGGTGATTTGAAAAGAGTTCTTCCAGCCTGCCGCACGCTGCTGAAAGATGGCGGTTCCAAGATCCAGAGCTCGTATCATTATCTGATCGTCCTGGCTTTTGTGCTCATCCCTGTCACGCCCGCTATGTTTTGGATGATGACGGTGTTTGTCGTGCCTAAATTGAATCAACTATTCGCTGATCTACTGGAAGTCGGACCGGTTCCTTTTCCTGCGCTTTTCCACGGCGCCACTGCAATCGCTCAAATCCAGCTTGCTGTCGCCCTTGTTTTTTATATCGGCGCGATCTTCTACGTCGGAGGTCCGCGAATGGTCTCGTGGCTGCAAGCGGGCCTTTCGATTCCGAACCTCGATTCGCTCTTCTATTGGGTGCCCTGGCGGCGCAAACGGATGCAACGCGATTTTGCGGCGATGCTCGCCGTTCTCTTGGATGCGGAGGTCCCGGAAGACCGGGCCGTGCTACTCGCCGCGGAATGCACCTCCAATCAAGTTATCATTGGGCGCGCGCGCCGCATAGCCTCCAGCTTACGCGAAGGGATAAAATTAACCGAAGCGTTGGAGAAGATGGACGACTCAGGTGAGTTCCGATGGCGTTTGGCTAATGCGGTTCGAGGTGGGAGAAACTTTTTTGACGCGCTGACCGGTTGGCTGGAATCATTGGATGCGAGAGCGTTTCAGCAGGAGCAGGCGGCGGCTCAGGTCATCACGACACTGCTAGTTTTGGTGAATGGCCTCATGGTCACACTGTTTGCGGTCTTCGTTTTTGGCGGGATCAGTTCAATCTTTGAAGCGGCGATTTTATGGTAGTAACGCGAAAAACCCATCAGGCCAGAAGGCTCCAGTGCGGATCTCTCACAACGGAGCTCGTCGTTGCCATGGCGATCCTGGCGTCGGTGATGATTCCGCTCGGTTTCTCTTTCGCTTACGAACAAAAGCTCTGCCGCGCGTATTACTTTCAAGCTATCGCGATGGAAATCATCGATGGCGAAATCGAAGTGTTGAGGGCCGGAGAATGGAAATCCTTCAAGAGTGGTGTCCAGCCCTATTCAGTCGATGCCAAAGCGGCCGAGAATTTGCCGCTCGGCCAGTTCGTCTTAACGCTCCATCCTCCTGATCTAAAGCTCGAATGGCTGCCAATTAAAAAGGGGAAAGGCGGACGGGTCCATCGCGCGGCCGTTCTCGAAAGCCCCGAATAGACGAAGATGAAAGTTGCCATGTCTCAATCGAGCCCTCATTCCGCAATTGACCGGAGAGTGCGTCTGCGGTGGACGCAACCTTCCTCGACCCCGCGGAAAGCACGAGCATCATCGGCTCGCTCCGGAGCGTTCATTCGCCTCCATCAGCGCGCGAGTGAAGGAGCGCTCCTCACGGCGAGTGTTGCGCCGAAGAGTGCGGGCGGCTTTTTGATGGTGGATTGCCTGATCTACATTGTTGTTTGGTCAGTGATTGTCGGGCTCGCCTTTTCTTCGTTTTACCGATGCCTCAGCAGTTCGCGCGACTTGAGCCGGAATGCAAATGACGTCGTGCGTGCTCTCCAAGCAGGAGAACGTTGGCGCGATGACATTCGTGCCGCGACGGGTCCTCCGAGGCTCGTCACAGAAAATGATGCCGTGGCTTTTGAAATTCCGACACCTTCGAGCCTTACCGTTTATATCTTCGAGAAAGATTCTATCTGGAGAAAGGCTGATCTAGCGGCACCCTGGCAGAAAGTTTTGGCGGGCGTTAAGTCCTCCCGGATGGAACGTAGCCCGCGGAAAAAGGTCGTGGCCTGGAGTTGGGAAGTGGAATTGCAAACGAAGAAACAGCAAGTCCGCGTCAGACCGTTATTCAATTTTGTGGCCGTTTCGTCTTCCGATCAAAACCCATGAAGACCTCGCTTCATCAATTCTCTTCCCAGAAGTCGCCGACGAGTTACCGATGTCGGGCATGGAATTCGTTTGAGGTGAGTGATCCGTTCGAAGTCGCATTCAGACCTGGGCGGACTCGTCGAGCGTCTCAGCGAGGATCAGCGGTCGTGATCATCCTGGTCTTCCTGGCGCTCATGAGCGTCATAGTCGTCAACAATAGCGTGGTGTTGCGCCAGCTCAAACACGAGCTCAAGCTGATCGAGCAGCGACAATTGAGGAAATCGGGCACGCCGGCAAAAATCACCAAGACGCAGATTAAAGCACCCGACAGCAAGCCATCGAGCAGCCCAGGAACCGTCGTTCCGCCGCCAGGCAGTAGCCGTGTGGATTAAGAGATTCTCGATCCGCGAACCTCTGGCGCGCTGCTGACGCTCACCTGCTCCATCACTCCATTTCATCTTTCGGGTCGAGACATTGCATTTCAGCAATAGTTTGGTAAATCATCTCGGTGACCAAGCCGTCGTTAGATTTACTGCTGCTGTTGCCCGCCTATAATGAGGAGCAACGCATCGAACCCGTCCTGCGCGATTACGCGGAGCACTTTCGACAGCATTATCCAGGTAAATTCCAGATGGTCGTTGTCCTGAACGGCTGCGTGGACAACACGCTCGGCGTGGTCGATCGGGTCGCGAAGCAATATCCCGAAATCAAAGCACTCAATTTCGCCGGCGCTATCGGGAAAGGCGGCGCTTTGATCGAAGGCCTCAAACTGGCCTCGACCACTGAATTGATTGGTTACATCGATGCCGATGGGGCAACAGCGCCGCCTGCATTTTTGGATTTGGTCCAGCACTGTCAATCTGTCGATTGCGCGATCGGTTCTCGCTGGTTGCCGGATTCAATTTTGCATCAAAGCCAGTCCAAGCGCCGACAAATCTTCAGCCGAATTTTTCACACCCTTGTCCAAATGCTGTTCCGAATGGATATCAAGGATACGCAGTGCGGTGCCAAGGTCATGCGCCGTGAAGCGGTCGAGAAAATCCATCCCGCTCTGCGAATCGCCGACGTGGCTTTCGATATCAATCTCCTCTATTCGCTCAAGCGCAACGGATTGACAATTCTGGAAGTCCCGACCGAATGGACCGACAAGATCGGTTCCAAGATCAAACTCAACAAAGGTTCGCTTGGGATCATTCTATCCGTGATTCGACTGCGCTTGTTCTATTCTCCCTTTTATCGATGGCTTCGTCCGCTCCGCCCGGTCGAAGCATGGATCTACAAAAAGTTGAGCGCGCCGATGCCATTGCCCGGACCTTCAAAAGGCGAGAAAACTAGCAGGTAGAGAACGGCCCGCGAAATTTAGTGCATCAGCTTTCGGATTTCGCGGGAGCGGAGTTCAACGCCTGTTCCGAGTGGGGAGGCCGCGAACTCCAATCGCCGGCATGCTCCTCTTTCGCTCTTGCCATGTGAAATACGCGGCGACTAACAGGAGAAGCGAGCTGAAGACACCCAAAGTTTGGATGACCAATTTGAAAGCCTGAAATGTCTCAGCTATCGCGAGGGTTTCTTTCAAGCTGAACAACGTCAAACCATACGTAACAGCCACCCCTGCGAGCCAAGGCACAACGGCGAAACGATCCCGTGCGAGCAAATTGCCGATCAGGAGATTGGCAAAAATCAATGGGAGCAGGCACCAGGCGAACCAGGGAACCAAAGGAGCTGATTTCCAATACATGGCGTTCCGGAAATAAATGATTCTTAGCGGGAGCTCCGGGAAGAGCGTGCAAGCCAGAGCCGCTAACCCGCCCAGGAACATCGTGGCCACCAAAGCTTGCTTCAAGGCGTCGGTCCGCTCTGTGCGAGCCGCGCTCTGCACAACTTTTGGAAACATGACCGCAGCCAAAGGTGTCGTGAAAGTGACGAGGGCGAGACCAATCATTGCCGCCGCCATGTAGAAGGGAGTTTTGATTTCGGGGAAAGCAATCTGAACGAAGACCACGTCGGCATTCGTCATGAATAGGATCGATCCAACTCCGGCGGTCAGCGGGATGACTCGCTTGAGCCAAGGTTTCCATTGGAATGAATCCCTGGGCCCATGCCAAACCTTGTAAGTCAACCAGCCTCCTAGCGCCAGCGCGACGGTCTGTCCTGCCAGAGCCCCAGTCATTGCTCCCGCAGCCTGGCCACCTAGTTGAACGAGGAAGGCAATCGCCGTAAAGCGCCCGATGCCATCGATAATAGTGACCCAACCCAACCCAAAAAAGTCTTGGCGCCCTTGCAGCAGACCTTTGATGACCGGCGTCCAGAGAGACGCAAGGCCAAGGGCAACGGTGACCCAGAGCGCCGCAGGATTGGCGATCTTGAGCATCAGAAGGATCTCTTTGCGCCAAAAAAATGTGGCGGCAGCCATGATTAACCAGATGACAAAAGTCCCACGAAACACCGCGCGTGTCGTTGCCGCCAGCCTCCGTTGTTCGGCCTCGGAAATCGCAGCAGCAGCTTGCTGTGCAAACACGGTTTGGAGTCCGCCGGCTGGAAAACCCATCAACAGAAAAATCCTGAGCAGTGTAAAAAACACTCCATACTCCGCAGGCTCCATTCGGTTTACGACCACGTGAACCGCCGACATGAAGAGTCCACTGGCGGTGGTGGCTATGACCATCCATCCGCTTTGCCGGAAAAACGTGAGGCTGTTTGATTCAGACCTCATTCGAGTGGATATGCGGGTCGAATCCTCGGCGGCGTGCGAACCATTCGCTCCCCGAGTTCACTTGGATTGTTCGACCTGAGATCATTCGATGCGTTTTTCAATCAGTGGCTAGCTTGGAATGTTTTTTCGACGAAATCGATGGCATTCTTGCTAATCCTGCTCCAGTCCAGCTCGTTCCTAACCCGTTCGCTGGCGGCCCGAGCCAGGTCGTATCGGCATTCGGGCGGCTCACGGAGCCAACTCAAGATACCTTCTCCAAAACTTGCGCCATTGAACTTGGAAAAACGAACCATTGGCTCACTCTTGAAGTATCGCACAGCGCTGCTCAGAGGAGTGCTCACGACCGGCAACCCCAAGGCCAGGTATTCCACAATCTTGGCAACGAAGGCACAGTGCGTGCCGGTGGATTCCTCATAAGGCACGATTCCGATAGAAGCGTTGGCCAAGTGCCGCGCGACTTCGTTATACGGGACAAAGCCGGTGGACTCAATTTTGGCGGAAGGAACCCGCCTCGCGACTTGTTGCAAGAAGTTTTGCAAGGCACTGGTGCGATGGCCGACAAATTTAAAGATGACATCCGGTCGGCTCCGTACCACGTGCTCGATAGCCTCCAAGGCGACCGTTCGCAAGTGATGATGATCCAAAGAGCCGTGCATCGCAATCTTGGGAGGGCCAGGCTGGCTGTTGAGAACGTTGGCTTCCGGAAATGGAAACAGCGCCGCGTCGTAACCGTAGTAGATTGGCAGAATTCGTTTTCGCTCGTAGCCCGTGTCCGCAAAATAATCCGCCAACGTATCCGATACAGTCAGGACGGCGTCTGCCTGATGTTTGAGAGGAAGCGAGAGCTCAAACTTTTTCAGCGCGTTTAGAACCGGAGGCGGAGCCAGATAAGCCGGCCAAGTTTCCATGAACCCCGTCAGGTAATCCAAAAAATTCATCACCACAGGAACTTGCAATGTCTGTTTCAAGCGTCCGGCTGCCACGGCAGAAACGGCATGTTGAGAAAGGATCAGATCGAATTTTGTCCTTCGCGCGTGCGACTCGACCATTCGGTGCAGGAAGAAAGGATAAAGGAGATACTTAAAGTTGCGGAAGGAGGTGTAGCGCCCCATCTGCCAAGTTCGAAATTCGTGCAAATGAATGCCGAATTGCTGCCGGACCTTCTCCGGCTCGGGCACTTTGGGACAAAAGATGTGGACCTCATGCCCCCGCTTGGTCAGTTCCTGGACCAGATAAATTGCCTCGGCCGATCCTCCCCCACTCGGCGGGTAAAAAGGCTCATGCGTTATGAAAGCGAGCCTCATCGAATTCCATCCTGGCCACGGACGCGTGCATTCTGATTTGGTGGAACTGCGGCCAGTTCACATTGGAATTGGGCTGCGGCTGCGCGCGAAAGGAGGGCTTGCGATGGATTGAACACCCAACTTCCAAAATGTAACATCGAATAATAGAGCCACCGCGCGCAACCGTCTCTTTGTTCAAAGCTCGGGCTTGAATGTTCCATGTTGGATGCGATGGAGTAATTCCCGCCGTCGCCACGAAGATGGTCAAATCGGAAACTCACGGCTGCGAAAGCAAGAATTGAGTCAGCAGATCCGTCGCGCGATCAAGCGAGGCGAGCGAGATCCATTCGTCCGCAGTATGCGCTTGAGCAATGTCTCCAGGGCCGAAAACGATGCTGGGAATACCACCCCGCGCCAGCACGGCGGCATCGCAAAAGAAATCGACTCCAACCGGTCTGGTTTGCCCGACACTGGTTAGAAACTCTTGGACGAGTGGCAAGTTCGGATTTGTCTCAAGCGGCAGACACGGCGCATTTTTGGTGCTGATTAACTCAGCCTTGAGTTTGTGTTTGGCTAACAACGCCTTCAATTCACTGTGAACGCCCCTCTCTGTTTCGCCCGGCAAAGTCCGACGATCGATGCTAATGGCGCAGTGCGCCGGAACGATGTTTGGTTGCGTGCCACCGGAGATGGAGCCGACATTGACGGTCGGATATCCGAGCAAAGGATGGCGACGCTGCCGCAATTGGTCCGCGTATTCCGTTTCCAAAAGATTAACGATCTTCGCCATGGCGTGGACCGCGTTGCGACCCAGCTCAGGGCGGGCTCCGTGCGCTGATTTACCACGTGTCTCCAGCTTCAGCCAGAGATCCCCTTTGTGTGCGGTGACCACTTGAAGTCGAGTCGGTTCACCGACGATTGCGAGGTCGGCGCTAAGACCACTATTCACGAGCGCGCGCGATCCGCTTTGGCTATTCTCCTCATCCACTAACGCCGCGAGAGTGATTTCGGTGTGGGCGGGTCGGCGGCGCGAACCAGCCACCTGCAGCAACGCCGTTAACATCGCAGCGATACTGCCCTTCGTATCACACGCGCCGCGACCATACAATCGGCCGTTCCTTAGAGTCGGCTCGAACAGCGAGGGCCGCATCGCGGGATCGCCGACCGTATCCATGTGGGGAGCGAGGAGAATATGTCGCCGAGCCGGCCCACGAGCTGGCAGGCGGGCGAGAAGATTTGCTCTCCCTCGAAAGACTTTCTGAAATGCGATATCGAGTCCGCCATGAGCCGCTGTTGCCGCGAGAAATTCCGCCACACGTTGCTCCCCTGCACGCGGGTCATCGGCTGGCAGGAATGCGGGATTCACGCTGGGAATCGCGACGAGTTCGCGCAGCAGTTTGCGGCTTGAAGTCATTGAGCGTTTGCTTTGCGGAACCAATCGATAAAGCGTGGAATTCCTTCCTCGATCTTCACGCGAGGATGATAACCCAGCACGGCCTGCGCCTTCGAGATGTCAGCGAAAGTAATAGGAACATCGCCGGGCTGGTTGGGCTCCCGGTGAATGTTCGCCTTTTTGCCTAAGGCCTCTTGCAACAGTTCGATCAGGTAGCTGAGCTTCACGGTTTGTGATTCGCCCAAGTTGAAGATTGAATAGCCGAACTCCTTTTCGGTGCAAGCGATGATGCCATCGACGGTGTCATCCACATAAGTGTAGTCGCGGGCGGTCGAGCCATCCCCAAAAACCGGAATCGGCTGCCCGGCGCTGATAAGACGGGCGAACTTGTGAATGGCCAGGTCCGGACGCTGACGCGGTCCATACACCGTGAAGAATCGAAGCATCGCCACATCCATTCCATAAAGATGGTGATAGACGTGGCCGAGAGCCTCGCATGCGAGCTTGCTTGCGGCATACGGGGAGATCGTCGAGAAGATCGGGTCCGCTTCAGAGAACGGCACCTTCGAGTTCACGCCGTACACGGAGGAGGAGGAAGCGATTGTGATCTTCTTGATCTGACGCGCTCGGGCTGCTTCCAGTAAATTCACGGTGCCTTCCACGTTCACTCGCTGGTAAAGCGCCGGTTCTTCGATGCTCGGACGAACACCCGCCCGAGCGGCCAAATGAATGATCTGATCAAATCGTTGACTGCCTGTCAGTTGCTCGACCGCTGCTCGGTCCGTCAAATCGCCTTGCACAAAAGCAAACGAGCCGTTCAATGCTCCCAGCTCCTTCAAATTTTGCAACTTCACCGCTGGATCATAAAAGGAATTCAAATCGTCGAACACCCATACGGAGTGCCCCTTTTGCAGCAGGCGTCCGCACACGTGTGATCCAATGAAACCGGCTCCGCCGGTCACCAAGAAATTCATGGGCGCAAAGTAACAGAGGGCCAGGGCGTTGGCAATAAGGCCCCAATGAAGGTAGTGTCCTAACTGCGTGGCGGCTGGAAACCGTCGGCGTCACACGGCCATCAGCAACCATTTCGCGCATCACAAGCGATGACGAAATCGCAAGTTGGCCCGGCAAGCTCTCCGAATGCCATCCACCGCCGCTACCGCCCGCAATGTTCTCATTCGGCGGCAGGAGTGCCGAAGCGGCTTGCAGCAAAAGCACCCGTTCATTATCCCTGCCAGTGGTCCGGTGGAGGGGTTGCAGCAGGTTCAATCGGGCTTGGTGGGCCGGATCGCCAAGCTTTACGAGCAAGGAGGCAGGGCGCAGCGGATAGGCACTGTGGATCAGGACGCCACGATCCTCGAGAGTCACAA
>SIBE01000139.1 GCA_009695265.1 Pedosphaera sp. | reverse complement strand
GAGAGCGGCCATGGCGAGCAAACATGAACCCATTCTGACAGCGCTGGTTTTCATTCCAGACTGGTAGCAGATCGGCCAGAAAATGCAAAGCCGGTCGTGAAGTGGCGGTAATCACTGAACAGCTCAGCTTTTTTGGGCCGCGAGAATGGTAGGCGAGCGTCTGCGAATGCCGCAAGGTCACTTGACTTGAAAACATGGGCCACTTAGTTTCAACCGCGTTCAATTTCCGCGCTGAAAGCACGCTATGACAATCTTGAGTTTCGTTGTGTCGCTCGGATTATGCTGAGTGAAATCATGACTGGTGAGAACCCATCTCCGGCAGCGCCGTCATGGGTGAAGATCATGGTCATTGGCCGGAATCCGAAATTCACGTTGGCTCGTGTCATCGTCCTGATCGTGCTCAGTTTCGTCGTCTTCAAGTTCGTTTTCCTTCCTCTCCGAGTGACTGGAGTTAGCATGTCTCCGAGCTATCAGGACGGACGGATTAACTTTGTGAACAAGCTGGCCTATGTTCGTTCGAAACCGCAGCGAGGCGATGTGGTTGCCATTCGAATGGCCGGAGAACATGTCATGCTCTTGAAACGAATTATCGGGTTGCCTGGCGAGAGAGCCACGGTTCGCCGTGGAAGGGTATTTATCAACGACAACGACCGTCCCTTGGAGGAGTATTATCTCGCTTACCAACCACATCGTTCCTGGAACAACAAGGAATGGCGGATGAGCGATGACGAATACCTTGTGATTGGGGATAATCGTTCCATGCCGTTCGCATCTCATTATTGCGGCCTAGCCTTCGAGTACCAGATCGCTGGAAAGGCGTTGTTCTGAAAAAGGTCCCTGCTTTTCTCATCCGTATAGCGCTGGTGGGTGTCGTCGTCTGGGTTGTTTGGTCCTTGCTTCCAAGCGACGAAAAAGTAATCCGCACTAAGTTGTCCAAGCTGGCTACCGCCGTCTCGATCAGCCCTGATGATTCGACGCTCGTCCGCCTGGCCAAGACCGAGAGCCTGCGCGATTTCTTCAGCCCGGATGTTGACGTGCAATTTGAGCCTGAGGGAAGAGCGATGCAACACATCGTTGGCCGCGCCGATCTCCTTTCTGGCGCCTCGATCGCCCGAACCCAATTGCAACAAGCGAACATTCAGTTGCTCGACATTTATGTGAAGGTCGGGCCGGATAAGGAATCTGCCCGTGGCTACATGACATTGCTCGGAGATCTCAACAAGGAAAAGAATGCTGTTTCTCAAGAGTTAAAAATGAATCTGAAGAAGATCGACGGTGATTGGCTAATCACCCGAGTCGAGACGGTGAAAACGTTACACTAAATCAGTCGCTCCCTGATGAGAACCTGGAAACGCGACGTGGGGGGCCGGTTCGTTGCTCCGGGTTGGGGTGCGCTGTGTGGGGGTGGCTTGCGATTGGCTTGGTGTCGTCCAAGAAATCGTCTCTCGCAACCACACTCCACGTGATGAAAAAGGGCGAGGACACGGTGAGACTCAACATCGCGAATCTTCACATTCGGCGCGGCAGCACCATCATTCTCGACGATATCTCCTGGAGCGTTAAACGCGGAGAGCACTGGGCTATTCTCGGAGCGAATGGCTCGGGTAAGACTTCGTTGCTCAGCGCTCTGACGGCTTACCTCACGCCTACTCGAGGCTCGATCGAAGTTCTTGGAAAGCGTTATGGGCGGGCGAACTGGCCTGAATTGCGAAAGAAAATCGGCCTCGTGAGCTCGGCGATCCGCCAGATGATGCCGGAGTCCGAGCCAGCTCTGGAAACGGTCATCAGCGGTAAATACGCCATGATCGATTATTGGGGCAAAGTTACCGCTGCGGATCGAAGCCGGGCGCTCCATATACTGCAACAGATCGAATGTGAGTACCTATCGGATCGTCCTTGGATTTATCTCTCGCAAGGCGAACGTCAACGCGTGCTGATCGGCCGATCTCTAATGGCGAAACCGCGTTTGCTCATCCTCGACGAGCCGTGCGCGGGACTTGACCCAGCGGCGCGGGAGCATTTTCTCCAGTTTTTACAAAGATTGGGCAGTCGCTCCGGCGCCCCGACCCTTATCTTGGTGACTCATCATGTTGAGGAAATCATGCCCGTCTTCTCTCATGTGCTGGCGTTGAAGGGAGGTCGATTGCTCGCTGCCGGGACCAAAGAGGAAATTCTTACCTCCAAGCTTTTGTCTGAGACATTCAGCGCCCGCATTCGTTTGGGGTCGATCCATGGACGTTACACCCTGACGGTTGACTCCGTGACGAGAAAGGTAGTCTAACATCAGCTCAGGCCCTTTGGAGTTTCTCCTTGGTCCGCCGCCGTTCCGTCGCTACCCTCCCGACCACGGTCGAAAAGAAACTAACTCCGAACAGTTATGAACTCTGGATCGCGCTATATGGTTCTTTGCTCCTGCCTCGCTCTCCTAATAGCGCTCGGATTCATGGACGCTCGCGGGCAGTCCACCAAGTCGAGTCAAGGGAATTCCCTTACGCTCGAACGAAGCGGAGCAATGTGGTTGCTCCGTTTTACTTTGGCCGATGCGAGCGGTACTTATCGGATCGTGCGGAGTGATCGGGTGGAAACCTTCGCGAGCTCGAGCCCAGCCCTGGCGATAGTGGGCGCGGCAGGCTCCCCCCGTATAGGCGTGATCGATGTGTCCACGCCGTCGAGTTTGCAGGCCTTCTTCGGCCTGGTGGGGAATCAAGGCGCGACGTTCGCTCCTCCGCCTGGGATGGTGCGCATCCCTGCTGGCACGTTCAGGATGGGCAGTCCCTCGACCGAACAGGAGCGCGATTCGGGTGTCGAAGGACCACAGCACACGGTGACATTGACGAAGGATTTTTACATGAACAAGTATGAGGCGACGCAAGGGGAGTATCTTGCTGTGATGGGGAACAATCCGAGTTATTTCACGACAAAAGACAGGACCGGGAAACCGATTAGTCCAGACTTGAGCCGTCCGGTGGAGAGTGTTAGTTGGAATGATGCGACGAACTATTGCGCGAAGCTGACGGCGTCAGAGAAGGCAGCCGGGCGTTTGCCCGCGGGGTGGGTATATCGGTTGCCCACGGAATCCGAGTGGGAGTATGCGTGTCGGGCGGGGACGAGCACACCGTTTCATTACGGCAACGACTTGCGGTCAGGGATGGCGAATTTCAATGGCGGTTCCGAATATGTTGGCGGCGCTGGCACTCTCGAGAATCCGGATGGGACCTACTTGGCGCGGACAACGGCGGTGGGGAGTTACGCACCGAATGCCTTTGGACTTTCTGATATGCACGGGAATGTGATGGAGTGGTGTTTGGACTTGTGGGGGACCTATCCTGTCGGGAGTGTGAGTGACCCACGAGGTTTTGCATCGGGCACGCGCCGCGTGGTTCGCGCGGGCAGTTGGGATCACGAAGCATCGAGTTGCCGGTCTGCGTACCGCAGCGATTACAACCCCGACAGCAGGGGCATATTTACTGGGTTCCGTTCAGTTCTGGCTCCAGGTGGGTGAGCCGCGGAACAGCGAGGGGAGGGGCCCGGAGCGGGCGATGCGAAATTGGCGCGCGGTCTTCGAGGGCGCTCACGTCAATGCGGCGGATGCGTTTCTTTGGCATCTTTCTCAGCCTCTTTTCGCGGGCGGCTTTGAGCTAATTCACGCTGGATCCTTTCCACAATAATCTTGATGTTCGCAAACGATTCCTGAAGCAGGTTCAGTGATCTCTTGTGCCGCCTGTCCCAATCCGCAAACGCCTTCAAGTGCTTGGCTTTGATGGACTCTTTTACTTCCGAGCTTTGAACAAGTTCTTTGGCTTCATCATCTCCTGGCCACAAGCTTTCTGATTTTTCCGCCGCAGCGATTCCTGCCTTCAAGTTGGTTTGGATTGAGTGGATCAGCCGATAGCGAATGGATCCTTCGTTTGCTTGCTCAAGCACATCAAGTAACTCGGCTAGAATCTCTTGTCGGATCATCCCAGCTTGTCGGCCGGTCTCTGATTTGAGCAGCGCGATCAGCAAACGCTGCGGAAGATTGGCGGGAAGTTCTTTTGGGGTTTTGGCCATGAGGTTGAGTGGGTGAGCGATGAAAGGAATCGATGTTTAAATTGACGACTTTGTTAACTCCATCATGTGATGTGAACGGCCACCACCAAGCAACGCTTATTTGCTCTGTGAGTTTGGAACGATGGGTGTCGTTTTCCACTTGGCACCTCGGTTGCTATAGGGGTATGAGAAAATATGCAAAAGTGCTGGATGCGGTCATCGTTCTCCTCGTCGTCGGGTTTTTCTTGTTAAACATGTAAAGATTCGATGTTTTACGGTGGATCGCCGATTCACCATAACGAGCCTTGTCTCAAAACGGGACAGATGACTGTCAAGATTCTACACACGGAAAGTTGGGTTTAGCTCTTGCCTCCCCGGCCACTCTGGGCGTTTTCCAAAGGCCGTGGCAGTTAGGTTTATGCGTTTCTGTCCTTTATCTTCCTCAGCGCTTCCATTCGGATCGCTCTTCTTTTTTCTTCCCGGTAGCTATGGTCTGGGTGAATGGTGTCGTTGAGATCCATTTCAAGGAGTTCGCTTTCCCTTCCAGTTCAGCCGAAGAAGTGATCAACCGAAAAAGAAGCGCGCATTCCCGCTCAATCCTGGCAACATTTCTTTATGAGCAAGATCGTCGGCATTGATTTGGGAACCACAAACTCCTTGGTGGCTTCCGTGGATTCAGGCATTCCTTTCGTGATCGCGGATCAGGATGGGCAGCGTTTGACGCCTTCGGTGGTTCATTTTCCGGGTGCCAATAGCCAAGGCGTGGTTGGGCGGAAAGCCAGTCGTCTGAGGGTGCTGAAGCCGGGGGAAACAGTTTATTCCGTAAAGCGTTTCATCGGCAGAAGGGGGAGCGAACTATCGAGGGAGGAGATGTTGGTGACCTATCCAGTTCAAGGTCACGGGGCTAATCCGATTACAGTTGAAATTCACGGACGCGCTTTTACCCCCGAAGAAATTTCTGCTGAAGTTTTGAAGAAGCTCAAGGCGGATGCCGAGGCTTGCTTTGGAGAACCTGTGACGCGAGCCGTGGTCACTGTTCCAGCTTATTTCAACGATGCTCAACGTAACGCAACGAAAAGAGCTGGAGAAATGGCTGGCCTCACCGTCGAGCGTATCGTCAACGAGCCCACGGCCGCTGCTTTGGCCTACGGCTTGGATAAACTGAAGGAAAAGTCGAAAATCGCCGTTTATGATTTGGGCGGTGGAACTTTCGATCTTTCGATTCTCGAGCTGAACGAGGGGGTTTTTCAGGTGCTGGCGACCAATGGAAATACTCGCCTGGGTGGTGATGACTTGGATAAGCGGATTGTTGAGTTCCTGACGGAGAAGGTCAGGGCCGCTGGCGGTCCCGATGCGGCCGAGGATTTGTCCTTGATCGCTCGCATCCGTGAGGTGGCCGAACAGACCAAAATTAAGTTGTCCAGCGAGATGGAAGTGGAAGTGGCGTTGCCGTTCCTGACGGGCAATTTTAGTTTTAGCTATCGTCTGAAGCGAGCTGAGCTAGAGGATTTGACTAGGGACATCGTTGCTCGGACCCGACCGCATTGCTTGCGTTCGCTCGCGGATGCGAAGATCGAGGCGAAGAACCTCGATCAAGTGATCTTGGTGGGCGGGCAAACGCGTATGCCTCTGGTTCGGCAAATGGTCTCCGAGATTTTCGGCTGTTCAGAATTCGAGGCACCGACAGGGAACATCCGGCTAGGCACGGAGTATCATCGTCCTGGGGGGCCGGCGCTAAATACGTCGCAAAATCCCGACGAAGCCGTGGCATTGGGAGCGGCGATTCAAGCTGAGATCCTGGCGGGCGGTTTCAAAAACCTCTTGCTACTCGATGTGACACCTTTGTCTCTTGGAATCGAAACTTTTGGGGGCTTGATGAACGTAATTATTCCGCGTAATTCAACGATTCCACTCAAAGCGGGCGAAGCTTTTACGACTGCCGTGGACCTTCAGCCGAGCATGCTGATTCACGTGCTCCAAGGAGAACGGGAGCGGGCGTCCGACAACTGGAGCTTGGGCCGCTTTACGATTGACTTCGAACGCGCGCCAAAGGGTATTCCGCGAGTCGGAGTGCAGTTTGAAATTGATGCCAATGGCATCCTGCATGTCCTGGCACGCGATATCAAAACGGGCAGGCAGACCATCGTGGAAATGAAATCAGCGGTGGATGTCAATGACGCAGATGTTCAAAAAATGGTGGAAGAGTCGGTGGAGTTCGCCTTCGAGGATCTTAAGGCCCGACAATGGGTTGAGATGAAAATCCGCGCGCGTGAAACCATCGGCGCGACTCTGAAAGCCTTGCGCGATTACCCTGCCGAGATCGACGCCGATTACAAGGCCGCAATCGAATCGGCTGTGACTGCGGTGGAAGGGATCATCTCCGCGGAAGATCCAACCACCCAGACAGGCGATGCTGTTGCGCTAAAGGCCGGCCATTTGCACCTTGACGAAGTAACGAAGCCATTGGCTGACTTCATGATGGACAAGGCTATGGAAGCCACCCTACGCAAGCGTGGGCTAATCCACTGAAAGTGATGGGGGAAATTTGCCTGAAGCAGGCTGGGCTCCAGGCAGATCGAGAGATCGATTATTGACCAACGTTTACGTCGGGCTGAGCAAGTGGGCCGTTACCTGAACTCTCAGGAGGCTGGTCCGCCACGGTGGTTGGCACCTCCCGGAGCCTGGTTTTCGCTTTAACTGGGGTGGTCTCGCTGGTCTCATCACCTTCATCCGACGACTCATCTGCCCCAGTCTCCTCTTGGCTCTCGTCATCTTCCTGCCGCGGGTTTTTCGCCCGTTTATTCCGGGGGAGCGGGCTCAGCATCACGTTGATGCCTTTGCCAATCAACTTGGCCGGAGCATCGGGATGACCGTAAGGAACAAGATCTTTGATAAATTTTTCAACCACTTGAAACCCAAATTCTTTGTGCGCCATTTCGCGGCCACGGAATCGGAGAGTCACCTTGACTTTCATCTCCTCACAAAGAAAATCGATGGCATGTGTCAGTTTTACGCCCAAATCGTGAGGATCAATGTTTGGACTTAACTGGACCTCTTTAACTTTGTTGGCGTGTTGGTGCTTCTTGGCTTCCTTCTCTTTCTTGGCCTGTTCGTAACGGAATTTACCAAAATCGACCAACCGACAAACGGGAGGAGTGGCGTTGGAAGCGATCTCGACCAGATCCACACCGTGGTTTCGGGCCAGACTGATGGCTTCGCCTAAGGGCAAAACCCCTAATTGTTGTCCATCAATGCCGATAACTCGGACTTCGCGGGCGCGGATTTTTCCGTTGACCTTGACGAACGAGCTTGCGGAAGGAGCACTACGAGGAAAGAAAGGCCTACTCAAGACACCCTCTTCGGTTGAAGTTTATCCATGCTATAACTTATACAATTTATAAACTCGCGATTTATCCATCTAATGGGGATATGTAGCTCTAGATAGGGGTCTCTGCAAGCGAAATCCTCACGACGCACTTCATAAAGAATTTGACCGCAACGAGCTTTATTTCTTTAAATTAACAAACATGAAATCCCACCTGAGCCTTGGAATTGGATGCCTTCTTACTTTCTTGATCGAGGTCAACGGCCTTGCCGCGGGCCGGCAACTCACGGGCCAGCACACTCCCGCGACCACGCCTGCGCTATCGCCCGCCGAAGCGCAGAAGCAATTTACAACGCCGCCAGGATTTGAAGTGCGGCTCTTCTCCGCCGAGCCGGATGTCATCAATCCCGTGGCGATGACGTGGGACGACCGGGGTCGCCTCTGGGTCGTCGAGCTTTACGAATACCCGCTCGGAGCACCGCAAGGTACTAAACCTCGCGATCGAATCAAGATTCTCGAAGATTCCGATGGCGATGGTCGCGCTGACAAAGTGAAAGTGTTCGCGGATGGCTTGAATTTGGCGACGGGCATCGCGCTCGGCAACGGCGGTGTTTATGTCGGGCAAGCCCCGCACCTGTTATTTCTGGAAGATACCGACGGGGACGATGTGGCCGATAAGCGCACGATTCTCATGACGGGTTTCGGAATGGAAGACCGGCATGAGCTGCTCAATAGCTTTACGTGGGGCCCCGATGGCTGGCTTTACATGACTCATGGTGTTTTCACTTACTCGAAGGTGAAAGATCCCAATAATCCCAGCGACAGTGGCGTCACGATGACCGCCGCCGTGGCTCGGTTCCATCCTCGAACGAAAAAATTCGAAGTGTTTGCCGAAGGCACGAGCAACCCTTGGGGCGTTGATTTTGACCGGGCTGGCAATGCCTTCGTCAGCGCTTGCGTCATCGACCACCTTTTTCACGTCGCGCCAGGAGGGATTTACGTTCGGCAGGCCGGAACTCCACCTTATCCCTACGCTTATCAACTCCTGCCGTCGATCGTCGATCACAAGCATTTTCGGGCGGCTTACGCGGGGGTTCAAGTTTACCAAGGTGACCAGTTTCCTGCGGAATACCTTGGCACCATTTTCATGGGGAACATTCATGATAGTGCCGTTCATCAAGATCGGCTGACGCCGAACGGCTCGAGCTTCAAAGCATCCTTCATCCAGGATTTTGTTCGCGCGAACGACGGCTGGTTCCGTCCGGTCAGCTCTCAGACAGGTCCCGATGGAGCGCTCTGGATCATGGATTGGTATGACAAATATCCTTGCTATCAAAATGCGAATGCCGACCCGGAGGGAGTGGACCGCGAGCGCGGACGTATCTGGCGCGTCGTTTATACGGGGAATAAACCGGGAGCTTCCGTTCCGCCTCGTCCTGCGAACTTGAGTCTGTCTAAAGCAAGCGCCGAAGAATTAGTCAAAACCCTTTCTCATCCCAATGTCTGGCAGCGACGCATGGCTCAACGCTTGTTGAGCGAACGCCGTGATCCTGCTGCCAGGCGCGCCCTACAAGATGTCTTGAGAGACGGTCAAACTCTGGAAGCCCGCATTGCGGCTCTTTGGACATTGCATGGCGCCGAGTTGCTCACAGACGAATTGCTGAGCGTCGCCGCGGGGGATAAAGAACCGCCTGTTCGCGCTTGGGCTGCTCGTCTCACGGGCGAGCGTCGCGATGCTTCGGAGCGGACGCTCGGGCGTTTGGCCAAGTTAGCCGATGATGGGGATAATTCGGTTCGTCTTGCGGTGGCGACGGCAGTGCGGCAATTCGTCTCCGGTTCCCTGACGATCAACACGCCTGTCCCAGCTCAGCTCGCTGAAACGGAGACAGGGGATATTCTGGCAACGTTAATCAAGCATCCCGGCTCCGCGAGCGATCCGCTGCTCTCGTTCATGATCTGGATGGCGGCAGAACCTGGCTTCGCGCGCGATCATCAACCCGCCCTGGGCTGGTTGCTTGAAAATGGGCCCGGCATTATGCCTCTCAGCGGAGAGATCACACGCAAAGCCATGCGGCGCATCTGCGACTCTCAAAAACCAGACTTCTTGGATTCTGCTCTCGACTTTATTGCTGCAATTCCTGGCGACGCCGCGCCTTTCGCTCTTGCCGCGTTGGAGGGGTTGATCGAGGGACAGAAAGGAAAGGCCTTGATGCCTGGGCGTCCGCCGACGGAGTTTCTGGGAAAGCTCGCGAAGAGTTCCAACCCATCTGTCGTAGCCCGTGCGCAACAGCTCGGCACGCTCTGGGGCGATGCCGCGGCATTGCAGGGAACGCTCAAAGTGATCCAGGACTCGCAAGCGAGCATCGACCAGCGTGTTCAAGCGATTCAGTCAGTGAAACAACAAAAACTCGATGCTGTTCGAGAGTTGTTGGTGACGGTGTTAGCTCAGAGTAATCCTGAGAGACTCGTTCAGGAAACTCTGCGTGCCCTCAGCGAAATTGGCGGAGAAAAACTTCCGGGGGAGATCGTGAACCGGTGGAAGAAATTCAGTCCAGCCTCTCAGAGAGTAGCGGCGGAAGTCTTAACTTCGCGCGTAAGCTGGACCCGAGCCTTCATCACCGCAATCGAGAACAAGGTTGTTTCGGCGGCGGATCTTCCCGTCACAGTCGTGCGTTCACTGGTGAATTCCCGAGACGATTATGCCCGAAACCGCGCGATCAAAGTCATTGGCCGGGTTCGCGATGCGGATGCCGATAAACTCAAGCTCATTGCGGCCAAGAAACTGATGGTGATCAAGGGGCCTGTGGATCTCAACGCCGGCCGCGAGATGGTCAGCAAGACCTGTCTGACCTGCCATAAGCTGCATGGCGAAGGCGCAGATGTGGGACCTGATCTCACAGGCGTGGGCCGATCCAGCCTCGACGCTTTGCTGGCGAACGTCATCGATCCAAATCAGATCATAGGCAAAGGCTACGAAAACGTGGAAATCGAAACCAAAGACGGGCGTAACGTCAGCGGTCGGCTCGTGGAAGACACCGACACACGCATCAAGCTGCTGGCTGCCGGACCGAAGGAGGAGGTGATCGCGAAATCTAACATTGCTTCGATGCGCGTGAGCGAAATATCCGTGATGCCCGAGGGATTGGAACAAATGCCCGACGCCGATTTCCGCAACTTGATTTGGTACATTCTGAACCCGCCGGGAGACAACCGTCCGATGACTCCGCAGTTGCGCAAGGAGCTCATTGGCGACGAGAAATCCGTTTCGGCCTCGGCCTCGCTGAAGGATGATGAATCCATCGCGTTGTGGAATCCGGAGTGGCGGATCATTTGCCCTGAGTTCGAAGAAACACCAAAGAAACTGCCGGATTATGCCGGACGTCGGAATGTGTTGATGACGCATCCGTTCGATCAGCAAAAGGCCGCAGCCATCGAGCGGCTGATCGACTTGCCCGCCGGTAGAAAAGCGGCGCTTACGTTCGCGGTTGCGGCGCATGAGCAAGGGGATTGGGAGCTCCGGGTTCTCGTGGACGGCAAGTTAGTGCAAAAACAAATTGTGGATAAGCAAGGGGATCGCTGGAAGCAAGTCCACGTGGACCTTTCGCCTTATGCGGGGAAGAAGACGCTCATCCGCTTGGAGAACTGCGCCAACGGCTGGGCTTGGGAATTTGGTTACTGGAGCACCATCGAATTAAAGCTCAGCGAGGTGGCGACTGCAGCGCGGTAATGTATCCTGCCATTGTTTGGAGCGTGGATCTTTTCGACGCACCTGGGGCACAGGTTGCACTTGCATGTTGCCGGAGGCGGTGGTGGCCGATAGCTTTCGCGGATGACTTTGGAAGATCATTTAGGCGATATCATCCGTAAAGCGCGCCAGGCGGCAAATGTTTCATCGGATGCGGCGGCAAAAGCAGCGGCGCTGAGCGGATCGGACTACTCGGCCTTGGAGGACTCGGGTCAGTCTTCGCCTCGACCCGATCTGCTGGCCCTTGCTGATTTAATCGGCTTGGAGGGTAGGAAGCTCGTAGGGATCGCCCAGGGATGGCTTCC
>SIBE01000138.1 GCA_009695265.1 Pedosphaera sp. | reverse complement strand
CAGTGTGGCTGGAATGGTTGGGAGTCGAAAAACCTAGGGATCTTGAGTGACGTCGTCCGGTTTCACACTCGAGCGGGCTCAAAGAACAGGCTGTAAACCTCCGAAATATAAGGGAAAACCGAGCGAAATTGCCATAATGAGAATTGCTGGCAAGACGGATGAGAACGTTGACACGGTCGGCAATTTCCTCTACCTATGTCGCATTCTAGCTGTTTGTATTATGAAAGCGTTCGCTCTATTCGCGAAGCCACTAAAGGGATTGATTTCCGGTCGAAGACCTTCTCAACCCCGCCGCCTCGCTTCGAATCCTGAAGGCGATGGCTTGCAAGAATCCGAGTGAACGCCGACACGTTTAAGAAAACCACCTCATCAAGACCATGAAAGCACACATTACAAGCGTCCTTATCCTCTCCCTTGCCCTTGCCCAATCGGCGATGGCGCAGAACAAGCCGGGCAATCCGGAAGACAATGGCCTCACCCCTAAGACCGAGACAAGCTACGTTAACTCGCCGCCAGACGACATGAACAACGGAAAGCTCGAGAGTTTGGGAGTCTCCGTTTCGAGCAATGGCAATGTGATCGTCGGCTGGGAAGACGATGGTGATGGAATCACTGACTTCGAGGCGGTGTGGATGCTTTTGGACTCAGTGGGCAAGCGCATCAACACGGATGCTCTGATTAAATCGGTGGACGGCACGAGCGTTACGACGAAATACCGCGCCTTCTTCCGCAAAGATGGCAGCCCCGTTTCGGGCAATACCGCTTGGGGTCCTAAGATCAAGGCGAACCTCTTCGGCGATGGCATCGGTTTGGGGGCGACGGCTTATGACCTGGGGAAGGAAGTTCCAGAATTGGCCGCTCTTCAGACAACACCGACTGGTGACTCGGGTGACTTTCCGGCTGTTCAGTTGCTCACCAACGATGGCAAGCCGATCGCGATCGTTTCCGGGTTGAGTGACAAGGATGCAGATCCGGATGGAGATGTGCGCATCGGCGATTGGGAGTATCTCGCCAACGGGAATGTGGTGATCGTCGGTGAAAGTCGGCAGAAGGACGACTTGGTGAACCGATGGAAAGGCGCTGCCCCTGGGAATCATGCTGTCTATCGGATCGTCGATCAGACTGGCAAAGAGGTCGTGCCGCTTGCATTGGTCGGTGCAACTCCGGATGCCAACGAAATCTGGCATGGTGTTGGGGTGACCAAAAACGGATTCGCGGTTCGTTTCGGCCAAGGAGGCGCCAAAGTCCGGATGTTCAATAACAGTGGCGTTCCTGTCAGCACCAATATTGATGTAGGCGCTCTCACTGGAAAAGCGATCGCGGCAGGGGGCGGTCGAGGCGACGGTTCGGGATTCCACGGGAATGGCAATGATGCGTATGTTTTGACAAATAGCGGGACTGACGACCAAGGCGCAAAGCAGGTTTGGCTGACGGTGCTCAATACGAACGGAACCGTGCGTTTTTCACGCGCAGTGGCCGACGATTTGGCGCTGACTGGTCCTGACCGGGTGGATGCGGCGATTGATTCGTCCGGTCGCGTGTTGGCAGTCTTTGATGATCCGAGCGCGAGCGCATCCGGAAACCGCCTTGTCTTGGGTCGTATGTTCGATGACAAGGGCAACCCGCTTGGAAAGACATTTTTCGTGAGTGAGAAGGAAACCGACGGTACGGCCAGCGCAGACTCAAGGAATCCTCGTGCTGCTTGGCGCGGCGGTCTTGCCGCTGTGGTGTGGCAAAGCAAGAACAGCCCGGACAGCCCGGACAAGGCCGTGGTTGGGGTGCGGCTGTTCAGCACATTTGAACCCGGAAGCGCCGAGTCAGCGGGGCTCAAGCGTGTTGTTGCCGATACCGCAGCCATTAATCCTGGTGTTGATTCGTTGGATAACTGGGAACCATACATCAGCGTTCTTGGGAACAGCACGTTCTTGATTGAAGCCAACACGTTCGCTGATGGCTCCACCGGAGAGCAGCGTTACGTTGTGGCGTTTCAGCCGGCCGATGGAAAGCCGATGAAACGCGGTGAGGGTTTTTACACCGACTCCGGACAGCCGTTCAAGGGGTCGATTAACCTGTCACGTCAAAATGGGAATCCTGGCCGCGTCGCGGGCGACAGGCGGCCCGGCGCTGTCAACTTCATGGTGGGAGCAGAGACATCCGTTCACAGCCTTCCCGAATTCCAAGCCGACAAGCGCTGGACATTGGGATTCCTCCGCGCGACCGAGGCTCGATTTGCCACGGTGGAGATTTATAAGCTGGATGCTGCTTCGCTGGCGCAGACTCCGTTAACCAAGGCCATCGACCCTGTTAACGGGCGCTTGACGAGTGGTGATGCCTCGGGCATCGGACAGCTCGGACGTTTTGGAGGTGACATCGCAGTTCTCGATAATGGGAACTTCGTCGTTGCCATCGATGACCGCTCCCAAATCCGTGACGCCGCTAACATCACCACAGCCGTTGTCATCGCGCCGGACGGCTCGGTTGTGAAGGAAAGCTTCGTTGTCGATAAACAAGATATCTGGTCCAACGTAACATCCTACAAAGGTGGCTTCGCCGTGCGCGTCCACAATATCATCTACTTTTTTGATAACAGCGGAACGGCGACGGGCAAAGCGGATCAAAGCAGCTCTGGCGCGAGCTTCGATGGAGGCCGCGGCGACGGCACCCGAATCGCTGGCCACATCAACAGCCCATACGTTTACCTGGCTGGCCGGGTCACCGGGGGAAACATTGTGAAGGTCGCCGCATTCGATTCGCGCGACCAAAAATTTGTTGCGATTGGCGATGTCAGTGAACCCGGGTTTGCAGGCGACTTCGACCGAGTCACTATCGCATCGGACGCGCTGAACCGGTTGGTAGTGGCTTGGGTTTCCAAACCGCCTGGCTACGAGAAGGAGCAAGTTGCAGTGCGAGTTCTAGCTTTCGATGCTACCAAGAAGACAATCGCGCCGATCACGAAGAGCTTCTTTGCGTTCGTCAATAATGCGAAAGCTGGCATTCGATCTTTAGGGATGAGCGTCGCGATGACAACCAAAGAGATATGCATCGCCGCCAAAGGCGAAATCAACCTGCAAAACAAACCCGAATTGGGGCCGAATTCTCCGACGCAACTCGACTTCTACACTGTCCTCAGCCATCCAGATCCTAAAGATGATCCGACGCCGCCCGCGGGCGCGACGGGTGGTGGTGGCGGTCTCCCGCAGATTCCGCTTCCCGCGGCCGCCAACCTCAAGCTGTGGCTGAGCGCCGATAAGGGTGTGACTGCCACCGCCGGCAGCGTGAGCGCGTGGCAGGACCAGTCCGGAAACTTGAACAATGCCGCGCAAACTGACACCACGGCTCGTCCGCAACTCGTGGACAATGCTGTGAACAATAAGCCCGTAATCCGCTTTGACGGCATTAACGATTATTTGATCGTACCCCACTCCCCGAGCATTGCAATCGCGGGGGATATCACGACTTTCTTCGTCGTCAAGTTCGATGACTTCGCGACATTCCGTGCCGTCTGGGCCAAGACCCTCGCGAATCAACCCGGGCCGAACGATTGGTACGCATTGCCCAACACCGGCATCCCGCGGGCCTATCGCGGCAATGGCATAGGGGCGAACGGTTCGGTGGACGGAGCCGCGCCGCTCACTGCGGGCGAATATCTCATCCCGGGCTTCGACATGGTGGGGCCGACTCTGCACCACTATCTCAATGGCAAGCCGTCCGGCGAAGGCCGGATTACCGCGGCGATCGTTGACGCCGGGACGCGGCTGCTGATTGGCACACGCGACGATCTTTTCACGAAGATGAAGGGCGACATCGCCGAGATCATCATTTACGACACTGCTCTGTCCGAGGCGGACCGTAGCTTGGTGGTGAGCTACCTCGGCAACAAATACGGCATTCCCGTGACTTCCAGCCTCCCGCAGCCGCCACTCGCAGTCAGCCGTTCTGGCAACAGCATCACCATCTCGTGGCCGCAGGCTGCCACCGGCTTCACGCTCCAATCGGCGGCTGCCTTGCCAGCCACCGCGTGGCAAGCCGTGCCTGGTGTCGTGAATAACAGCGTCACCGTGGTGCCCGGCGCCGGAAACACATTCTACCGGCTCAATAAACAGTAAGACGACCTTAAGCCTTGCAAAACCTCGGCTAAGTTTAAATCCTCATACGACTTGAACGACGGAAGGGCGCGAAACCAGGTGCTCTTCCGTTTTTTCATCTCTCTGTGGCTCTCTCAGGTAAGCTCGATTGATAACTGATTTATGAGCGTTCGCGTTCGTTTTGCTCCCAGCCCCACCGGGTTCCTCCACATTGGAGGTGCCCGCACGGCTCTCTTCAATTGGCTGTATGCCCGCCATACCGGCGGAACGTTTATCCTCCGGATCGAGGACACCGACACCGCTCGTAACACGCAGGAAGCCGTCGAAGTCATTTTGACTGGCTTGCGCTGGCTCGGTTTGGACTGGGATGAGGGACCGGTCGAAAGCCGAGCCGATGGGCCCAGTAAAGGAAACCGAAGCCCTTATTTCCAATCGCAGCGCGGCCATATTTATCAGAAGCGCGTTCAGGAGTTGAAGGACAAAGGATTCGCTTACGAGCACGAAGGAGCTGTCAAATTCAGAATGCAACGCGAGCCGATCGTCATTCCCGATTTGATTGTTGGCGATGTTACCCGCTTGCTCACCGATCGAGAAGAGCTGGAGCCCGATTTCGTCATCGTTCGCTCCGATGGCCAGCCAGTTTTCCATCTGGTCAATGTCGTCGATGATTTGGAAATGCAGATCACCCACGTCCTACGTGGCGAGGACCATCTCACCAACACCGCCAAGCACATCGCTCTGTTTCGTGCGTTCGGAGTCGAGCCGCCGAAATATGCTCATATTCCTCTGATCCTGAATATCGATGGAACCAAGATGAGCAAGCGCGACAAGGGCGCTTCGCTCACGGCGTATATGGCGGAAGGATATGTTCCCGAGGCAGTCGTGAATTATCTTTATCTGCTGGGCTGGTCGCCGAAAGGCAATCGGGAAATCGTGCCGATGGAAGAGGTGATTCAGCTTTTCGACCTGCCGCAAATCTTACGACACAATGCCCGTTTTGATATGGATAAACTCCAGTGGATGAACTGGGAGTACATTCGGGCCATGAGCGCACAGCGGTTCAATGAACTTGCGATTCCAGCGCTTCACAAGGCTGGCTTAAGCACATCAAGATTCGATTCATCCTACATCCAGGAGGCCTTGGCCACTTGTAAGGAAAAGGTCAAATTGTTCTCCGACGTTCCTGCATTTACTGATTTCTATTTTGTTCCCGAGCTAGCCTATGATCCGGACGCCGCCGCGAAATATTTCGTCGCTGAAAATAAGGGCCGTTTGTTGAAGCTACGGGATGCCTTCGCTGAGCTTACAAATTTTGACGCTGATCTGTTGCAGACGACCTTGAAGAAGGTCGCTGCAGAACTTGGTATTAAAGTGGGGGAGCTTGTTCATCCGCTCCGGCTCGCTTGCACCGGGAAGACGATCGGGCCGAGCCTTTACCATCTAATGACAGTGCTGGGTAAAGAGTGTGTTCTAAAAAGGCTGGACGAAGCAGCGGCACGGATGGGCTAGTGCGAGGCGACGGGTGTTGGTAATGCGCTTCTGCTTCTAAATCGGGGATTTTGTTCCGGAAATTCGACAGGCTGCAGATCGTTTATCACCCACTGGTAGCGCTCAACACTCCTGAGATCGTGGAGAGACTTGCCATCGATCCGTCGTTCCTGCACCTCGAAAACGATGCGGGCAGCCTCGGCGAGCATGGGAGGGATGACATGGCGTTTAACCGGATCGTCGAAGCTCAAGCCGGGACCTTTCTGTATCTCGGTCAACCACGGATGGAGTTGGTCGTCCAGAATGACGTCGGTGCCATAGACCGCAAAGCAGTCGCCTTGCTTTGGATAGTCTATGGACAGTTTTGAGTGTGCCGCTCTGGCTACCCAGGCCAGAATGCGTCTGAGCTGAGGGATGAGTTCGGTCTCGATGAAGTCGGGAGGGGCCACGCCGAGGTCTTTGTTGAGGTAAGTCGCCAGATCGTTGAAACGCCATTTCAGCACCACAGAGGGATCGTAGTCCGGGTGGTTTTTCTGCTGATAGACATTGGTCACATGGATGAGTTGATTGTCGAAATCGTCCAGTCGAAAAGGTAGGCTGTTGAGCCGAACTGTTCCCTCCGGATACATCAGGACGAGAAATGGATCGAGGCTCACCACGACCCAATAGACCCGGATTTCTGATTTGCGCCCATCAAGGAGCAGCGGGTTCCGAATGTATCGCTGGATGATACCCTGCTGGTCGGGATCGGTGATGGGTTGGTTGCCAAGCTTGCGGTACCGGCGCTCCAGCTTGCTGAAACGCCACATGATTTCGATACCTCGCCCACGGGATTCGTTGCCCGGCTTGTATATCCAGAGGTTGTCTCGACGATCGATCTTCGGGAGTTGCGAGAAAAAAGCGCGGCGCTCCGTTGGATCGTAGAGCCTGTAGCTTTCCTGATAGAAGTCCGAAAGGCTCATTCCGGCATCGCTCGGGGAGGCATCGTGGCGTTTCAGGTTCTCGGTGAGGAACCCTTTGTTGATCATGGCTTCTTCGTTAGGGAAGTGATTGATGAGCTGAAATGGATGGAGAGCGGGGTATAGCTCCTCGTAATTCTCGCGTATCCATAGCATCTCGGCTGTGAGATCGCTGGCCAGGGGCAAACCTTCCTGGGAAAAAGCGTCGCGAGCGCATTCCGAGTCAGAGTCGCAGAAGATGCGGCTCGTGACTTGGTGTTCCGAGCTCCTCCAAAAAAACAGCGTTAAGCCCGTATTCGGAAGATCAATGGAGTCGAATAAAATAGGGGGCTCGGGGCGAAACAACGAAAACAACAACTTCATGACTCGATATTGCGATGCGATAAAAGCATAGCTTTAAGGTTTTCAAAATGTCAACAGCTCCGAATTTTCCCCCAGCTGATTTTGACAAGTATGTAGTCCCGGCTTCAGCCGGCCGTCACGTGAAAACCGGCTGAAGCCGGGACTACATGCGGGGAACGGACCGTGTCATGAGTCAAAGTGAGCAAACCAAGCGCGAAGCGCTCGTGGCAGGGCCGATGAACTGCGTTGCCGTACCCGAGGTCGCACGCCAAGAGGCGATGTTTCCAACCCGTCGCGGCAAAAGCGTCCGCAAGGAAGTTCATTGGAAGAACTGCTGAAGTTTTCGCAGCGACATGACAGGCAAGGCTGGCTAGGCCCGGGGATGGGCTTGATCGTAAGCGCGTTTCAATCTGTCCGTCGTGACGTGGGTATAAACCTGCGTTGTAACCAGGTGGGCGTGACCGAGCAGTTCTTGCACGCTGCGCAAGTCAGCGCCGGCGTCCAACAGATGCGTGGCGTAGCTGTGGCGGAGCTTGTGTGGCGTCAAGCGTGGGTCGAGACAAGCAATTTCGAGATAACGTTTCAGGCGCAGTTGCACCAGCCGCGGATACATCGCAGCTCGCTTCTGCTCGGTGGCAAGGAAGGCAGGCGTCTCTGCGACGGGAGCCTCCGGCAGGTTTTTCCAGTAATGACGGATGGCTTCCAGGGCCGGCGCTCCGATCGGCACCAACCTTTCCTTCCTGCCTTTGCCCCGAACACGGACGAGCTGTTCGTCCCAATAAAAATCCTGTGCCGTCAGGCCGCACAATTCACTAATCCGCAGCCCGCACGAATAAATGGTTTCTAAAACAGCAACATCGCGGAGGTAAGGAGCCTCGGCAACCGGATCATCGGAACTCTGTTTCAGCGCCGCGAGTTCTTGCAGAGGCGCTTTTAATAAGGCCAACATTTGCACGGCGGTGAGGAAGCGGGGCAACCGTTTTTCGAGTTTTGGCAGGGTGATGTTTTTAATGGGCGAAACATTAAGAGCACCTCGCCGGATCAGGAATTTGTAGAATGATCGCAATGCAGAAAATCGGAGTCGCGTGGCGGCTCGGCTCAATTTCTTGCGGCCGAGAAAGCGGAGATAGCTTCGGAAATCATCCCGTTTCAAGTCAGGCCAGGATGGAGTGTGTTGCTGTTCCTGCTGAAACCAGCCGTGAAATTCAGCCAGGGCTTGCCTATAGTTGCGCTGAGTATAAACCGACGCTCCACGGTCCGCGGCGAGGTGTCGCAGAAAATCAACAGCCCACTTGTCTTTCAGGATGGCTACGGCAGACTCTTCGGACATTCAAGCAGGTTAGGGCCTGGCGACATGAAAGTCGAACACCGGACTTCGAACGAAGGCTCAAACAGTAAACACTTCCGTGGACTCTGGACGTTCGGTGTTGGCTGTCTCATTTCTTGCTCGCGGTGCGTCCTCAGCGCCTCCTGCTCATGGCTCCGTTTTCGCAGCTGGAGCATTCTTGACTGACTTCGGCTTTGTTACCTTGGCTACGCGGGGAGCAAATTCAAAACCGACCTTGCCGCCCTCGTTGATCACCAGGTAAGCGGCAAACGGCCGACCTTTTTTCGAAATGAATTTTTGAAGCAAATCGGTCTTGCGTGTCTCCAGTAGCTTTGTCATCTGGGCGCGCTCGATGGGCCGTTGCAGAATAATCTTGCCGGAACGAAAATCGCAGACTCGGTTGGGGCCGGTCGATTTTTCGCAGACGTAGCTCATCCCATTTTCAAAGACCCGGACGCCGCACTTCGGGCATTTCCCAAGAGGCTCCTGTCCGGTGAAGTCCACTTCGGCCGCCGAGCCTTCACCATTGGCACCATTCTGGCCGAAGTCAAACTCCGGCTTGTGCTCAGGCGTGAGCCTGATAAGCGCGGCAAACGGTTTACCCATTTTGCTTCGGAAACCTTGGAGCGGACCCAGCATCCGCTTCGTGATCAATTCTTCGACCTCGGGGATTTCAAACTGCCGGCCAGCTACGATTTTCCAAAGTGCAAACTCACATTTTTGGCACTGGAACTTCTTGTAATTTTCTTTGATCTCGCCGCCGCATTTTGGGCATGGAACGTTGAGGATCCCGAATTCTCCGGGAACCGTGTCGCTTTCATAGCGCTTGGTCTTATCGACGATCGTCCTCGTCATTTCCTCAATTTCCCGCATGAAATCGGACCGTTGCAATTCGCCGCGCTCCATTTGCTTGAGCTTGAATTCCCAGTCCCCCGTGAGTTCCGGCGAACAGAGCTCAGGAATGCCAAGCCCGCGCAGGAGAGTGATGAGAGAAATCCCTTTCGCAGTGGCCTGCAGTTCACGCCCGTTGCGTTGAACATATTTTTCGTAAATCAATCCTTCAATGATGGCTGCTCGCGTCGCCGGAGTGCCAAGGCCTTTTGCGCTCATGGCTTCGCGCAATTCTTCATCGTCGATCAACTTGCCCGCCCCTTCCATCGCTGAGAGGAGGGTGGCTTCTGTGAAGCGCGCCGGCGGCCTGGTTTGGCTGGCGACAACTTCGACTCGGGTGGTCTGAACCGTTTCGTTCTGTTTCACCGCCACGAGGCTTGGTGTATCGTCGGTCTGCGCTTCCCGGCCATAGACTGCCAGCCATCCAGCGTTCACCATCACCTTGCCTTCACTCTTGAATGGTTCTTCCGCGACCCGTGTGATGCGGGTGGTCACCAGGAATTCCGCCGCCGGATAAAAGATGGCCAGAAAGCGTCGCGTCACCATGTCGTAAAGCTTGGCCTCTTCCTCATTGAGGTTTTTCGCAACGAGCGATGTGGGAATAATGGCAAAGTGATCCGAGACCTTCGCGTTATTAAAAATCCTTTTATTCGGACGAACCCAGTTCTGCTGCAAGATGTGACTCGCGAAGGGCCTATAGTTTGTTTCTCCCAGCGTTCCGAGGGTATCTTTGACGGTCGCCAGATAGTCTTCCGGCAGAGCGCGGGAATCGGTCCTCGGATAGGTCAAGACCTTGTGTCGTTCATAAAGCGCCTGGGCAATTTGCAGGGTTCGCCTTGCCGAGAACCCGAACCGCCCATTGGCCTCTCGCTGCAAGCTCGTTAAGTCGTAAAGCAGTGGTGAAAGCTGGGTCGTCGGTTTGCTTTCTTCGGTGACGACTCCCGGTTTGCCCAAGCATTTGCCACGAATCGCCTCAGCCCGCCCCAAGTCCCAGAGTCGTTCCGACTTCAGCTCGCCTTCCGTATCCTTCTTGTCTTTGGAAAATTTTTCATCGAACCAACGGCCAGGATATTGCCCCGCTTCCGCATCGAAGGCTCCGTGAATTTCCCAGTAATCTTTCGCAACGAACTTTTTAATTTTCTCTTCGCGCTCCACCATAACAGCCAGCGTAGGCGTCTGGACGCGACCGACCGTCGTTAGTTGAAATCCGCCGGTTTTCGAATTGAACGCTGTCATGGCTCGCGTGCCATTAATGCCAACGAGCCAGTCGGACTCCGAACGGCAGATGGCCGCATCGGCGAGGGGGCGCATCGAGGCATCATTGCGCAGCGAGGCAAAGCCTTCTCGGATGGCGCCGGGAGTCATCGATTGCAGCCAGAGCCGCTGGATCGGCTTGTCCGTTTGAACGTGCTGCACTATGTAGCGAAAAATCAGCTCCCCTTCGCGGCCGGCATCACATGCGTTAAGGAGCGAATCCACATCCTTACGCTTGATTAGTTTGGCTAGCACCTTGAGTCGCGATTCTGTTTTCTCGATCGGCTTCAGAGCGAAGTGAGGCGGAATGACCGGCAGTTGGGCAAAGCTCCACTTCCCCCGCTTCACCTCGAATTCCTCGGGGATACACAATTCAAGCAAATGGCCAACGGCCGATGAGAGAACATAACGTTCGCTCTCATAATATTCGTCGTGCTTCGTGAAGCCGCCGAGCGCTTTCGCGATATCGGTGGCGACCGAAGGCTTTTCGGCAATGATCAGTGCTTTTCCCATGATAAAAATCTTCGCAGTTGTAAACGTGTCCTCCGAGTGTTTGCAACACGTTTCTTTTTAGCGCCTCAAACTCGTCAAAAAAACTACTGATGTCAAAATCGGATTTTCAGGCACCGGCAACTTGGACGCTGTAACGTCAGATCTGTTCAACATTCAAAAGCGAAGAAGAACATGCGGTTGCTGCGAGACTCGGTCACGAACAGAGGATCGAGATCGGGCAATGACAAGAGTGTGGTCCCCGCGCTGCACTTTGGTTGCGTTCTCACCGCGCGATCCTCATAGTGAAATCGTTCATGACCTTAGGCCGAACAAAATTCGAAACCGAGTTGCAGGTGCGCCCCGACGATATCGACATGAACCAACATGTCCACGGAAGCCGATACTTTGATTACGTCCTCGCCGCGCGCTACGATCAGATGGAGCGATGCTATAAGATGTCGATGGAGGAATTCATCAAAGCTGGCTTCGGCTGGTTTATTCGCACCGCTCATGTCGAATACAAACGGCCATTGCGCCTCGGAGAGCGGATGACTATTCGGACTTGGGTAGAAGAAATCTTTAAGGATGGGGTGCGCGTCG
>SIBE01000137.1 GCA_009695265.1 Pedosphaera sp. | reverse complement strand
AGACCCGGTTCATCCTGCCTTACGAGGCTTCACTTACGTTCAGGAATCCGTTTTGTTTCAGGCTTCCTCCCCACACGTCCTCGCGGCCCATGCAGTTGCCTTCAACTCGTGGTTGCCTTCCGAAGGCCCCACAACAGACTTTCACTGTCTAGTTCATCATCATGTCCAACGCACCTGGAAATGCTTCGATCAATTGCCGCCGCAGGGACAGGCGCTGGCGCGCGAAAAATTCAAGCTTTGGAAAGCGGCGCCGAATCATCCTTCACTCAAATTCGAGGAGCGGCGCAATGGTGTTTGTGTCGTAAGGGTGGGCAATCATTATCGGGCCTTGGGCTTGCGCGAGGGGGAAGTCATCGCGTGGTTTTGGATCGGGACGCACGAGGAATATAACAACTTCAAGTTTTAGCGAAGCGCCCCCTTGACGACGGTTTACGCTGTGGCCAGTTGTACTGCGTAATGCCCATCGGCTTGAGGAATTCTTCGACCATGACCTCACCTGGAGTGATGTTTGCCATCAACTTGCTTCATGGTCAGTGGTAATCGACAATCTCTACCTCGTGCGCATTGCCGCCTTCTCCTGCCTAGTCCATTTAACTGAAGGTCCGACGCCCTTCGATCGCTCTGCTCAAAGTGAGTTCATCGGCGAATTCCAAACCGCTCCCTACCGGCAAGCCATGCGCAATGCGGGTCACTTTAACCGCTTTTCCCGAGAACAGTTTCGCCATGTAGAAGCTCGTGGCATCGCCTTCGACATCCGAAGGGAGCGCAATGATAATCTCCTGGATGGGCTCATTCGAAAGACGTTTTTCCAGGTCAGCGATCCGCAAATCTTCTGGGCCAACTCCATTCAACGGTGAGATTTTCCCGCCGAGGACATGGAACTTGCCGCGGTAGGTGCCAGACTTTTCAATGCTGATGATGTCCACGGGCCGTTCGACCAAGCAGATCAAAGAACTATCGCGCCGTGCATCCGAACAGATGCCGCACGGCTGACGCTCGGTCAACGCCCCGCAGATCGAACAGTGGCTGACGCGTTCGCGAGCTTCGATCAGAACACGTGCCAGATCCTTAACTGAACTGAGTTCAGTCTGGACCAAGTGAAGTGAGATACGCTCTGCCGATCGAGGTCCGATACCAGGCAATTTGCTCAGCGCTGCGACAAGACTCGTGATCGGTTCAGGAAGAGACGCCATGTTTACCAGTTTTTGAGATGGGCAGTAACCCTGCCCCTAGTCACTCCGATGACTCCGTGGTCTGATTTATTAAAGTCGATCATCCCTGGGAGATGAACGCGCCTTTGCAAGGACAGCGGCTTCTGATGCTCAGGCGCACAGCATTTCGCCCGGCATGGCGGCTTAAACTAAACCGGGGATATTCAAGCCGGATGTGACTTTGCCCATTTCGGCGTTAGAGGTTTCCTTGGCTTGACTCAATGCGCTGTTAACGGCCGTCAAGATCAAGTCCTCGAGCAATTCTGTGTCGGCTGGATTGACCGCTTGAGGGTCGATTTTGATCCACGCAAGAGTTCCGTCACACTTGGCGGCGACTTTAACCACGCCTCCGCCACTGCTCGTTTCGACAGTTTTGCTGGCAAGTTGGCTTTGGACGTCTTCCATCTGCCGCTGAATGCGAGCGGCTTGTTTCATGAGCTTTCCGATGCTGGACATAAATACGGTTGGGAGTGTGAGAGTTGAGGTTTGAGAGTTGGCGTCAGGCGCGAATTTCGACGATGGTGCCCTTGAATAGTTCAAGTGCCTCTTTGATGAGTGGATCGTTCTTAAAATCTTCCTTGTTCAATTTGGCAGGCGCTTGCTTTTCTGGCTTTGTTCCCGGGTTCGTCACACCCGCTGGGGGCGGTGGTGCGGGAGCGCGCCCGCTAACCGCCGGATCGGGACGCATCCAATGAGCCGGAGTTTCCGCGACTACAAATTTCACTTGAGCTTCCCGGTAGCCCATTTCCTGCAGCTTCGTTTGAAGAATCGTGCGATTCTTCGAGTTATCAACCAAGCCGACATGATCCGCAAATTCGGGGTCAAAGCCTATCGTGAGAACATTTTTCGCGAAGGAAACGGGGTGAGATTCGAGCAGATAGGTCTTGGCAAATGGACTAACCCGTCCGACCGCCTCAACGATGTTGCTCCAAAGCTGCGCTAGTTCATCTTCGCGATTTGCAGGGACGCTCTCCGCCGTTCTGATCGTGTGAACGGGTTCAGCCGTTTGTGGGCTCAATTCTGCGCTTGGCAATACCTGGATTGCTTTGGTGGCGGGGGTCTGCGCGCGCTGAACGGACGAGGGGATAACAGCACCAGGACTGGACTCGGCTTTCAGCGCCTGCAGCTTCTTGAGCACGGTCTCGATATGCACCGCATTCCTTGCCTGGATAGACTTGAGCAGAGTCACTTCGACGAAAATCTTCTTCGATGCCACATCGCGGAGGCGCGCCTCGCAGTCGGTCAACACTTCCATGATGCGGGTCAAGCCATCGGTGTCGATACTTGAAGCGGCTTCTTTCAGAGTTGAAGCCTCCGCCTCGGAAATCTCGAGCAAACTCAAATCGCCTCTCGAAACCTGAAAGAGAACCAGGTTGCGGAAGTGATTCAACAAATCAGAAAGTAATCGGCCGAGGTCTTTTCCGTTTTTCGCCAGATCGTTTAATTCTCGAAGCGCCGTTTCAGCTTCGCCGTGAACGACCGCGTGGGCCAGAGCCAATATCTGGCTTCTTGCGGTCAATCCGAACATTGAAAGCACGTCCGCCTCGACAATTTCACTGCCGCAGAAACTGATTAATTGGTCCAACGTGGACTCCGCATCGCGCATCCCGCCATCGGCACCCCGACCGATGGCATAGAGAGCAGCGTTGTCGATGGTGACTTTCTCCAAGGTGGCGATGTGCGCCAGATGTTTGACGATGAGAGCTGTTGGGATTCTCCTCAAATCGAACCGCTGGCACCGCGAGAGAATCGTCGGCAGGACCTTCTCGGGTTCGGTGGTCGCAAACATGAATTTCACGTGCTCGGGCGGCTCTTCAAGAGTTTTGAGCAAGGCATTGAAAGCCTCTTTGGTGAGCATGTGAACTTCATCAATGATGTAAATCTTGTATCGACAGGTCGCCGGAACGTACTTAACCGTCTCGCGAAGTTGTCGAATCTCCTCAATGCCGCGATTGCTTGCGCCGTCGATTTCCAATACATCGAGAGATCGGCCCTCCGCAATCTCCTTGCAACGCGGATCATCGTCTGGGAAATCGGCTTTGGGACCGCCCGTGCAGTTCAGGCATTTGGCGAAAATTCGGGCCAAGGTGGTTTTACCTGTGCCGCGCGGGCCGACGAACAAATAGGCATGGGCAATGCGCTTCTGATGGATCGCATTAGCCAGCGTCTGAGTGACATGCTCCTGGCCGACGACATCGGCAAACCGCTGAGGTCGGTATTTGCGAGCTATGACTTGATAGGACATTTCTAAAATTGAAAACGCCAGGGTGACCACGGCGGATGTGGAGCAAACTGCCGTTGCTGCATTCCTGCCCTCGCGGGGTTCGTAAGTCCACATTCCATGGGCCCTGGCAAAATCTCTGATGAAAGTTAAGCGGCGTCAGCCATGGCATCAAGAAGAATTCTGAAATCGAGATGCGCGGATGGGTCGAATCAAGCGTCCCATGTGAAGAAAAGCCACAGGTGCCGATGAAACGGTTACGGAACTTTTCGCGATAGACGAAGTCTCTTTCGTGCTCTGTGCCGGGACCCAGGCGAGCGCCCATTAGCTTTCCGGCTTGATCACGACGACCACGCACGCGAGTGGTTTGATGTATTTTCGGGCCACAGCTTTGGTTTGCTCAAGAGTAACGGCTTCGTAATGCGCGTCCTCGGAGTCGCAGTTCGCGTAACCCAGTCCGTACAACTCATCCAAGGCGGCAGCCATCGCGCAGGAACCGAGGTCCTGGCGGGCAATTTTCTTCTGGCCGATCAACTTGGCTTTGGCCCTCTTCAGCTCAGTTTCGGTCAAACCATCCGCGCGCAACGATTCTGCTTCCTTGAGAAGCTCCAATTCCACGAGAGTCGTTTTCTCGGGCGCTGTGCCCGCATAGAAAGCGAAGTAACCGGGCTGCAATCCCAAGAAGTTTTGCGCGCCAACGTAATACGCCAACCCTAAATCCTCGCGAATACGAAGGAACAGTCTCGATCCGAGATCGCTTAAAGCCTCCTGAATCAATTCCAGCGCGTAGCGATCGTGGTCATGCAAACTGACACCTGGAAAGCCAATGACCAGGACTCCTTGCTTCTTGTCCTTCAGCTCCAGGATATGGCGAGTCTCCTTGAGTGGGTCCGTCGGCGTCACTTGGGGTCTAACGATTGCCCCCGCTTGCCATTGGTTGAACCGCTTTTCGACAGCTTCTCTCACGTCACGGACCTGAACATCGCCGTAAATGGCGAGCACGCAATTATTGGGCACAACCAGGTTTCGATAGAACGATTTCAGGTGGTCCACTTGAACCGACGCGACGCTTTCCTCGGAGCCGTTCACATCGAGTCCATAGTGTTGATCACCGAAGAGAGCCCGTCGCATGGCGCGGCTGGCGCTTTGCAGCAACTGATCCTTTTGGGCCTTAATACTCGCGAGTTGAACTTCCTTTTCACGTTCCAAAGGAGCCGCGGGAAAGATTGGGTTCAAGATTACATCGGCTAAAAGATCCAGTCCGCTGTTGAAGTCCGTGCTCAACACTTCAGCGCTGGCGCCGAAGCTATTATTCCCGCCATAGGTGTCGATGCTTCCACCGAGCGATTCAATTTCGGTCACGATCTGTTCGGCCGTGCGATGGGTTGTCCCCTTCAACAGCATCTTGGCGAGGAGGAGCGTCAGCCCATTGTTCTCGGTGGTTTCGGCCAGAACACCGCCTTCAAGAACCGCTCGAAATTCGACGAATGGCAAACGATGGTCTTCCTTGACCAGCAAACGCAGGCCATTCGGCAAGGTGATCTTTTGAACGGGATGGTCGGTGAGCTGCTCCGTTGCCTCCAACTGACGAAGCACCGCACCGGTCGGCAGGAGGCCGTAGAGGGTCCGGTTTTCCGAGACGAGGTAATGGCGAGCGACGCGTTGCAACGCCTCGGGTGTCACTCGTTTCACCGCGGCGAGGTAACGTTCGGAAAAGTTCAGATCGGTCGCCGCCAGCCAATTGGCTCCCAGATCCTGAGCCTGACCTTGCATGGTCTTGCGGGTTGCCAAAGTTGCCGCTGTGAATTGTTTTACGGCTTTCGCGAGTTCCGCTTCTGAAACCAATTCTCGTTTCATGCGCTCAACTTCGCCCAACAACGCCAGACGGGCCTCTTTAAATTTCGAGCCGTCCACAACCGCGCTAACCCCGAGCAAGCCCGGGTTGCCTGGGTTGTAAGTCCAGGCGTCTGCTGAGTGAACGAGACTCGTTTTCTCTCGGATTTCTTGGTAGAGACGCGAGCTGTGACCGGCTCCGAGCAACGTAGCCAAAACGTCCAAGGCCGGAATGTCCGGATGGCGGACATCTGGAATATGCCAAGCGATGTGAAAGTGCCCCAGCTCAATCTTGTCCTCTTCGATGATTTCGCGCTGACCAGCTTGAGGCGGCTCTTCCGGAAGGACGAAAGGTGGGAGAGGTTTGGTTTTGACCTTGGCGAACGCTTTGCGGATTTGGGCTTCGACGGCTTCGGCCTTAATGTCACCCACCACGACGAAGAAAGTATTATTCGGGGTATATTTTTCCCGATAATACGCGAGAATATCCTCTCGCTGGACTTCGTTAAAGATGTCCGGATAACCGATCACTGTGTAACGATACGGGCTGCGCGTGTAAACAGTCTCGAATAGGCGGCGGCTGGCGCGGCGGCTGGGATCGTCCTGGTTCATGTCCATTTCACGCAGAATGACCTGCTTCTCCTTCTCCATTTCGTCGGAGGGCAATGTCGCATTCTGCATGATGTCGCAAAGAATATCGATGGCGATCTCCGCGCCGGTATTCGGCACATTGATATAATAGACGGTGCGATCAAACGAGGTATAGGCGTTCATGTACCCGCCAGCGTCTTGAACTTCCTGATCGATCCGGCCTGATCCCCGGGTGGTGGTTCCCTTAAAGAGCATGTGCTCGAGCATGTGAGACATGCCAGCGCCGAGCCATCGCCCTTCGTCGATGCTGCCGGCTTTGCACCAGACTTGGGCGGAGACCACCGCGGCGCTATGGTCCTCGCGCACGATGAGCGTGAGGCCGTTCTCGAGGGTAATTAAACGTGTGCCGGCTGGTAGGGCTGGAATTTCAGAGTCCACCATGGATGGAGAAAACGACGCGGGATCAGAGATCATAAGGATGAACGGCACCGAAGCTTTTTTGGGGCATTAAGGTCAGGTATCCAAGCACACCGTGTTTTAAAAGTGACAGAGAAAGGAGTGTCCCCGATTGAACCATCGCGCATTAAGCTTCTGTAGGTTTGGATTCAGGGGCGCGGGTGACGGCTGATTTCTTTCCAGGGAGAAAAGGTTTGTGAAACGCTTCTCCAAAATCGTAGCCGCCTTTGAAATCAGCGCGGGTATCCGTCTCGGTTTTGCTGAGCAACCCGTGCTCAACCATGTTGAAAACAATCTCTCCAAAATCTTCGCATTCACGGACGCCCCATTCATTGAGAACGGTCGTGGTCATGGGGCCGTATTGGGTTAACGCGTAATCACGAATTCCAGCCAGCAATTCCTGCCCGGTCACGTGACGAATCTCGTTCTTGTGAGCTTTGCTGCTTAGTTTTTGGGCGTGATCGAGTCCCTCGCGGACGAAGAGGTAAGCTTCGCGGTGATAGCGCGGATCACTCGACATCACTTTTTCCAAGACTTCATCAAAATTGATTACTTGCATGGTATCAGGCTCCGATAGGTGAATTTGTGTCAGAGGTCATCTGGTGGATAGCGGTGTCATCGAGCGACGGGTCGTGCGATAGCATCAACCCCGGTGCTCCGACACTCCGTGACGCCTTTGGTCGTTGGTTTTTGGTTGTCAAACTTTCAATTTTTTCGGCTAAGGCTGAAGTTCAGTCTGACCGTTCGAAATCGGAGTCGGATGGCTTGTTCGATACGCCTTGACGGCCCATCCGCTCAACAACAGTAGGATGACCCCGGTCAGAACCGCTTGTTCCTGTTTCGTCAGCCTAAACATAAATTAACCCAACCCATCTCTTAAGCCACTACAATGTTCACCAGCTTTTTAGCGACGATGATCGTTTTCTTGATCGTTTTGCCTTCAATGAATGGCTTCAGTTTTTCACTCGCCATCGCAGCCTCTTGAATCTGTTGCTCGCTGGCGTCTGAAGCAATCGAAATCCGATCTCGCAGTTTCCCGTTCACTTGCACTGGAATCTCCATCGTATCTTCAACGAGCAGCGCTGGTTCAAACTCCGGCCACCGCGCGTAGGTCAACGACTCTCCCGGCAACTCAAAAGCTGAATTTAATTTGCTAAAAAGCTCTTCCGCCAAGTGAGGAGCGAATGGATTCAACAGCTTAAGAAACTCGCTCATTACTGAACGCGGCTTGGTCTGCCAGGCAATCGCCTCGTTGACGAAAATCATCATGGCGGAAATTGCTGTGTTGAATCGCATCCCTTCCAAGTCCTCAGTAACTTTCTTGATGCAGGTATGCAAGGTTTTTAGTTGAGATGTATTGGCGGCCACGTTTTGGATCGAGGCATGAAGACGAATCATTTCAAGCAATTCCGGCTCGAACGACGTTTCGGTGGTCAATCGCTGTTCGAAATCCACTTCGCTCTTTTCCTCCACGAACAATCGCCAGACGCGGCCCAGGAAACGGTAAACCCCCTCGACACCCTTTGTGTTCCACGGTTTCACCATTTCCAGAGGACCCATAAACATCTCGTAAAGTCGAAAGGCGTCCGCGCCATATTCCGCGAGCACGTCGTCCGGATTGACGACGTTCCCACGGGACTTCGACATCTTCTGGCCGTCTTCACCAAGAATTAGCCCTTGGTTCACCAGCTTGAAGAATGGCTCCGGTGTTGACACGTAACCCAAATCGAACAGGACCTTGTGCCAAAAACGGGCGTAGAGAAGATGAAGCACGGCATGTTCGGTTCCCCCGACGTACAGATTGACCCCGGTTGTGATGCGTGATGCCGGATGCGCCGAGGCGCTGGTTCCCATCCAGTAGCCTTGAGTATCAGCCCCGCAAAAAGCGTTGTCGTTGTGAGGATCCAAATAGCGAAGATAATACCAACAGCTCCCGGCCCATTGTGGCATCGTGTTGGTTTCGCGAACTGAGCCATCCGGCAAGTTGACCCAATCTTTGGCCCGAGCCAAAGGCGGCTCGCCTGAAGCAGTCGGTTTAAAATCATCGAGGGCGGGAGGCATGAGCGGCAATTCGGATTCAAGCAACGCTTCGTGATGTCCATTCTTCCAAATGATCGGGAATGGCTCGCCCCAATAACGCTGCCGACTGAAGAGCCAGTCGCGCAATTTGTAATTAATTGTTTTCCGGCCCAATCCTTTCTCTTCGAGCCAAGCCGATATTTTCTTTTTTGCTTCAGTCGTCGGCAGGTCCGAAATAAAGCCGGAATTGACGCTGATGCCATCGCCTGTGAAGCCAATCGATTCTTCGCCAGCGGGCGCTTGAACCACCTGTTCGACCTTTAGTCCAAATTTCCTGGCGAACTCTAAATCCCGCGTGTCGTGGCCCGGAACCGCCATGATCGCGCCCGTTCCGTAAGTCGCCAATACGTAATCGGCGATCCAGATCGGAATGCGCTCACCGTTGACTGGATTGATCGCATAAGCGCCCGTGAAGACCCCCGTCTTGTCTTTAGACAGCTCGGTTCGCTCAAGATCGCTCTTGGCGGCTGCATAAGCACGGTACTGTTCGATGCTCAGCTTCGGGGGAAGATCGACAGCTTGATGAGTCCATTTCCATTCCTTGTGAGTGTCGGCAGGCCATGAGCTCGGCACGATCTGATGCACCAGCTTGTGCTCGGGCGCGAGCACCATATAGGTCGCCCCGAATAACGTGTCCGGCCTGGTCGTGAAAACCGTGATCACCTTGTCGGAATCGGCGACACCGAAGACGACCTCGGCCCCTTCACTTCGCCCAATCCAATTCCGCTGCATTTCTTTGAGTGAATGGCTCCAATCGATGCTCCCGAGGTCTTCCAGCAACCGCTCGGCGTAAGATGTGATACGGAGCATCCATTGACGCATCGGCCTTCGCACCACTGGAAAACCCCCGACTTCACTCTTCCCATCGATGACCTCCTCGTTGGCGAGGACAGTTCCAAGTTCGGGACACCAATTGACGGGGGCCTCTGCGACATAGGCCAGCCGTCTGTTATCGCGGTAAGCGCGCTTCGCATCCTCGGTGTTCAGCTCAGGTGGGTAAGGGACTGTGTCAATCCCCTCAGCTTTGCCCGTCTCGGGATTGAACCAGGAGTTGTAAAGTTTCAGAAAAATCCATTGCGTCCATTTGAAGTATTTAGGATCGGTCGTATCGATCTCGCGACTCCAATCGTAACTGAAGCCAAGCTCCTGGATTTGGCGCTTAAACGTAGCGATATTCTGTTCGGTGGTAGTGCGCGGATGCTGCCCGGTCCTAATGGCGTATTGCTCAGCCGGCAAACCGAAAGCGTCCCAGCCCATCGGATGCAACACGTTGTATCCTTGCGCGCGCTTGTAACGGGCCAGAATATCTGTCGCCGTGTAGCCTTCCGGGTGGCCAACGTGCAAGCCGGCGCCGGAGGGGTACGGAAACATGTCGAGGATGTAGAACTTCGGCGGCAATGCCCCGGCGCCCGACCCCGAGACCTCTCCATGCCGGCGCGCGAAGGCGTGATCGGCGGGAATCCTTTCACCAGGGTTCCACGCTCGAAATGTTTGGTGCTTGTCCCAAATTTTCTGCCACTTCGGCTCTATCAGGAGAAATGGATATTGCTTGCGTTCGCTCGACATAAGCCGCGGATATTGCGGAAACCATCGATGGACGGCAATGGCAGATTTTTTCGACAACGATATCAAACCGCGTCACTTCGTCGCGCCTCGCTTCCGGGCTGGGTTAGCGAATGCGGCCGATCACTTTCAAACGGTAGAAAAGTTGCGGGCCGCCGGAGATGGAATCGGACACCACCACGCTTAGAGGCCCGGTCTTCGCGGAAATGTTGGTCATAGTCGTCCAGTTGCCGGCAGGCAGCGAATCGATACGTTCCAACGCAAATTCAAAGGTCGCAGCGACAGTAAAAAGAATATTGATTGTGTTTCCGCTGTGCTCGATGCGGTCGATTCGAGGAAACGCTTCAGGCACCGAGTTGATCGTGAGGCCCGCCGCAGCGCTTGTGACCGAGCCGACAGAGTTGCTGACGACCACAAGGTAGGTCCCAGCTTGGGCCGGCTGTGCATTGGTCAGGACCAACGTCGCGCTTGTCGCGCCTGCGATGGCGTTTCCATTGAAATTCCACTGATAGCTTAACGGCTCGCTCCCCATCGCCGTGACACTCAACGAGACATCCACATCGGCTTCGACATTTTGCGATTGAGGGTGTTGGGTGATTGTGGGAGCCAAGAGCACAGTGAGAGTCGCCGAAGCGCTCGTGACAAAGCCCTCCGAGTTGCCGACCACAACGGTATAGGTGCCAGCGTCGGTTGGTTGGACGTTATTCAAGTTAAGAGCGGAGTTGGTAGCTCCCGTGATGTCATCGCCTAGGAATCTCCATTGATAGATCAACGGATCGCTGCCGGTTACAGAAACGCTCAGAGTGACGTTTGCCGCCAAAGTAACGGTTTGGGATTGAGGTTGCTGCGTGATCGACGGAGGGACGAGCACAATGAGCGTTGCCGGAGCGCTCGATATTGCGCCTCCGGAGTTCGTGACGACAACAGTGTAAAAGCCAGCGTTTGCTGGCTGCACGTTGTCAAGGGACAGCGTGGGGCTTGCGGCGCCGGAAATGTCGGTGCCATTGAACTTCCATTGATAACTCAAAGCTCCGCTGCCCGCAGCCGTGACGCTAACTGTCGCAGATCCCCCCAAGGAGATCGTCAGGTCTTTCGGTTGGGTGGTGATGGAAACACTGCTGTCATCGTTAAGAATTGTGCCTCGGCCCTGTCCGCGACCAATCGAAGCGTTCAGAGGATTGGCTAAAATCATCAGAAAAAACTCATCGCGTTCAACAGCGGTGTCGCCAACTACCAGGACGAAGATCATCTTGTTCGTCTCACCCGGATTGAAAGTCAAGGCACCGGAAGCGGGTGCATAATCGCTTCCCACCGTCGCGGTTTCGTTGATTGTTGCGTACTCGACGGAAACGGTTTTGCCCCCAGCCGTCGAAAGGCTCACTGAAAAGGCCACGCTTGTCGTTCTCTTATCGCCCTCGCTCACGCTGACGTCATCGATGGAGATAACGGGTGGAGGATCATCGTCAATGATGGTTCCTTGCCCCTGGTCTCTAGTGTAGTGTCTCTCAAATAACTATACAATTGCTTTGCGATGCCGTATAATCATGGGTATGTCCAAACAAAGTGCGCCCGTGATCTTGAGCGCTGAAGACCGGCAGCAATTGGAATTGTGGCAAACCGCCCATCAGACCCCCCAAC
>SIBE01000136.1 GCA_009695265.1 Pedosphaera sp. | reverse complement strand
GTGGGTACACTTTGAAGTGACCGCAAAAAATTGGTTGTCGGGCATGCGTGTCACAACGATCTGGCTGAACGATGTCGGCATCCCGGTCACTTTCAGTCGGACCGACCCAAGGTCTTTCTGCAACGCGGGAAAGCTATCCAAGCTCAGCGCAAATATTCCCACTGCACTCGTGGTCTGCGCGTTCACCTCCCCAACGAGCAAGGACGAGAGCTGCTTCCCGCCGACGCATGAGCAAGCCGAGAACAAGGCGAAGGTTTTAACAAACTCTCTGCGGTGAAGAAGTGTATTTGATTTCATATTTTGATAAGGATCAGTTCGATGTAAGCATCAAGCACGATGCGGAGATTTAAGATTCGCAGTTCCAGTTTTCGTTTTGACGAAGGATATCCCGAAGAGCACCGCAGAAGCCAAGCCTGCGGCCGCAAGAAGATCAACGCCGGGAACGAAGCGTTTTTCAATGATTGGTCCGTCCAACTCTGTCACCGGGTCCTTCACCCATTTGGTCACGGAGGTTTTCGTCCAGCCTAAATTCGCCCCCAAGAAAAGCCACACGGGCATGCTAAATGCAGCCAGTCCCGCCGCGAGGATTCGGAGGCGCGTTCTCATCCTTTACCCAGGTCAGATGGAAGCGCCCCCACTGGATTGAGTCTCCGCAGACCGTCCTGAGCTCGGACTTTCCGCCGCCTGCCGCCGAGAAACCTCGGTGGCGATTCCTTGAAATGTTTTGCTCATATCAGCACTGGAGGCGACTTTATATCCGCGATGATACGCAGCCTTTCGAGCCAACGACAAATCATTTCACGCCTTCGGCTTCTCGCGCCGATGGCTTGAAGACCGTCATTGAGCCGGAACTCCCGAGGCCATTCTCAGCGATCTCGTTGTTTGGTTAAGTTCCATGCAGCTGAGAATTCCGGCATTAGCGGAGCGCCTTAATTTTTCCGTCCAGGCTCACCTCAATCTCACGAACGCCTCTCGGCACGTCCGCTTTGACCGTCTTCCCGCCCGGCCATCGCACGACAATTTGCGTTGGTACCTCCGGTATCCCCAACACTTGCACGGCGCTATCTTGCGACCAATAGCCAGAGCCCGCATGAACTTCGTGCAGAGGGCCTGAACGCTGGCCAAAAATCAATTTCATCGCTGCACCAACGCCGGAAGGATTTTTCGGCGAGCCACTCAACCGCACCCGCAGCCCGGGCTTCGCGCCGATATTCCGATAAAGCTTTGTTTCATTTCCATTCTGCGTGACGGCAAGGTCCAACCGGCCATCGGCGTCGAAATCGCATAGCGCACAGCCCCGTTGCTCGCCGTAAACTTTCACCCCGCTCTCCTGGCCAGGGACCGGGTTCAACCCTCCCCTCCCGTCGCCGCGCAGCCACAGCCCGCGTCCGGCGTCGTTGCGCGTTGTCTCCGGCGTCGTGGCAAAAAAATTCTGACTCAAGAACAGATCCTCGTTTCCATCTCCATCCATGTCGCCCACACAGGCGCCAAAAGCCGGGGTGAATTGCGCTTCGTTCGGGAGCGGGACGGCTTCAAAATGATCGCCCCGATTAAAAAACACCATCGACTCGAGAGTCGTGACGGACAACCGTTTCAGGTTTTCAAAAGGCTTGCCAAAGATCTCCACCAATCCGGCGGCTCCATAGGCTTCGAACGTCGGAATTCTATCGTGAACAAATGGCAAGACAGCTCCGATGGCTCGGAGCGTTCGTTCCGGCACTTCCTTGCCCATCGCGTTGTCGAAATGGGCTTCGATCAGGTCCAAGGTGCCTGTGCCAGTCAAATCTCCATAGTAGATCCGCTGAGGATGCTTGGGACTTGTTCGGTACTTGCTGTTGAGGCCCCAGTTTGTGGCGACGATGTCCATCCGTCCGTCGCCGTCGAGGTCGCCGGTCGTGACGCCATTCCACCAGCCCGTGAGTTGGTTGAGAAATGAGAGTTCAGAGTTGGGAACCGACTGGCTGGCCCGACGAAGCGGGATGTTCCACTCCGCGAACTTTCCGCCTTCGTTCCGGAAAACCCGCACTGGCCCCCACTCGCAAGCGAGCACCAGTTCCGGCAACCCGTCGCCATCGAGGTCGCTGAACACCGCGCCGCTGACGAGTCCGATTTTTTCAAAGCTCTGGCTCTTGACGAATCTCCCATTTTCATTGCGCCAAAGTATTGAAGAAGCTGGCTCTGGGTAGCGCCCAGGAATGGTCCGGCCGCCGATAAACAAATCCAGATCGCCATCGCCATCAATGTCAGCCAGGGCCATCGGTCCACTGCTGGACACTTGAGCGTCGAGGGTTTCGATTGCGGCGCGGTTCTTGAAATCGAAAACGCGCAGGCAGATGCCATTGGTCAAACCATCTTCGTAATTCGAGAAGCCGAGAAACAATTGCCCGCCTGTTCCCAGAATTGTCGTAAGATCGCGTGTTGTGACGCGTGTCACCTCAGAGTTACGGATTTGTGCGAAGCCGCCCTTCCCGTTGTTGCGGTAAATCGCCAGACTGCCCCCTTTGCCGCTACCGACAAATAGATCGTCCCAACCATCCCCATCCAGGTCAGTCCAGCAGACCCCAGGCCCTAACTGACTCAGATGATTGGGCATAAGCGGTTGACGCTCGAAATCATCGAACGGCTCTTCCGTATGAAAGTGGCCGAGGAGCTGACTGACGTCTTCAAACAATGGTGCTCCACCCTCAATCAGCGGTCGCGTGGTCGTGGAATCCTGAGGTTCAGAACCGGCTTCGTAGATTTCGTAAATCCGATTGGGCATCGCCTCCTTGATGGAACTGCGTTTGCCGCTCCGCCATGTCACTGCGATGGTCAGCTTATTCGTCCTGCTGCCTGCCGCAAACACTCGCATGGGATCATCCCCGGACAGGTATCTCCCGCCGCAGATGATCTCCTGGCTTTGCGGGACAGGGCCGCCAAGCACTTGAATCTTTGCCCCAACACCCTGCGTGTTAGGCGCAAGCCCTTTGAGCCGGACGGCGAGTCGGGGCGCGGCCGTTTCGTTGCGATAGACTCCGACCATCGTGTTTAAATTATTCATCACCACGTCTAGATCTCCATCGTTGTCGAAGTCTGCCAGCGCCATGCCTTGCGAAATACCCAGTGTATCGAAACCCCAGGCGGCACCGACTTCCTCAAACGTCAGATCGCCACGGTTGCGAAAGATCACGTTGGGCGTCTCCAATCGTGGAAACTCCTTGAGCCATTTGGAAATATCCGCCTGCGAAAATTGCTTGTCTCTCTTGGCGGCTTCCATGCGCAGCATCAGATCGACATTTTGGAAATCCCGCAGTTGACCATTCGTCACTAAAATGTCTTCGTAACCATCCAAATCAACGTCGAGAAAAACGGGTCCCCAAGACCAATCGGACGCCTCGACTCCAGCGAACGAGGCAACCTCGGCGAATGTGCCATCGCCACGATTCCACTGGAGTGTATTGCGCAGCAGTTGAGGGCGCACATCGATAAGCCCAATCGGCCACTGGGTCGGCTTGGAGTTCGTTGATTGGGTATGGCGTTTCTGATGCTGGCGGCTGAGCATATCGACGACAAAAAAATCGACGTTTCCGTCGCGGTCAATATCGGCGAAATCGATCCCCATCGAGAACGTAGAGGTGCTGCGCAACGCTTGATCACTAAGCGCACGAAACTTGCCCTTGCCATCATTCATCCAGACGCGATCCGGCGTAAACAAATCGCTGCAAACATAAATGTCCGGCGCGCCATCGCCATTGAGGTCGCGCATCTGCACCGCCAAGCTCCAGTCACGCGGAGTTTCAAGCAATGGCTTGCCCTCATGATCCAGAAAATTGCCGCTGGTCCATGAAACGGGCGTGAAACGGCCTTTGCCGTCGTTCAAGTAAAACGCATCGGGTTCGCCAAACTCCATCACGGTTCCCGACGGGCTCAGTACGAAACGATTGGTCAGATCTGGTGCCGTGGCGGACCGGCCATCCACGAGGGCCACCTCCGGCCGACCATTGATCATCCTCATGGATAACCTGGATTGCGGCTGATCTTTGATCGTAGTGGGGCGAAAATTGGCAACATACAAGTCGAGGTCGCCATCGCCATCCACGTCCGCCAATGCGAGCGACATGCTGCCAGTTCGAGAACTCAAGCCAGCCTGCGCCGTCCCTTCGGTGAAACGGCCTTTGCCGTCGTTGAGAAACAGCCGCGTGCCGCCGCCGAGCGAGTTGACGAGCAGATCTAAATCGCCATCCCCATCCACGTCCGCAAACGTTGCGCCGGTGGAATCCTGGCCCGCGCACGCGACGCCTGCGCTCGCTGTGACGTCGGCAAATTTCCAATTGCCAAGATTCCGGAAAAGAACATTCGCGTTATCAAGACCACAAAAATAAAGATCGCACCAGCCATCGCCATCGACATCGCCCGCCGCGACACCGGAACCGCTCAAGAGATTCCGATTCGTAATGGAGCGATCATCATTCAGAAGATTGGTGAAGAGAATGCCGCTGGAGTCGCCATTGAGTTTCGCGAATCCGGTTTTGCCTGATGCTGGGAGCGAGAGCTCACGCGAGCGATAGCCAGAGGTCTGCTGCCAATCCGCAGCAATCGCGCTGGACAAGACCACGAACCAGGCAATCATCCACGCGGCGATCCACTTCGCCGGATTTAGGACTATTCTTTCGCGCATCTCACATTTGTGGCGAACATTCTTCGTCCCCTGATCGCAATCGCAATATTCGATACTATTCATTTTCCAATTACGCGCAGGTTACCATCCTGAGCAATCTCGATGCTTCTTGCGCCTTCCGGCACATCCGTCGTGGTGGTGCGGCCTCCGGGCCAGCGCACCCAGATCTGCCGAGGCGGTTCGGGGATCGCGAGCACTTGCACCGCGCCGTCCTGCGACCAATAGCCGGAGCCCGCATGAATTTCACGAACTGGACCTGACTTCCCGCCAAAAACCAATCGCATCGCCGCGCCCGCCGACGTCGGGTTGCCCGGTCCGCCGCGCAGCCTGACCCGCAAGCCCGGCTTTGCGCCGATATTGTGATAGAGCTTGGTCGCCCCGCCATTCTGAGTAACGGCCAGATCCAAACGGCCATCGCCATCGTAGTCGGCCAGCGCGCACCCGCGTTGCTCTCCATACACGGTCACTCCACTTTCCCGGCCCGTGACAACGTTGAATCCGCCTTTGCCGTCCCCGCGCAGCCAAAGCCCGCGTCCGGCGTCGCAGCGAGAAGATTCCGGGCTTGTGGCAAAAAAATTCTGGCTCAAAAACAAATCTTCCTTGCCGTCGCCATCCATATCTCCGACGCATACGCCAAAGGCCGGTGCGAACTGCGCCTCATTCGGCAGCGCGACGGCTTCGAAATGGTCTCCCCGATTCAAAAAAACCATCGTCGCCAACGTGTTAGCCTCGACGACCGAGCACGCCTTTAGTTTGTCGCCATAAATCTCCGTCACGCTGGCTGCACTGTAAGCTTCGTAGCTCGGGATGAGCGTTTGCAAAAATGGCAGAGCTCCGGCAGCGCTCTTGAACACGCGCTCTGGCACCTCTTTGCCAATCGCCGGATCGAAGCACGATTCCACGAGATCCACTCCACCGCCGCCATTTAAGTCACCGTAGTAGAGCCGCCGCGGATACGGACGGCTTGCGTGATACTTGCTGTTTAACCCCCAATTCGAGGCGATGATGTCCAGTTTGCCGTCGCCATCCAGATCTCCCGTAGTAACTCCATTCCACCAGCCTGTGATTTGATTGAGCGTTAGAAGCTCAGAGTTGGGAGAGGGCTCGCCAATCCACTTCAGCCTTGGATTCCACTCCGTGAACTCTCCGCCCTGACTCCTCAGAATCCGCACGGGACCCCAATCGCACGCCAGGATCAATTCCGGTTTGCCATCGCCATCGAGATCGCTAAAAACTGCGCCGCTGACCAACCCTAGCTTCTCGAAACGCTGAAGAGGGACGAAGCGACCCGCGACATTGCGCAGCAACAGCGAGGTGGCGGGCTCTGGATAGCGACCCGGCACGATTCGCCCGCCTACAAACAAATCCAGGTTGCCGTCGCCATCGACGTCGGCCATCGCCAAGGGTCCGCGGCTGGAGAGCTCCCCCAGGATGCTTTCGCCGGTTGCGTTGCGCTCAAGATCGTAAATGCGCAGGCAGCCGCCGTTCGTCAGACCATCTTCGTAATTCGCCGAGCCAGCGAATAGAATAGCGCCCAGACCGAGGATGGTGGTTTGATCGCGTGCCACCGGCCGATTCACAGGGGCATTATTGTTCCTGGCAAACCCGCCGCGGCCGTCGTTACGGTATAAGGCCAACTGCCCGCCGCTACCACTGCCGATGATCAAATCCTCCAAACCATCACCATCGACATCGTGCCAGGAAACGCCCGGACCCAACTGGCTCAGCCGGTTCGGCAGCAGCGGTTGGCGGGCGAAATCATCGAAAGCTTCTTCGCGGTGGGTGTGTTTAAGCAGCGTGCTGGCATCTTCGAAGAAAGGGGTCACTTCGTCTATTACGTCGCGTCGGCTCGTCTTGGGATTGGAAGCCTGGAACTCGGCTTCATCAATTTCGTAAACCCGATTGGCTTTGGCGTGCTGGATGACGCTCCGAATGCCGCTGCGCCAAGCGACTTCAATCGTCAACTCGTTGGTCTCGCCGCCCGTGGCAAACACACGCACGGCGTCGTCGCTGGACAAATACCGGCCACCGGAAATCATTTCCTGGCTCTGCGACACCGGCCCGCCCAGCACCCTTATCTTCGCGCCGACGCCTCGCGTGTTAGGCGCGGAGCCTTTCAAGCGCACGGCCAGACGCGGCGCGTTGCACTCGTTCCGATAAAGACCCGCCAAGCCATTCAGATTGTTGACCGCAAGATCCATGTCACCATCGTTATCCAGATCCGCCAGCGCCATTCCGTGCGAAACTCCGTGCGCATCGAATCCCCAAGCCACGCTGACATCCTCGAAGGTCGAATCGCCTCGATTCCGAAAGGCCACGTTGGCCGTGTCGAGTCGGGGAAAAATTCTTTGCAGATTCAGCACATCCACCACGCTCAGCTTGGACTGCGATTTTTTTGCCTCGATGCGATTGATGAAATCCATGTGCAACGCATCGCGTTGGTGGCCTGTCGTGATCAACAGATCTTCATACCCATCCAGATCGACATCCAGAAAGATGGGCGTCCAGGACCACTCCGACGCGTCCACACCGCTGAACTTGGAGATCTCGGCGTAGGTGCCGTCGCCGCGGTTAAGCTGGAGAGTGTTGAAGGAATACTGGGGACGATTGTCCACCTGGCCGATCGGAAGGAACAGGAGATTCATGTTGCCCGCTTGCGTGTGGCGGCGACGATGCGAGCGGCTCAGCATGTCCACCACGAAGAAATCGTCCCAACCATCGCGGTTCACATCGGCAAAATCGATACCCATGGAAAACATGCTGGTGTGCCGCAGTCCCAGGCGTTGCACCGCGCGGAACCGGCCTTTGCCGTCGTTCAGCCAAACGCGATCCGGCGCGCTGAAGTCATTGCAGACGTAAATGTCTGGCGCCCCGTCGCCATTGAGGTCGCGGAACATGACCGATAACCCCCAATCGGAAGCCGGTTCTCGGAGCGCTTTGCCATCTTCGTCCAGGAAAGTGCCGTCCGTAAAAGAGAGTAGCGTGAACTTTCCATCACCGTCATTGCGATACATCGCGTCGCTCTCACCGTGTTCGATGATTGTGCCGTTCGGGTCCATGGTGAAGCGTCCGATCAAATCCGGCTCTGTCACCGGTCGTCCGTTGACCTTTTGAACGACCATTCGGCCTTTGATGTTCTCGCCTTGAATCCGGGTGTTCGGTTTGTCGCGGATGGTTGTGGTCCGGTAGTTGGCGACGTACAGGTCAAGATCGCCGTCGCCATCGATGTCCGCGAGAGCCAGAGACATCCCGCCCTTGTTCAAATTGAGCGAAGCTATTTTCGTGAAATGACCTTTGCCATCGTTAAAGAAAATCTCCGTGCCGCCACCGACGGAATTGACGATGAGGTCCAGATCGCCGTCGCCGTCGAGATCCGCGAGCGCAGCTCCTGTCGCCGCGAGGCCAGCGCACGCCACGCCCGCTTCGCGGGTGATGTCTTGGAATTTCCAGTTGCCGAGGTTGCGATAGAGGACATTGGAGTTATCGAGGCCGCAAAAGTAAACATCGCACCAACCGTCACCATCCACATCGCCCACGGCAACGCCGGAGCCGTTAAGGTAAATCTGGTTGGTAGTGTAGCGATCGATCGATAACAGATTCGAAAACGTCACGCCGGTCGCCGCTGCGGGAACTTGGACGAATCCTGGTTTGCCGACAGCGGGCCGGAGCAAGACAGCGCTGCGACCACCGACGCCGGTTTGCCAGTCGAGGGCGCAAACGGCATTGGCTAGCAGAGCATAGCCAAGAAGCAGGCACCACCCTGCGGACCCGGATTTCTGAGGGATCATGGGATGAATCGGTTCGTGGATCAGTGGTCGAGCGACTGCATCTTATTTGAGTCCGCGAAGTTGGTTGCGCAGGATCAATACCGAGGGACCAATCGATTCCCAATCATGCGCGAGAACGCCTGGAACCGGACTTGGGCCGTGGATATAGGAACCGAGAACGATGTCAATGTCCCCGTCGCCGTCCAAATCGCCGGCATCCATCGTCAGCCATCGACCCACGGCGCACTCGCGAAAAGTGGAAGCGGTGAATCTGAGGTTCCCCTGGTTTTCCAGATAGACAAAGCTTTCCTCGGGAGATTTTCCATAGTCCGGAAAAAATGAAATAGCCGCGATATCGAGGTCACCATCCTGATCAAAGTCCCGCGCGATGGCCTTGAACGCGCCGTTGATTGGATAGAAGAACGCTTCATCGAACTGGTTGTCACCTCGATTCAAATAGATGCGAATCCCGTGATATTTTTTCATCGGAGAGGGATACTCGCCGTTATCCCCATTTGTCACGATAAAGTCCAGCTTGCCATCCTTATTAAAGTCGGCCATCTCGAAATAGGTATGGCCCATCAACGGATGTTTTTGAAACACTGTCCTCGGAGTGAAATTCCCCTTGCCATCGTTGATCAAAAGGAACAACGACTCCGACTCCTGCGCCATTAAAACAGCAATGTCCGGAAAACCATCCCCGTTGAAATCATGCACCTCGGTCCGGAGCGCGCCGGATTTCGGAATCAACACGTGCTCCTGGTATTGGTCCTCGCCGACATTCTCGAACCAGGCCAACCGACCCACATTGTTCCCGTAAATGCAAATCAGAAAATCCATTTTACCGTCGCCATTGAGATCGATGCGTTCATTGTAAGTGGCGCGCGGGAGCTTGTTCAGGAGGGTCCGGCTGCGCTGAAAACCAAGGTCGCCCCGTTCCAGAAAAATTAATTCCGCCTTTGGATCTTCGGAAGGCTGAAAGTGACCTATCGCCGTGACGTAAATTCCTTTGCTCATCTGAACCAAAGAGATAGGTACGTTATTTAAATTGAACGTCTCGAGAAACTTTCCATTGCCGTTCAGAATATCGATCGACTGAGACTCGCCGTCGCCCATGAAGATTTGGCGGTCCGTCTCATTGATCTTGACCAGGGTCGTGGAGGGCACGGGACGCCGATACTGCGGACGTTCAGCGTGGAAGTGTTTCAGACCGATCTGAATCTGAGCGCGGGCGTCCTGTGACAGCGGCAGCTCCGGCGCGGCTTTGTCGTAATACTCGACAATCAAGTTCCAATCCTGTGGCGAGAGCATCGGGCTGGTCGGGAAAATTCCAGTTGCCTTGAGAAGTTTTGATTCGGGATGATTTTCAATCTCAAGCGGCGACAAACCCATCCGAATTCTCATCCGGCGCAACGCCTGCTGGCGCCATGTTTTCTTGTCCAATAAATCAGGTTCGGGAAAAATGTGGCAAGTGCTGCAAAAGACTTTCGCGAGGGTCTGACCGCGAGTGAAGTTTGAATCCCTTTGAACTTCCAGCGCGGAAGGTATCGCGGAAGAGGCGCTGGAGTTCGGCGGCGATTGCGCGACTCCTGCAACCAACCCCAACCAGGCAATGAGCCCCAGAAGGACTCGACACATCGTTCCTCGCAAGGAAACCAGTCTTGGATGCGGTGCGCGCCTGTGTTGGACTTGGGACATTGCAACCTATTGCTTACCGAACGCGAGCCAGCAGGCAAGGGATATCCTGATCCGGTGCGAATGATTCTTGGGTGTTTGGAATAGTCTTGAACTCCCTTCCCCCTCACGCTGGCCTCACTGGCATTGGATTACGCTCCGATTTCGAAGAGCTGTTTTCATACTCTTAATCCTACTCCTAAAATTCTTTCGGCCTGTTACCGTTTGGTGGAGCTGAGCGCGACGCGAAAGCCGACGAAATGGATGCCGCTGGACGGAGCCATGGCAAATCGGTTAGCGGACCGGGCGAACTCGACGTCGTTGTTCCAACCACCACCTCGGAATACTTTGCCCTTGCCCTGCGACGGCCCGAGTGGGTCTTGAACGTCCTCGGCGGGATAATTCCCAAACCAATCTAGGCACCATTCCCAAACATTGCCGTGAATGTCGTACAAACCCCATGGGTTAGGACGTTTCTGACCGATTGGATGAGTCTTGGCTTCGCTGATTTCACCGGTCCATGCATATTGATCGGCTTCCGTCGCCGCGTCGCCAAAGCTGAAGAGGTTGGTGGTCCCGGCCCGACACGCGTATTCCCACTCGGCCTCGGAGGGTAGCCGGTATTCATAGCCGGAGGGCAACCGCGCTGCCTGCACTTCACGCTGAGTTAGAGCCGAACAATAAGCCACGGCGTCGAAGTAGCTGACCTTCTCGACCGGACGATTGGGGTCATCTTGGAAGTGGCTTGGGTTCTTTCCCATGAGGTTGGCATAGTCCCCTTGAGTGACCTCGTATTTGCCGATCCAAAAATCGCGGGTGAGAGTTACTGAATGTTTGTTGCGAAGAAACGTGCCCGCTTTGATCGGGACCATGTTGGTTAATGGAATCAACTCCGTTTTCGGTGGAGGAGGCGGCGAAGCAGTGGGCTCATTTGAAAGGCCGGAAGCGCCGCGGTCGCAACCTAAAAGCAAAAACCCCAGCAGGAGGAAGAAGGCGGTCGCCAATAAACCCGAAGAGAGCTTAGTAATATTTCCGCTCATCTCGAAAATTCAGATACTTGCATCCATCGCGCTGAAAGTTCCGTTTCCCGCAGATGTGTGCAAGTCATTTTTCAAAGTTCAACACTCGGAAAAATATGCCGAAGGGGATTGCCAATTGGCAGAACGCGACAGGGGAAGGAATGGGGGGAGGTTCGCCGCGTGGACAAACGCCGCGCTCAGTCAGCTTACCAGCTTTCTGAAACGAAAATTGAAAGGAGAGGCGGCCCATCCCAAGCTAGGGCCGCCATCTGTTCTTCAGGTACACGCTGTGCCCGCAGATTATTTAATGATCGGCATCCGACCATTTAGACTTTAGAAATTCGGCTTCCTCAGCAGAATCTGTGGGTGCCTTCGGGCGCAAAACGCATGAAAGCCGCGTAAAGTCTATGCATTCCAGTGTGAATCAGCCGATGGCGCGTGACCACCAGTCACCGCCGGAGGCGGCCAAGCTTTCCAGAAGCAGGCTTGCGA
>SIBE01000002.1 GCA_009695265.1 Pedosphaera sp. | reverse complement strand
GCAACTGCGCTTGAGGCATAGCCCGATCTTTGTGCCCAATTTCATCTCAAGCAAGCCATCCGCTTCCAGCTCATCCCCCGCACCTCAGGCTCTTCCTTCTTCCACGAACCCCTTTCCTTTTCTCCCTACAAGTCAGGATTTCTGATACTGCGAAGATCTTGGTCAAAGATGACGACACAGGAGAGTCGAACATCTTCAGCCTGGTGATTCCTGTCATCAACTCGCCGCCGAAAATCACCGCCAAGCAACTGCCGTCGGTCATCGACGAAGGCCAGAAGGCGCGGCTTGAAGTGACCTTCGAAGATTTGGATGCCGATGATCTTCACACCGCGATCATCGACTGGGGTGATGGCCCTCCCATGACGGTGAGCGTGCCCAAGGGGGGACGCACCATCGACGAAACTCATCCCTATCCCGACGACGATCCCACCGGTACTGCGGAAGATCAGAAAAACGTGACCATCACGATCAACGATGGCAGTGACTCCGTGGAGGCGGCGATGCTCCTCACGGTCAAAGACGTCGCCCCCACGATCACGCTTACTCCCCTCGATCCCGTCATCGATGAGGGAGGCACAGTACGTCTGACCGTGAACATCGATGATCCGGGTAAGCCGGATACCTTCGATGTCGAAATCGATTGGGGTGGTGCCGAAGGAAAACAATCCTTCACGGGCGTAGGAGGCAGTTTCTCCACGGTCCATCTTTATCGAGACGATGATCCGACCGGCACCCCGCAGGACACATACACTATCACTGCCACGATCGTGGATGATGACACCCTGCCTGGACTTCCCGGAACCGCGACGGTCACCGTTCGCAATGTTGCGCCTGTTGCCGGACAGCCAGGGTTCCTGCCCTCAGGCGTGATCAACGAGAACGAATCCGTCGTGCTGCGCGGCTCTTTCACGGATGTCGGAGCGCTCGATACGTTCAAGGTCACCATTCAGTGGCCGGATGGATTGGAAGTCATCAGCCTTGGTGTGGGCGAGAGGAGCTACGTCTCGTCTCTGCGCAGGTTCCCGGACGATGGTCCATCGCCGGGTGATGGTATTCCGCGCAACGTCTATCCCATCTCGGTGACGATCACCGATGACGACGCCGGCAGCGGGAATTCCACCACGTCGCTGACCGTTGCCAACCTGGATCCCACCGTCGCCATTACCGCCTCGTCAAACCCGGTGAAAATTAGGGAACCCGTGGTCTTCACAGCCACCTGGACAGATCCCAGCCCGCTCGAGACGATGGATCACTTCGAGTGGGCATTTGGAGATGGTACAACTTCGCGCACGAATGATCCCACGGTGACCCACTCGTACGAAACAGAGAGCCCCTCCTACATCGCCTCGGTGATTGCCGTCGATGACGACACCGGTCGATCCAAGCCTTCCAGCGTGAGCGTGCGGGTGACGAAATCCGATGAACCGGTGCCTCCCCCGTCCATCCCTTACTACGACGTGGCCTTCGACGCGGCCAGCGGCGTCCTCTTCTTCGCCACGGAAACGTCGATCATCCGGATCAAGGACGCCACCCGGCAGCCGGATCCAGATCCGGCCAGGTTCGGTTTCCGTCTGCCCCCGCAGGTGAGCACCAGCACTCACACCGGCCTGTTTTTTCTGACGGATGCCATCACCTTGGGAGGTAAGTCCGTGCCTGCCGGCAGCCTGCTCGTGATCAATGGCGATCAATCGCGGGACAAAGTTTTCGCCATCAGCGCAACTGACGGCACCATTCTCGCCTCGCTGGAACTCACGCAGGATTACGAGGCGGTTGGAATCGTCTTTCACAAGCCGAGCAGCCACCTGTTCCTCCTCACAAGCGCGGATGAGTTCATTCAGGTGATCGACCCGGTGACCCAGCAGTTGACCTCCCGTTTGTTGCCGAAGCATGTCGTCGAAATTGATCCGAAAACTGGGTCGGAACTACGCCGCTTTGATGTTCCGTTGCCACTTCGCTTCAGCTCCGGCGGGATCGCGATCAATCCGACAAGCGGCAACCTGGTGGTGGCTGCCGACACAACAAAGCTTCTCTATGAACTGGACTTGGTCGGCAATCTCGTGAGGTCGTTTGATACCGCCGAACTAGGATTGGACAACGAACTCAGTGGCCTCGTGTTTACCACAAATCAGCGCGTCGTTTTCAGTTCGACCCTCGGTTTCTGGCCGACGTTCCTGATCCCCGAACTTTCAGTTACCGCGCAATTGCAGACGATCTCTCCTCCAACGAACACCATCGAGGCCAAGCAAACCCCGAGATCCGAATTGCCCGCATCCCTGTCGAGATCTACAGTTCTGTTGCAGGTTTCGACACTTATTCCGTCCGAACGAAACCCTGCGCTGACTGATCGGGTTCCTGCGACACCGTTGAAATCCAGCCCTGTGCAACAATCGAGTGTGAGTGCCTCTCGCCCCGTCGCGCTCGCGGGTATCGCGTCGCAGCCATCCATTCTGAACGGGGCGTTCAACAATCCTGACGTTCAACAGCCGGGTTTTGGATGGACGGTTCGAGGTGATGTGAAGGTTGTAAATGGGGCTGCTGTTCTCACGGAAGGCTCGGAAACATTCGCGAATTTGAGACAGCGGTTTGTCGTTCCTCGCGGAAATTCATCCCTGAAATTCACCATCCGTTCGGCAACGTTTGAAGGCAACGTTTTGAATCCTCCGGACGCATTCGAGGTCGCCCTCTACGATCCTAATTCCGGCGAACGACTGATTGGACGGGCGGTGGGCTTGGCGAAGACCGATGCAAGTTTCAGCCTGCAGTCAAACAAGACCGTTTTTTTCGCTCGCGAGGCGACAGTTCCCGGCCTCGCGTCTTCTGGAGGGACGCTTTCTCTGGACGGGCAGGTGACAGTGACGTTGAGTCTGGCAAGCGTTACGGCAGGTGCTCTGGCGGAGATCAGTTTCGAACTGATCGGTTTCAGCGCATCCACCAGCGTGGTAGTCATCGATGATGTCCAATTCGTGACTGGTCCTCCGGCACAATTCTCCCTGGACGATGCTTCCGATTCCGGAGTGAAGGGCGATGATCTTACCAACATTCCCGTCGTTGGTCTCGCTGGCATCACAGTTCCCGGGGTTGACGTTCTCTTGGATGTCGATGGCGACGGATTCGATGACGGGTCGGTTAGTTCCGACACCAAAGGCTCGTTCACCTTTGGACAAGTAAAATTGAACGCGGGGGGGAACACTCTTCGCGTTCAAGTTTGGAGCCCGGAAGGTGTAACCATCGTTGAACGGACTGTTTCCTTGGATCGTCTGGCGCCGAAAGTGACCGGCTGGATTCTGAACGGTGGCGAGATTCAACGCTCGATGGTGAAGTCGGTGGAGATCGTATTCAGCGAGGATGTTTCCGCTTCTCTGAAAGTGCAGGACTTGGTGATCAGGAATCTGACGACAGGTGCCGATGTTCCGGCGGCAGATATGGTTTTGAACTACGACAAAGCCGCCAATCGCGCCACGTGGACCTTCCCGGCGCTAACAGGTGGGTCGCTGGCAGATGGAAACTATCGAGCCACCCTCCGCGCGGACGGAATTTTCGATGCCGCATCCAATCCTGTCGCGGTCTTTGCTGCCGATCCACAACGAAGCAATTCCTTCGAGTTCTTCCGTTACTACGGAGATTTGGATGCCGATCGCGATGTTGATGCACTCGACCTTTACTCATTCAGTCGGGCGATTCGGAAGCGGGCAGGGGAGTTGGGTTTTGTCGCTTCACTCGACTTCAACAGTGACGGTGAAGTGGGTGACGCGGATCTTGCAAGCTATCGGAAGCACTATCTGACCCGATTGCCTTGAAGAAATAGTCGCGTTGAGATGGACGGCATTCTCAGATTTCTAGCTAAGCCATTGGCATCGCCGCAATTCTTGCTCTTCCGGAGGTCTCAAGAAGTTTCCACGTTGCACCTGCTGGAGAACCGTCATATTTTTCCACCATGTATTTGAAACCCCATGTCTTCAGGGCAGATTGTCTCTCTAATTGTCCGTGAAACGATGTCCTTTTTGTGCGGAAGAGATTCAAGATGCCGCCATCAAATGCCGGTTCTGTAATTCCATGTTGACCGGAGCGAATGCGCTCAACATTCACCTCCCACCGCCGCTTCCCGCTTCGATAGCGACGCGTTCCGTTGGCTCCGAATACACCCCTCTTGCATGGAAATTCCGGCCAAGTGGCTTGATCATCGCATTTCTGGGGATCGGGCCGCTCATGCTTCCACTGGTATGGTGGCATCCAACGATGCCTACTCGATGGAAGGTTTTCTGGTCGGCAGGAATCTTTGGAGTGTCCTTACTCATTGTGCTGGCATGCATCTGGGCCTACCCGCGCCTGGTCGAACTTTATCAAGAACTGCAGAAACTTCTAAGTGAAGCTGGCTGAACGTTGCCAAGGATCGTCGCATTTCAGGTGAATCGATGGTCAAACCTTCCCAATTCACGAAACTTGAAGTGCGTGGAATCACCCAGAAGCCTGGCAGGGTGGGATTCTTATTACTTTCCCAATCGTCAGACTTTGGAGAGAGTAGCGAACCATGATTCAACCCAGTGACTAGCCAAAATGTCGCGTCGCAGGAGAAAGAGATCATCATCTGGCGGTTCGGGCAGTAGTGTGGTGCTGACCGTTGAGATTCTGTTTGTAATCCTCGGGTTGGCATTGCTCATAGGACTGGTGTGGGTGGATAACACGGTCCGCCTCCGGTTTTGATCGTCCGAATGGACAGAGGCCAGAAATAGGACAGTAGTGTCCTGTCAGAAGACAGAAATCAAGGTTCTCAATGGTTCATCCCTTCGCGTTTCATATCGCGCATTCATATTTGCATGTTGATTATCAAGGGATTGGGTCATTGGTTCAAACTCTCAAGTCAGAGTTGAAATTCCCGGCATTGGCCCTGCTGAACCTTCCACCATGATGACAATTCTTCTTACTGTTTACGGTGTGGTGAGCTTGATGTTTGTTCTTGGATTGGCTCGCGCGGCCCGGCACTCGATGCCGGCGGTGGAGAATACGAGCGCATTGCCTGGTCACCTGAATGTGAAGGATGACTCACATTCCAACGTGATCGCACTCGACCGCGCGGCTTGATTCCCGCCCACGGTCGGTATCAGATTCGGCGCCATTGCTCAGTGGCTTGACTTTCGCCACCTCGATCACGAGGTGGTTTTTTCGTTGTTCCGCTGCCTAAATTTCAACAAAAAATCTCATCCATGCGATTGGCAGCATCGCTGCTGGGGTCTTGAAATTGTCGGAACGGTTACGGCGGCCCCCCGGGGGGCCGCCAAATCTTCAGCATCAATTCTTTCCTGCAGTTTCTTTCGTCCTTGTTTGAAAAGTAACCTGCAAGCAACGACCTCACGCGCCTAAACTCACCGAGGATTGGCGGAATTGGGAGAAACTCCAGCCGCTCGCGGAACGTTTGCAAGGACTCATCACGACCACTTGCCAAACACTACATACATTCACCATTCGTGCGAATGTGTTTGCAAAGGTCTGTGGGAAGAGACGATTCAATCGGGCCTTCGAGGTCAGAGCCCAATCATGGAAGCGAAAACTTTCGTTGACCAACGTCGCGCCGCTCTGCTGAATCAGCCCCAAGTTCTCGCGGCGTACCAATAGCCAGCGGCTTTTGATACGGCCCCGGATGAACCCTGACATCCTATGAAATACTCAACTCTCCTCTTTGTTGCCATTCTGGCACTCGGCTTTGCTGCTGCGCCGGCTCAGGATTGGGCGAAGGCGCGGCTCGAAAAGTCCCCGCGCCATCCAGAATGGGTGAATGTCAAACACGGCGACCGCGAGGTGAATTGCTTCATCACTTACCCGGAAGTGAAGGACAAGGCCACCGCCGTGATCGTCATTCACGAAATCTTCGGCTTGAGCGACTGGGCGCGGAGCGTGACCGATCAACTGGCCGAAGCCGGTTACATCGCCATCGCGCCTGATCTGCTCTCGGGCACCGCTCCGGGAGGTGGCGGCACGGCGGAATTGATCAAGAGCGGCGCCGAAGTTGGCCAGGCAATCCGCAAGCTTCCGCTCGATCAAATTACGGCGGACTTGAGCGCAGTGGCGGATTACGTCGCCAAGCTGCCCTCCTGCAATGGCAAGGTCGCGGTCGCCGGATTCTGTTGGGGCGGCTCCCAAACATTTCGCTTTGCAACGAACAGCAAGAAAATCAAAGCGGCCTTTGCTTTCTACGGAAGCGGGCCGGAGAAGGCGGATGACATCGCCCGAATCGAGTGTCCTGTCTATGGCTTCTATGGCGGCAACGACAACCGCGTGAATGCCACAATTCCCCAATCCACCGAACTAATGAAGAAAGCGGGCAAGCTCTATGAACCGGTGACGTACGACGGTGCCGGACATGGCTTCATGCGTGCGGGTGAGGCTCCTGACGCAAACGACGCCAACAAAAAGGCCCGTGAACAGGCGTGGAAGCGATGGAAGGAGCTTCTCGCCAAATTTTGACCGTCATTATCGCCACTCATTTGAATCTGTTCCGACCTGAACAACATCCTTCAGCCAACTTACAAACATGACAACAACCCGCATCATCACATCATCAATCACGTTCGCAGTGGCAACCTTTCTCGCCGGGTGCTCCGATCCTTCGGACACTGTGCATAAGAGTTCTGGCTCCGCTCCACAATCGGCGGGATCCGCTCCGGCGGGAGCCGGAAAAGACTTCGTTGTCCGAGCCGAGTCAAAGATTGGATTCGTGGGGTCCAAGGTAACTGGCAGCCACAGCGGTGGTTTCACCAACTTCTCCGGAACAATCCAGGTGGCTGGCGGAAAGATCGTGGGATCACCTGAGATCAAGATCGCCATGCAATCGACCTGGACCGATAATGACCGGTTGACCGGGCATTTGAAGAGCCCGGACTTTTTCGACGCGGAAAAATTTCCTGTCTCGACGTTTACGATCACAAGCATCGAGGCGACCGCTGAACCGGCGAAGATCACAGGCAACTTCAATCTTCATGGAGTGACAAAGAGCGTCTCGTTTCCGGCACAGGTTCAGGTGAGTGCAAACTCGGTTGGGGTCAAAGCCGATTTCGCGATCAACCGGAAGGATTTTAATATCAATTTTCCAGGCAAACCGAACGACCTCATCCGCGACAATGTGGTGATCAAACTGGATCTGAATGCGACTCCCGGTGCCGCGCGACCACAGGATCAGACGGTGAAGTAAGCCGGCTATTTCACCAGTGGCTGAGTGCTGCGAAGGTAAGCAAACAAATCACGGACCTGCTGATCCTCCAATGCTTCAAGCATTCCCTCTGGCATCAGGGAGGCGCCTGCAGCCTTCATTTCGCTGATCTCGTCGCGAGGCAACACTGAGTTCTCGCCGTCGAGCCCGCGGAGGACAATGACGCGGTCATCCTTGTCGGCAATGAACCCCGAAAGCGCCCGGCCGTCCTTGGTGGTCAGGAGGAAGTTTTCGTAACCCTCGCGGATTTCCGCATTCGGATTGACCACGTTGAGCAGCATGTTCTCGAGGTCATCACGCTTGAAAGTCGTCAGGTCGGGTCCGATCTGGCCGCCTTTGCCGAAGAGCTTGTGACAGGCACCACAGCTAACCGAGTAGAGCTTCTGGCCTTCGTAGGGGCTCCCCGTTCCTTTGCTCAAAACCCCGGCCAGGCGTTTGATTTGTTTCTCCATCTCCGCCGTCGTGGGAGTCTGAATGTTAGGCCACGTTCTTGCCAAGAGTTCGCGGTGACGAGGAGTGTCATACAACTTTACTTTGCGGACGACATCCTGAGGCACAGCCTGTCGCACGACCCGTCCGGCGTCCAGCGCTTCCAGGAACTGGAGCGCCCAAGCGGATCGGCTGGCCAGCAACGTCAGGGCGCTCGTCCGGGTGTCTTCGGAGAAAGACTTGTAAGCGTCGATCACTGCCCCGCCTATTCGGGGTTCATCGTAGCTCTGAAGAGAAATTAACGACGCCTTGATGAGCGCGGGGTCGTTGGATTTTCCAATGAGCCCCAGCAAGGCATCGACAGCGCGCGGCTGCTTGACTTCGCCGAGAATCTGCACGAACTGCAGCCGTCGCTCTTTGTCGGCTGCGTCGTCGTTGATGACGCGCAAGGCTTCATCGAACGCCTCCGGTTGGCGCTGACGCAAGCTAATCACCATGGAGCGTGCTCCCGCTTTGGTCATTGCGCCCACGAGTTCTTCCGGAAGATTTGCCATCGAGCGGCCTTTGAACGCGGCCTCGAAGCCGCTCACGAGCTTGGCGGTGAGTTCGGCCTTTGGAGAAATGGCGAATAACCTGGCGCACGAGAGCAAATCCTGACGGGTGCCGGCTGTGGCGTAGCGGCGCATGACGCGATCAAGCAAATGGTCTTTTACGATGGGATGACTCCAGAGCGCCACATCGCTGAAGAAGCCGATCACCGCATCGCGATCCGACTCCGTTTTCGATTCGATGGCCCACCAGAGCAGAAGCGGCAGGCGATTGTCCGTCGTGTCCTCGTCGTGCGAAAGAAGTGCGCGGACAATGGACAGGGCATAGTCTGCCGGGAGACGTTTCGCGGTGCTGGCGAGCTGGCCGCGAACTTCGAGGTTTGCATCCCGTTCGGCGCGCTCAACAAGCATTGGAACGACTTCAGGTGGGATTTGTTTTGCATCGCCGAGCAGTCTGATGGTCCAGAGGCGCACTTGAGGATCGGCGCTTTGGAGTGATGCGGCTGCAAGCCGGGTATCGAAACCACCCGTGAGATTGATCAGCCAGAGATACTCGAGCGCTGAAGAACTCGTAAGGCTGTCAGGAGCTGGGATGAGTTTGCGAGTGTAATCAGTTGACCGGTCCTGCCGATCCGCCAAAAGTCGCAGCGCTTGCTGGCGGTACCACTTATTCTTGTGCTCGAGTAATTCGACGAGCTGCCCGGTCGAAAGTTTCGCGAGGTCGAAAGGTCCATGCAGCGCCTGATTCTTTCGTTGGATACGGTAGATTCGTCCGTTGTTCTTGTCGATCTGGCCTTCATGGTTTCGGAAATGATTTACCTGGCGGTCGTACCAATCGCATACGTAGATCGCGCCGTCGGGTCCAACCTTGATATCGACGGGGCGAAACCATTGGTCGTCGGAAGTGACGGCGTAGCCGAGGTCATGCGTGCGGAAGGATGATTTGTCCGGCGTGATGTCGCTGAAGACGACGCGACCCTGTAGCGGTTCGACGCCGAAGAGTTTGCCCTGGTAGCGTTCAGGCAGCGCGCCGGCGTCGTAGATGATGAAATTATGTGTGAAGCGTTGGACATCATCATGGGGCATCTGCGGGAAGTATCCGAACGCATGCGGGTTCGAAAGCGGACCGTGCTTCTCGAATCCTTTCTGAAGATACGCGCCTTGCATGTAGTGAAAGCCGCGCGTGTTTCCTCCGTTGTGACCGGAGAAGATGCGACCCTTGGAATCGATCTCAACCCCGAACGCGTTGCCGCCGCCTTCCGAGAAGACTTCATAAATTCCCTTCTCGGGATGATAGCGCCAGATGTTCTGGCCCTGGGAGTAAATGGGCTTGTCATTCAGCGCGCGCCCCTTGGAATCTCGAACAGTAATCTTCGCCGTCACTGTGCTTCCTTGAGCGCCATAAAGCCAGCCGTCTGGTCCCCAGCGCAAGCTGTTCGCCACGGAATGAGTATCCTCAAGTCCGAAGCCTTCGAGACGCACTTCCGGATCACCGTCCGGCACATCGTCGTTGTTGCGGTCGGGGTAAAACAGGAGATACGGCGGATTTAGAACCCACACTCCTCCGCGCCCGCGTTCGACAGAGGTGCAAATATTCAGCCCTTCGACGAAAGTTGTATGCTTGTCGAACTTTCCGTCCCCATCGGTGTCTTCGTGGATCGTGATCTTGTCCTCGCCTCGGACGTGGTGAGGTGGGGCCTGCGGAATCTTGTCGTACACTGCGCGCCAGACATTGTCGCGGCTCATCATTTTGAGGCCGGCGGGAAAGGGATATTGGCGGTATTGGACGACCCACATGCGGCCACGCTCATCGAAGTTCAGGAAGACAGGCTGTGCGACGACTGGCTCGGCGAGCACTTGCTCGATCTCAAGGTCGTCCTGCAAATGAAACTTCTGAAGTGATTCGCTGGGAGTCAACGGCTCTTCCTGCAGATGATGGGCGAGGGTTGAAGGTGAGCCACTGAGAGCAGCCATTGGAATCGGACGATCCAAAGCCCAGAGCACAGCATTGCGTAGAAGCGTTCTGAAACCCTGCAGTTTGAAATCCTCCGTGCCGCCGAGTGAGGTGTAGAAGACGCGGCGGTTGTTTCCGGTAAAGGTCCAAGCCGCCATCTCCACGTTGGTCCGACTCGCGAGATGCCCCATCAAGAGCGGTGTCACAGTGCCGCTAGTCTTGGTGTACTTGTAAAGATGCGAATCGCTGGGGAACTCGATCGGAACGCCTCGCAGCGCCGGATGTGTCGTCGCTTCCGGCACAGCCTTGATGATGGCCTGAGGCCCGGTGTTGGTGCGGCCATAATGGTTCTCGTACTTCGCGCCCAGCACATCGACATCGAAGGTGGGCCAGTTGTCATGTTCAGCATCGGCAGGCTTCACATCCCACGCGTGACTTGCGGTTCGAATCCCGACGAGCGGTTTGCCGGCGGCCAGATGAGCGCGGATCAAGTCCAGCATCTCCTTGCGTGGCGCTCTTCTGCGGACGCTGATTACCAGGAGATCCGCCTCCTTGATCGCCACGAAGTTGGTGAACTCGCTGGCGACTTGCTGCGGCGAGGCGTTGACATAGGTAAAACGAAGACCCTGAGGCCGGAGTTCTTTTTCTGCAAACTCAGGAAGTGTATCCCAAGTGTTGTATTCGTTTTCGCCGATGACGAAGACGACGTGAGGCTCCTTTGAGGGCGCTCCAGCAGACTGGTAAGGCAAGGCAAGCAGGGACAGAAACGCGAGCAATGGGGCAAGTAAGAGACAATGTGGGCAATGTCGGGAGATTTGCAGGGATTCCATGAGTCGAGAGTCTGGCCTGATGTTTCAAAACTGGCAAGACGGCTTGCAGAACTTGTTTAATAGATTGAATCCACAGGCTGCACGTGCATCCATTTCTTCGAGAGATGAAGGAAGTCATGTCGCATCTGAAGAATCTGGACTATTCGGTGGTACAGCAATGCATGCATTGCGGGCTGTGCCTGCCCACGTGCCCCACTTATGACGCGACAAAACTGGAGCGCAACAGCCCGCGCGGTCGCATCGCTCTGATGCGCGCAATTGCTGATGGGAAGATGGAGGCGACGAAGACCTTCGCGGATGAGATGTATTTTTGTCTGGGTTGTCTGGCGTGCATGACGGCGTGCCCGGCGGGAGTGAATTATGCGGAACTGTTCGAGCATGCGCGGGCGGAGGCGGAACAAAGCGGCACGCTGGATTCGCAGGGCAGGGGACTGGTGCGTGGGTTCACCTTGCAGTGGTTGTTCATGGATTTGCGGCGGCTGCATTTGCTCGGACACGTGCTGAGGTTGTACCAGCGGCTTGGCTTGCAGACATTCGTTCGGCGCACCGGCGTTCTGAAACTTTTGCCGAAGCGTTTTCGCGAGCTGGAGGAGATGACACCCACAATGCAACGGAAATTCTCGGATGAGCTGATTGCGCCTGGCACGCCGGCTGTCGGTGAAAAGCGTTACCGCGTGGCGATGCTCACAGGTTGCGCGCAGGACTTGATTTTCAGTGATGTGAATCGGGACACGGTGGAAGTTTTGGCCCGGAATGGGTGCGAAGTGGCGACGCCTCCCGAGCAATCGTGCTGCGGCTCGTTGCACGCGCATAACGGAGAGTGGGAGCTGGCGCAACGGCTGGCGCGCGTGAACATCGATCAGTTTCCGCCGGAGAAGTTCGACGCGATCATCACGAACGCGGCTGGCTGCGGTTCACATTTGAAACATTATGCGAAATTATTGGCTGGCGATGCGGCTTATGAGGAACGAGCGCAGCTATGGGACATGAAGGTGAAGGATGTTCACGAGTGGTTGGTAGAGATCGGGATCACATCTCCAAAGGGGGTGAATCAAAGCACCTCGAAGGACATTTGCGATGAAATGCTGGTCACTTATCATGAGGCTTGCCATTTGTGCCATGGGCAGAAGATCACCTTGCAGCCTCGTCAGGTGTTGAGGGCGATCCCGAACTTGAAATTAGTGGAATTGGCCGAAAGCACTTGGTGCTGCGGCAGCGCTGGGATTTACAATTTGATTCAGCCGGAGATGGCAACGGAGCTTTTGAATCGGAAGCTTGGACACATCCGCAAAACCGGAGCGATGGTGGTGGCGACGGCGAATCCTGGGTGCCTGTTGCAGCTCGTCAATGGCGCGCGGCGTGAGGGGATGCAAGTGCGGCTGGTGCATCCGATCACATTGCTGGCTGAGGCGTATCGAAGAGGAGAGTAAGTGAGAGCGTTGTTTTCGTGAACGAAATTGATGTGAGCCGGCCCTCCAATTTGGGCTTAAATAGTGTTTCTGAGCTTGGCTAGGCACCCGGTGCCAGCAGGCGTGGCTTATTGCCATTATTAAGCAAACGGAAATGTTCGATGCAAAGCGTGAAGTTGCTTGCTTTGACTTTCCCTCCCGTTAAACATCACTGCCCATTGGAAAAGCATTACTTATTGAGCGGCGCGAATCGAGGGGAAGAAGGACTCAATTGATGAAGTTTAATGGGACTGGCGCGCTGCGGGTGATGCTTGTTTACGGGTTTCGTAGTTAAGCGGCTTCTGGGTGGAGATTTTACACAGCTTTCCGATGTCAGACATTTTTCCAAAGTGGACGAACAAGCTTCCGACGCGAGTGATCGCTGGAGCCTTGATCGCAGGAACCACTGTGTTCGCGGGGATCACTTACTACGCGACACCAAAGTACACCCGGGTGGGCTATCAGCCCGTCCAGCCGGTCGCGTTTTCCCATGCGATTCACGTGGATCAGGTTGGCTTGGACTGCCGGTATTGCCACAATGGGGTGGAGAAATCCTGGTACTCAAATATTCCTGCGGCTTCAACGTGCATGAATTGCCACAACCAGATCCTGGCAAATGATCCGAAGCTGGCGCTTGTCCGGGAAAGCTACAACACCGGGAAGGCAATTCCGTGGGTTCAGATCCACAAGACCCCGGATTACGTCTATTTTAATCATTCCGTTCACGTGAACCGTGGGGTCAGTTGCTTTAGTTGCCACGGTGAGATCAACAAGATGGACGAAGTGCGCCATGCACAGCCGTTAAGCATGGGTTTCTGTCTTGATTGCCACCGGAATCCCGAAAAGAACATCCGTCCGCCGGAGCAGGTCTTCAACCTGAATTGGCACACGAACGAAGCCGCCCAGCTTCAACTCGGTGAGAAGTTCGTGCATGACTGGAAGGTCAATTCCTCTCAAAACTGCTCCGCCTGTCATCGATGAAAATCATTCCTCCTCCATGCCCGGAACCGGACACGGGTCCAAAGTATTGGCGCAGTCTCGATCACCTGGCTGAAACCCCGGAGTTCAAGCAGTGGGCGGCACGTGAGTTTCCCGACGGCGCGAGCGAATTGACGGACCCGGTGACACGGCGTTCTTTCATGCAGTTGATGTCCGCTTCCTTTGCGCTCGCGGGCATCGGACTCACCGGCTGCCGCAAGCCGGAGGAGTATATCCATCCATTCTCGAAAATGCCGGAAGGGTATGTCCACGGCGTCGCACAGTATTACGCAACGGCCATGCCTGGGAGGGGTGGGGCAGTTCCTCTGCTTGTGAAGTCGAGTGACGGACGGCCCACGAAGATCGAGGGCAACCTTGGCCATCCTGAGAGCGGCGGCGGAACAAACGTTTTTGCGCAAGCATCCATCCTGGATCTTTATGATCCGGATCGGGCGACGCGATTTACAAGCGCCGGTTCGACTGCAACTCGCGAGGCTGCCATCGACGAATTGCGCCAGATTGAGGTCCGCTTTGGACAAAATCGCGGTGACGGACTTTCTTTCCTCGTGGAACGAAATAATTCGCCCACGCGAGCACGGTTGCAGGCCCTGATCGCACAGAAGTATCCGCAAGCGACGTGGCATGTTTACGAGCCTGCGGATATGGGTTTTGAGGCGCAAGCATTGACCATCGCTTTTGGCCAGCCGGTGATTGCTTCCTACCGCTTCGGCACAGCTTCGGCGATTTTGTCTCTGGACTGTGATTTTGCGGGTGCGGAGGACAACGCATGGAAGCATATTCGTGGTTACGCCGCCGGGCGTCGGGTTGAGAAACCTGGCGACAAGATGAGCCGTCTCTACGTCGTCGAGGGTCTGCTGACTGTGACCGGGTCAAACGCGGATCATCGGCTTCGCATTTCGACGAGCTCGGTTGTCAAGATCGGTGCTCGTGTTGCGATCGAGGTTCTTAAACAGACAAACTTCCCGGCGACACCCGAGTTGAACGCAGCTCTTCAACAACTCGCCAACGGCGCTCCCGATGCTGAGAAATGGGCCGTCGAATGCGCGAAAGATTTGGTGGCACAGAGAGGCAAGGCCCTCGTCGTAGCGGGCTACCGCCAGCCTGTGGCTGCCCACCTTGTGGCCGCTGTGATGAATGTCGCGCTTGGCAGCACTCAGGGAGGGGCGGCTCCGGTCAGTTACCTCACGGCCCCTTCGATTGGAGCCGAGGGGACGATTGGCCAACTCGCGCAGGCTTTGAACTCGGGCCAGGTCAACACGCTGGTGATTTCGGGCGGTAATCCTGCCTACAATGCCCCTGTGGATTTGATTTGGGCGCAAACGCAGCGCAAGGCGAAGAAGGTAATCCGCCTTGGATACTACGAGGATGAAACCTCCACGGCGAGCGACTTTCAAATCCCGCAGGCTCATTATCTCGAGAGCTGGGGAGATGCCCGGACTCCGGATGGCACTATTGTTGGCATCCAGCCTCTCATAGAACCGTTATTTGGCGGTATGACGGAAATTGAAGTGCTGGCGCGGGCAGCGGGTTTGGCGCAGACAAGCCCGTATGAACTGGTGCGCGAGACCTTTGCCAACAACGCTGGCGGCGAAAACGAGCCACGGTGGAAGAAGTTCCTCCACGATGGTTTCCTGGCTGAGAGTGCCCACCGTCCAGTTTTAGTTGCGTTAAGGTCGTCGGCTACAGCTCAAGCTCTGGGCGGTCAACAATCGGTGCCAGCTCCTTCCGTTGAGAAACTGGAAGTCGTTTTCTTTCGAGATTCCAAGCTGGATGACGGTCGTTACAACAACAACGGATGGCTTCAGGAGCTTCCCGATCCGATCACGAAAGTCGTTTGGGACAATCCGATTTTGCTGAGCCGCAAGACTGCAGTTGAGTTGGGAGTCAAGACCGGTGACGTGATTGAGGTCAAGGTCGGCGACCTCAAAGTCCAGGGGCCGGTGGCGGTTCAGCCGGGTTTGGCAGATTTCACCTTAGGCTTGGCTCTTGGATACGGACGAGAACGAGCCGGACGCATCGGTGGCTTTGGCGGTCAGAAAGTGGGCTTTAGCGCCTACGAGGTTCGCGGTTCGGCAGCGCCTTTTGTTGCTTCCGGCGTCGAGCGCCCGTCGCGTCTGGACAGATCGCACCGAGTCGTGACGACTCAAGACCACGGTGTAATGGAGGGTCGCCCAATCATTCGTGAGGCAAACTGGCAGCAGTTTCAGCAGAAGCCGGCGTTTGCGAAGAACATGGATCTGGAGGCGCACGCGCCGAACGCGGGGCCGATTTACAAGCATCCTTACGACAAGCATCCAAACGGCAAGAACGGCGGCACCGATCTTCGTGATGATCGCCGACAAATTCTCCAGAGCGAAGTGCATCAGTGGGGAATGTCGATCGATCTGAACTCCTGTGTCGGTTGCGGCGCCTGTGTCATCGCCTGCCAGAGCGAAAACAACATTCCGATTGTTGGGAAGGATCAGATCTTCAAGAATCGCGAGATGCACTGGATGCGAATCGATCGTTATTTCAGCAGCTCGCGTGAGAACCCGGAAGAGGCAGCCGACGATCCGCAGGTGAACATGCAGCCGATGCTTTGCCAGCATTGCGAGAGTGCTCCTTGCGAGATGGTATGTCCGGTCAACGCCACCGTGCATGATGAGGAAGGGATCAATGTCATGGCCTACAATCGTTGCGTTGGAACCCGGTACTGCTCGAACAACTGCGCCTGGAAAGTTCGCCGCTTTAATTTCTTCGATTTCAACAAGCGTCCGCTCACGGCTCTCTACCAGGGCCCGCTTGCGACGAGGCCGAAGGACGAGGTGGATATCGTCAAGATGGCGAAAAATCCGGACGTGAGCATTCGCATGCGCGGCGTGATGGAGAAATGCACGTTCTGCATTCAGCGCATCGAAGGGGCGAAAATCTCACAGAAAGTGAAGGCTGGAGCCACTGATCAGGTGCGTGTTCCGGAAGGAACATTCACCACGGCGTGCGCTCAGGTTTGTCCCGCGGAGGCGATCGCATTCGGCAATCTGCTTGACCCTGAGAGCCGGGTTTCAAAACTCAAGGGACAAGCCCGTGATTACGCGGTTCTTGGATTCCTCGATACCAAGCCACGCGTGACTTACTTGGCACGCATTCGCAATCCAAATCCCGAAATGCCGGACTACTACAAGATGCCAGCAAGTTTGCAGGAGTATGAAGAGCATCGGCACGACGATCCATTTGCCAGTCACGGTGCGGGAGCGGCTCACGGTGAGCCGGTGGGAGCTGAAAAGAAAGGAGCGCACTAATGGCTGACGCAGTATCAAGTCAGGGCGCACTGAAGTTAGCCGGGCCGCCGCGCGAATTGGAGCGCGTGCCGCTGGTGCTGAACCAACGCCCGATGGGGTGGATCAGCGACAAAATCGCCGGCATCGCAGAGGGGAAGACGCCTCGATGGTGGTGGATTGCCTTCGCCATCAGTTTTTCGGTGATGTCGATGATGGCGGGAATGATCGGCTATCTCATCTCGACCGGCGTGGGTGTCTGGGGATTGCACAACACGGTGGGGTGGGCGTGGGACATCACGAACTTCGTCTTCTGGATCGGCATTGGCCACGCGGGCACACTGATTTCGGCCATTCTTTTCTTGCTACGTCAGAAGTGGCGGACATCGATCAATCGCGCTGCTGAAGCAATGACGCTCTTTGCAGTGGTTTGCGCAGGAATTTTTCCGGTCGTGCATACGGGTCGTGTGTGGTTTGCACTATATCCAGGCTACCTGATTCCATTCCCGAATGCGAACAGCATCTGGCCGCAGTTTCGCTCGCCGTTGTTGTGGGACGTTTTCGCGGTTTCGACTTACGGAACCGTTTCCCTTCTATTCTGGTACGTCGGCCTGGTTCCTGACCTGGCGACGATGCGTGATCGTGCGACGACGAAGATGCGCAAATTTCTCTACGGACTTTTCGCTCTTGGGTGGACCGGATCAAACCGCCACTGGAGTAATTACGAGAAGGCCTACTTGCTTCTCGCAGGCTTGAGCACGCCGCTCGTTTTGTCGGTGCACTCGGTGGTTTCATTCGACTTCGCCGTTTCACAAGTGCCCGGCTGGCACACGACGATCTTCCCTCCTTACTTCGTCGCTGGCGCGATCTTCTCTGGCTTCGGCATGGTCCTGACGCTTTTGATTCCGTTGCGATCGGTCTGCGGTCTCCACGACGTTATCACGATCCGGCACGTCGAGTTGATGTGCAAGGTCATCCTCGCGACCGGTTCCATCGTGGGTTACGCCTACGGCATGGAATTCTTCATCGCCTGGTATGGCGGCAATCCTTACGAGCTTTATGCCTTCAAGAACCGTGCGTTCGGTCCCTATTGGTGGGCTTACTGGACGATGATTTCGTGCAACGTCATTTCGCCTCAACTCTTCTGGTTCAAATGGTGCCGGACACACGTGGTTTTTGTCTTCATCGTTTCGATCTTCGTAAACATCGGCATGTGGTTCGAACGGTTCGTCATCATTGTGACCTCGCTCCATCGCGATTATCTGCCATCGAGCTGGGGCATGTTCTATCCGACTTACGTGGACGTCCTGACGTTCGTGGGAAGCTTCGGTTTGTTCATGACTTTGTTCCTGCTGTTCATGCGTTTCCTTCCGGTGATTGCGATCGCGGAAGTGAAGGGCGTGACCCCGCAGGCGGATCCGCACCATGCATTGGGCGGTGCGAAAGGGCATCACTAAACCTATTTGAGGACCTGGAAAATGCCTGAGACGAACACACCTTACGCGCTGATCGCCGAGTTTGAAACAGCGGCAGACATCATGAATGCGGCTGTGCGCGTTCGCGACGCCGGCTTCCGTCGGTGGGATGTTCACACGCCATACCCCGTTCACGGAATGGACGATGCGATGGGACTTCAAAACTCGAAAGTTGGCTGGTTCACCTTTTTCGGCGGCATGACTGGTTTCACCACCGGTATGTCGATGATCTGGTGGATGAACAAATGGGATTATCCGGTGGTGGTCGGCGGTAAACCGCTGTTCAGCCCGATGTTTGCATTCCCGGTTTCATACGAGCTGACGATTCTGCTGGCTTCATTCGGTACGCTTTTTGGGATGCTCTTCCTGAACCGGTTGCCAAAGTTGTACAATCCGCTGCTCAAGAGCCGGACGTTTGCTCGATTCTCCAACGACCGGTTCTTCATTACAATCCAATGCGACGATCCGAAGTATTCCAGCACGGAAACCCGCAAGCTCCTGGAGGATTCGGGAGGCAGGCAAATCCATTTCGTCGAGGACTAACATGCGATACTTCCTCCCCATCTGGATCTTGATAGTCGCGGTCTCCATCGGAGTTCTCGGCTTCCGCGAAAGCGTATTGCGCAAACCGCCGATCGAAGTTTTCCCTGACATGGATCGGCAGATGAAGTTTCGGCCGCAAGTACCAAATGAGTTCTTCCGCGATAACCGAGCGTCCCGGTTGCCAGCTTCCGGGACCGTCGCCCGATCGGAGCCTCGCCGCAATGTCGCCGGTGGTGCCGTCGTTTATTCATACGAAGACCATCCGGTCAACTCGGGAAAGATGACCGGAACGACGAATTGGGTGGAATTAAATCCAACAGTGATAGACGCCCAGTCGATGGCTCGCGGGCGTCAACGCTTCGAGATCAACTGTCTTCCGTGTCATGGTCCATTGGGTGATGGAAACGGTGTGACCAAGAAACTCGGCATGGCAGTCGTCGCCACTCTGCATGATCCGCGTATTGTAAAGATGTCGGATGGTGAGTTGTTTCACGTGATTTCCAACGGCCGTAATTTGATGGGGCCTTATGCGTCGCAGCTTGCCGTTGAGGATCGTTGGGCGGTGATAAGCTATCTACGTGCCCTCCAGTTCAGCCGGCTTGGTTCGTTGGAGGATGTGCCCGCACAATTCAGGGCTTCATTGAACAAATAGGTCTATGAATTCTCGAACTCTTTCAAATATCGACACTGCTGTGGGTCATGGACGATCTGCTCGCTGGTTTTGCTGGTGTCTGTTGATCTCGGCGCTCGCTGTGATATTCGGTTTCGTCACCGTTGAAGGGGCGGAGCACGCCACCGCGACTGCGACGACAGCTCTCGATTCAAAACTCGCGGGCGTATCCACGCAAATACAGCACGAGTACACCCTTGGTAAGCAATTCCTCTATTCCTATCTGGTTGCCTTCATGTTTTTCCTGAGCCTTTGCTTGGGAAGCTTGTTCCTCGTGATCTTGCACCACTTGTTTGATGCGGCTTGGTCTGTCCCAACTCGACGGATGCTGGAGCACATCGCCTCTCTTGCGCCGGTGATGCTGGGGTTATTCCTTCCGATTCTGATTTTTGCGCCGCAGATTTATGGTTGGATGAATATCGATCCACTTGGGGATCACGCATTGCAGGCAAAGTCAGTGCTCTTTAATCGCCCGGCATGGACGGTGGTCTCGGTAATGTTGTTCTGTCTCTGGTGGCTTTTTTCCTGGCGCCTGCGATCGCATTCTCTGGATCAGGACAAGGACGGAGCGGCTTCACATACCGTGGCCATGCGCAAGTGGGCTGCCGGCGGTATTTTCGTTTTCGCTTTCACGCTGACGCTGGCGGCGATTTATTGGATGAAATCCCTCCAACACGCCTGGTTTTCCACGATGTACGGCGTCTACTACTTTGCCGGGAGCACCTGGGTCACATTGGCCACCGCTTACGTCCTGGCCCTGTATTACAAGAAATCCGGTCCACTTAAGGATGTTGTCCACAAGAGGCAGCTTCATGACTTTGGCGTTTTGCTTTTTGCATTCACGGTTTTCTACGCCTACATCCACTTCTCCCAGTACTTCCTGATCTGGAACGCCGGTATTCCGGAGGAAACTTTCTGGTATGTGCTTCGCGAAACCGGGAGCTGGTGGGATGTGGGAATGCTCATCGTCTTCGGACATTTCTTCGTTCCATTCCTGTGCCTCCTACGCATCGACGCCAAACTTTCCATGACGGTCATGCTCCCAATGGCGGCATGGATTTGGTTGATGCATTACATGGATATGCAATTCAACATCATGCCCGTGCTACATCCGACCGGGATGTCATTGCATATTTTTGATGTGCTCTGCTTCGTGGGGATTGGCTTCGTTCTCATCACGGTCTTCAGGCGATGGTTTGCGGCTCATCCTCCTTATCCGCTGCGGGATCCGCGACTGAAAGAGGCGATCACGCACCACGAAGTGAAATCTGCGCCTTCCGGAATTGAAACCCATTGAGGTGTCGAATGAGCAATTCTTCATCACGCACATCATCCTTCGTTTACTTCATTGCCATGCTCGGCGCGTTCCTGATCGTCGCCGGGCTTGTGCAGCTTATGAAGCATTACACGGCACCGACCGGCCTAAACACGGTACGCATTGCAGAGCGCCGGAAGGCTCTGGCTGAGACAGCTACCGCGAGTCAGCAATTGAACGGCTATTCGGTCATCGATCCCAACAAGGGCTTGTATCAACTGCGCATCGATCAGGCGATGGAAACCATCGTCCGGGAATCGAAGAACCCAGCCGCTTCACGGTCTAACATGGTGGCACGCGTTGAGAAGGCATTTGCGCCGCCTCCAAAAGCGCCGGAAAAGCCGAGCCAGTTTGAGTAATTGGTTGACCGTCGTTGAATGAATTCAACCGTTACAACAGACACTTTATCGCCAGCGCCAGCAGCCGTGGAAACGCGTGAAACCATCGTTACCACAGCGGAAGTTGACCGTTCAAGCCGCGCACCTGTTCTCCTGATGTTCGTTCTTGCAGCGGTGTGGTTCTGGGTTGGATCCCTGCTTGGAATGGTGGCATCGATCAAGATGCACGCACCAGATTTCCTGAGTGATGTTTCGTGGTTAACTTACGGGCGAGTGAGACCGGCTGCGACGAACGCGGTGGTTTTTGGATTTGCGTCCCAGGCCGGAATGGCCGTCGCCCTTTGGTTGGTGGCTCGCTTGGGGCGTAACCTGGTTCAGGGTGCTTTGTTCATCGTCGTTGCAGTCCTCGCGTGGAATGTCGGAGTCGCGCTGGGAGTCGGAGGAGTTCTGATGGGGGATGGTACCGGTTACGAGTGTTTCGAGTTTCCTGGTTACTCATCGGCAGTTCTTCTTGTTGGCTACTTGATAATCGGTGCGTTCACGTTGATCACGTTTCACGGTCGCACTGAGCGTAGGCTCTATCCATCAATGTGGTATGTGATGGCCGCGCTTTGCTGGTTTCCGTGGGTTTACGCCACAGTGCAACTGTTGCTGATTTTTTCCTCCGTGCGTGGTGTGTTGCAAATCATCGTCGCTGGATGGGCGGGGCACAATTTGATGTCATTGTGGCTGGCTCCACTCGTTCTTGCCGCCGCTTATTATTTCATGCCGAAGGCGGCAAACAAGCCTTTACACAGCAGGGCGCTGGCGGTTTTTGGGTTCTGGCTGCTTGCAATCTTTGGCGCGTATGGAGGCATTCCCGCAGGCACACCGGTTCCGAGATGGGTGGCAGCAGTGAGCGACGCTGGTCTGGTTCTGGGAGTCACTGCCGTCCTGGCGTTCGCGACAAACGTGCATTTAACATTGCAAGGTGTGTACGCGCGCGTATGGAGCGACTCTGGTGCGAAATTTTTCATTGCCGGATGCGGAGCGTATCTCGTCGTCGGGTTGATCAGGGCGATCAGTGTGATTGCATCGATCGGTCACCCCGGTGCGCTGACGATAACGTCGATGGGGACATCGCAACTGTTTCTTTTGGGTTTTGTCAGCCTCGTTCTGGTTGGTGCTATTTATTCGATTTCTCCTCAACTCTCCGACAGGCGGAGTGAACGCCCATCGTTTGTGGGGCTTAATTTCTGGTTGGCGGGTCTAGGAGCGATTTTGGTTTCGATGCCATTGATCATCGGAGGTTTCGTCCAAGGTCAAGCTCTCGATAATCCAGCGCTCAACTTCATAGATGTCGTGAGGAAGACAGTTCCATTTATGGGCATCGCGACGCTCGGTTCCTTGCTTGTGCTGGTTGGTGCGACGGTATTGTTGGTCAATGTGTGCCGTTTCTCCTACTTGTCTTGGTGCTCGTGTTGCATTTCAGAGAAACCTTCGACGCGTTTCGTCAAGATTTCGGGGAGGGGAGCATGAATTACGGGCCGTTGATCTTTCTTGGAGTCCTGTTGAGCTTCGCTTTGTCATGGTATGGTGTGATCTTTGGGTCTGTTCTACAGTTGGGAAATCTCCAACCAGCCACGGTGCCAGCGACCGGATCCTTCTATCCTGCCGCACGTCCTGGAGCCGCAGCACAGGGGCGCGACATCTATCGAGCCAATGGCTGCGCGTACTGCCACACTCAACAAATCAGGGCAGAGGCGGAAATCAACAAGGGCAAGCTGGTGAAATACCGGGGTGGAGATGTGGCACGGGGATGGGGTATCCGGCCAAGCGTAGCTGCGGATTATATCCATGATCGACCGGTGATGGTGGGTTCCATGAGAGTCGGACAGGATCTTGCGAATGTGGGAGTGCGCCAGACGAACGAGATCTGGCACCTAACTCACCTTTTCAACCCGAAGTTGGTGTCTCCGGGATCGTCGATGCCTTCGTATCGATTCCTCTTTGAGAAACGAAAAATCATCAGAGAACGTGTGATGGATGCACTTCCATTGAGTGCTGAATCTGGTGCCGAAAGTGGCTACGAAATCGTTCCCAAGCCAGAAGCAACCGCTTTGGTGGCGTACCTTTTAAGCCTCAGAGCTGAGGAACCGATTTTCGAGGCACCTGCGCCAGAAAAACCAAAGCCAGTGGCAAGTGACACTAACTCGGTTCCTGTGGCAGCGAGTCCGTCCGGTGTCAATTAGTTCATGAGTCACAATCCGAAACCATCACGTAGAGATCGCCAAGGCGCATCCAACCGCAGCGATGGTGTCGTACGTGGCGGCGACGTGAATGAGCCAGTAGTTGAGCTCAAGGCCGTTCCGCTGTGGCTCGTTGTTCTGCTTGGGGTGTTGTTTTACTGGGCTCAGTTGCATCTCGATCATAATGCGGCGGGGTTCCAGGCACGGGTCTATGGTTCATTTGACTCGTTCGCTCAGGTAGATTCCCTTCAACCCAAGAGCGACACCGAAGCGTTGTTGGCGCGCGGGAAAGTTGTGTATGAGCAAGCCTGTGGTGTTTGTCATCAACCGACGGGGCTAGGCTCACAATCTCCGTTGGCACCACCCCTGGCGGGGTCCGAATGGGTGAACACGCCGGGGCCCGGTCGAATGATCAGAATAGCGTTGTATGGACTGCAAGGAGAGATCTCCGTCAAGGGCGAAATGTACAACGCTGCAATGCCCGGAGGGGTCGGTGAAAGCCTTTCTGATGCTGATCTTGCTGCGGCTATTTCCTACATCCGTCAGGCATGGGGTAACAAAGCATCACTCGTAAGCCCTCAACAGATTAAAGCCGTCAAAGAGAAAATGGCTGGACATCCCCAGTGGACGGCCGAAGATTTGTTACAATTTCCGGCAGATGAGTAATTTTTCAGCAAAAACTGAAAAACCCATTGACACTTTTTACTGGAAACATATATTCACGCCCACATTGGCGGGTTTAGAAGGTGTGAAAAGCCATTAATCCCAAGACGGTGAGAGGCGGGGAGCTTGGATTAGTGGGCTTTTTTGTCGTCTTCAGGCTCGGAGATTTTCGTGGGCGCAGCCCATGTAGCTCAGTTGGCAGAGCACGTCCTTGGTAAGGACGAGGTCATCGGTTCGATCCCGATCATGGGCTCCATTAGTATTTAGCAGATACAACACAGAACCAAACTAAAACAGGAAATCGCAATGGCAAAAGAAGCCTTTCAAAGAACAAAGCCGCACGTCAACGTCGGGACAATTGGTCACGTTGATCACGGGAAATCCACTCTCACTGCCGCAATCGTCGAGGTTCAAGCACGGAAGGGGCTTGCAAATCGGATCTCTTACGCGGACATCACCAAGGGAGGCACTGTTCGTGACGCGACAAAAACTGTCACCATCGCTGTGTCCCACGTGGAGTATCAGAGCGATACCCGGCACTACGCGCATATTGATTGCCCGGGTCACGCAGACTATGTGAAGAACATGATCACGGGCGCAGCTCAGATGGATGGCGCGATCCTCGTGGTCAGTGCGGCGGATGGTCCGATGCCACAGACACGCGAACATATCCTTCTTGCCCGTCAGGTTGGAGTTCCCGCGATTGTTGTATTTTTGAACAAGGTAGATTTGGTCGATGATCCTGAGTTGTTGGATTTGGTGGAAATGGAGATTCGTGATCTTCTTAACAAATATCAATTTCCAGGCGATACTGCGCCAGTCGTCCGAGGTAGTGCGACAAAAGCCCTGGCGGCTGAGCCTGAAGGTGAAAAGGCTATTCAAGCTCTCTTGGATGCAGTCGATAAAAACATTCCCCTTCCGACACGAGAAGTGGACAAGCCATTTCTGATGTGTGTTGAGGACGTATTTAACATCGAAGGCCGTGGGACGGTTGTGACAGGGCGCGTTGAACGCGGTGTGCTCAAGAAGATGGAGGAAGTTGAAATCGTTGGTCTCAAAGATACGCGAAAGACGGTAGCGACAGACATTGAAATGTTCCGAAAGCTGTTGGATTCAGCTAATGCTGGTGACAACGTTGGTGTTCTTCTGCGCGGCACGAAGAAAGAGGAAGTCGAACGTGGTATGGTGCTGGCAAAACCAGGATCAATCAAGCCTCACATCAGCTTCAAAGCCGAAGTTTACGTGTTGTCCAAGGAAGAAGGTGGCAGACATACTCCATTCTTTACGAATTACAGACCACAATTCTATTTCCGCACGTCTGATGTGACCGGCACTGTTGCGCTTCCTCAAGGAGTTGAAATGGTTATGCCTGGAGATAATGTTTCGGTGGAAATTACGCTGATCGCCCCGGTGGCAATGGAGAAAGGCCAGCGATTTGCCATTCGTGAGGGCGGTCGCACAATTGGCGCCGGTCGTGTCAGTGAAGTAGTGGCATCATAATTCGAGGAACTGAGTGCGAAACAGATCTCTGATCCTAGGGCTGCCGTTTAGCAGAAAATGGCTTCGAACAGGGCGTTAGCTCAATTGGTAGAGTAGCGGTCTCCAAAACCGTTGGTTGGGGGTTCAAGTCCCTCACGCCCTGCCAATAACGCATGCCGGAGGGGTGGCAGAGTGGTCTATCGCGGCGGTCTTGAAAACCGCTTTGGCTTAACCGCCAACGGGGGTTCGAATCCCTCCCCCTCCGCCAAAGCGAGATTACTGTGAAAAATTACACACAATTAATTATTTGGGCCGTGGTGACCGGAGTGGCTTTCGCCTTTCTGTGGCGCAAGGGTTATCTGTTGCGTTTTTCAGGATATGTATCAGAAACTCGCGAAGAACTCAGGAAATGTACCTGGCCGAGCTTTGAAGAATTAAGGGAATCCACGGTGGTAGTTATAATAACAATTGCATTGCTTGGACTATTCACGGTTACGGTGGATTTCCTAGTATCAAGAGCGTTGAACTTCCTCATTTAGATATCAATTTGCTTATGCCAACCCAATGGTTCGTCATTCATACTTTGTCTGGGCAGGAGCAAAAGGTGAAAGATAGCATCGAAAAGCGGCTGAAAACTGAGGAAATGGGGGAATACATTCAGGAGGTTCTGGTTCCAATGGAAAAGGTCGCCGAAGTGCGCAGTGGAAAGAAGACCGTAAGCACTAGGAAATTGCACCCTGGATACGTTTATATCAATGTAATGTTGCTGGATGACAATCGCCGCATTTTGGAGAAACCTTGGTATTTCGTCCGAGACACACCCGGAATCATTGGATTTGTAGGTGGTGAGAGGCCCATTCCGGTGACTCCGGAGGAGATCGCTGTCATCAAGGAACAAATCTCAGATTCTGAGGATCGGGAAAAGCCGAAAGTGAATTTTGAAATGGGAGAGACCATCAAGATCAACGATGGTCCATTCTTGAATTTCAGTGGTGTTATCGAAGAAATCGAGCCAGAGCGTGGAAAGCTGAAGATCACAGTGAATATTTTCGGACGAAATACACCTGTCGAACTAGAGTACTGGCAAGTTGAAAAGGCCTGAGAGGCTTATGAACAATTGAAGAGGGCTCAAGAAGACTGAGAAATTTATGGCGAAAAAAGTTGTAGGACAGGTAAAATTGCAGATTCCTGCAGGGCAGGCCAACCCGGCACCACCCGTTGGTCCAGCCCTTGGGCAGCAAGGCGTGAACATCATGGCCTTTTGCAAGGAATTTAACGCCGCCACCAAGGATCAGCCGGGCATGGTGATTCCGGTGATCATAACGGTATATCAAGACAAATCATTCACGTTCATCACCAAGACCCCGCCAGCGTCAATACTGCTTAAGAAGGCTGCGGGCATCGCTGCTGGGTCGAAGACGCCAAACAAGGAAAAAGTAGGGAAAGTCACGCGCAAACAAGTGATGGAAATTGTCAAATTGAAGATGAAAGACCTCAATGCGACGAATGAAGAAGCGGGTTTCCGAGTCATAGCAGGGACGGCTCGGAGCATGGGAATCGAAATTCAGGGTTAACCATTAAACGCGGGAGAGCCACACGCTCGATTGCACCGCAATTAAAAATGCCAAGCAAACGTTACAAAAAAGCCCTTGAACTGGTGGACAGTTCCAAGTCCTACCCACTCAAGTTAGCCGTCGATATTGTAGGAAAGTTTCCGAAAGCCAAGTTCAATGAAACGGTCGAACTTGCTTTCCGCCTCGGAGTGGATCCAAAGCAATCAGACCAGATGGTGCGCGGAACCGTCCCGCTTCCCCATGGAAGTGGCAAGACCGTCCGCGTCCTTGTCTTCGCTAAGCCCGGCAATGCCGCAGACGCCGCAAAGGCGGCAGGCGCGGAACATGTCGGTTATGATGAACTCATCAAAAAATGCAACGAGGGTTGGTCCGACTTTGATGTGGCGATATCCACTCCGGAAGCAATGATCGAAGTTCGCAAGCTTGGCAAAGTTCTCGGCCCGCGAGGGCTGATGCCAAACCCCAAAACTGGAACCGTTACGGAAGACACCGCGAAAGCAGTGAGAGAAGTGAAAGCAGGACGTGTTGAGTTCAAGATAGACAAGGCAGGAAATATTCATGTGCCCGTTGGGAAGGTAAATTTTACACCTCCACAGATTGTGGAGAATGTGCGTTCGGTGATCGAGGCGGTTGCGAAAGCCCGTCCGTCAACCGTCAAGGGTACGTTCATCATTAGTTGCACGTTGTCGTCCACTATGAGTCCGCCTGTCCGGCTGGATGTGCGCGAATTCCTGGCGGCCTAACTCTAACTATCACTTACCATGCGTGTTGAGAAAAAACTTATTAGTGCTGAATACATTCAGCGATTGAACAGTTCTCCTTTCTTTATTGTTGTTGATTACCGAGGGTTGACTGTTGGCCACTTCAGTGAACTTCGCAAACGCCTCGGCAAAAACGGAGCGGAGATCCACGTGGTAAAGAACTCCATCTTCCGTATAGCGGTGAAGGAAAGCAGAACGACCGATTTGACCGGATCTTTGACAGGACAGATGGCAGTCGTCACTGGTCAGCGCGACGTGTCAGCCGCTGCCAAGATCCTCAAAACTTTCCAGTCGGAATTTGAAAGACCAAAGCTCAAGTTTGGTTATTTGAATAATCAAAGGCTCGAAACGGCCGACCTCCAGACGCTCGCGGATCTTCCCTCCATCGAGGTGCTTCGAGGCAAGTTGCTCGGTGTATTGCAGGCTCCCTCATCCCAGTTAGTCCGCCTCCTGAATACTCCGGCATCTCAACTTGCTAGAGTGCTTCAGGCGCGTGTGGAGAAAGCTCAGTAAACTTCCGCCGGCTGCGGCACGCCAGATCGTGCCAAGCAGACCGGTGATATTAACTTTTCGTCCACGGCAGTTTGCGTGGGCGGACAACAGACAACAACAAAGTAAATCGTCGGTTCCCAGGCAGAGGGCTTAATCCATTCGCGGTCGCGAATGACGACGAGACTGAAAGGTAACATGGCAGACTTAGCAGCATTGGTTGAACAATTGGGTAAGTTGACCGTTCTGGAAACGGCTGACCTCGTGAAACAGCTTGAAACAGCTTGGGGTGTGACTGCAGCGGCTCCAGTCGCAATGGCCGCTTCTGGCGGTGCAGCAGGTGGTGCGGCAGCTCCGGCGGCTGAGGCTAAGACCACGTTTGACTTGATCCTCGTTTCCGCTCCGGCGGACAAGAAGATCTCGGTGATCAAAGCCGTCCGTGAAGTCAAGGCCGGATTGGGCCTCGCTGAAGCCAAGGCGCTGGTGGAAGGCGCTCCAAAGACTGTCCTTGAGGGAGCAAACAAAGCGGACACAGATGCCGCCAAGAAGAAGCTCGAAGAGGCCGGTGCAAAGGTTGAAGTCAAGTAAGCATGGAATATCGTGGGTGGCGGACGAAGTCCGCCACCCAATTTTTGGAAACGCCTGGATATAGACACGCGTGGGCTGTTTTCGTTTGAAAATCAAAATTTACCGGTAAGTCTCTGCGGAAGGCAGAGAGACCGGTGTCGTGTCATTATGGTAAAGAACAGACTGACTTCGAAGTCAGAAACATTCAGCAGAGGTAAAAATGCCAACGCGAGCGCCCGAACGAATTAACTTTGGAAAGATCAAGGAAGTCATCGCTCCTCCGAACCTGATTGAAATTCAGGTGGACTCGTATCACGAGTTTCTCCAGGCAGAGGTGGCGTCAACCAAGCGCAAGAACAAGGGCTTGCAGGCAGTCTTCACTGAAGTTTTCCCGATCGAGAGCTACGATGGGAAGTGTGTGCTGGATTACCACAGCTATGAAATTGGCGATCCAAAACTCGATTGGCTTGAATGTCTCCGAGAAGGAATCACTTTCGGCGCTCCGCTGCATGTGACTTTTTTATTGAAAGAGGAAAAAGGGACCAAGGAAGAAAAAGTGTTCATGGGCGAACTCCCCCTCATGACACCTCAAGGGACCTTCGTTATCAATGGAGCTGAACGTGTCATCGTCAGCCAGCTTCACCGTTCGCCAGGACTGGCGTTCGAGGCCACCCAACATCCGAATGGAAAGACCCTTCACTCCTTCCGCATCATTCCCGATCGCGGATCGTGGTACGAAGCCCAATTTGACACCAGCGATCTCCTGTACGTTTATCTCGATCGGAAGAAGCGCCGTCGGAAATTCCTAACAACTACATTTTTGAGGGCGCTTGGGTATGGTTCTGATGCCGATGTATTGAAGCTTTTTTACGAAGTCGAGGAACTGACGATCAAGGCGGCGGAAGCCATTGAAGACATCCAGAACAAGGTTCTCATCGAAGATGTCGTTGATCCCGACAAGAACTTGGTAGTGGCTCGCGCATTTGAGCCGTTATCCAAAGCTGTGATCAAGCAGATTTCTGAATTGGGGATGGCAAAGATCCGAGTAGTTGATACGACGGTCGATGATGGGATCATCATCAAGTGTATAAAGAAGGATCCAACCAAAAATGAGGAGGAAGCCCTCAAGGACATTTATCGCCGGTTGCGTCCCGGAGATCCACCGACTGCAGCCAATGCCCGTGCGTTGATCAAGCGGTTATTCTTCGATCCAAAACGATATGATCTTGGTCGCGTAGGTCGTTACAAGATCATGCAGAAGCTTGGTCTTAAAGGGAATGAAGATACTCGAATCCTGACCAAAGAAGACTTGGTGGCGGCGACAAAATATTTACTCCGACTTAAGAAGGGCGAGGGAACGTTGGACGATATTGATCATTTGGGTAGCCGCCGCATCCGTACGGTGGGCGAACTTTTGGCCAATCAGTGCCGTGTGGGTCTGGCGCGCACCGAACGACTGGTTAAAGAGCGCATGACTCTTTTTGATCAGGGCGTGGATACGATGACGCCGCAAAAACTCATCAATCCCAAGGCGCTGTCGGCAGTCGTGAGAGATTTCTTCGGACGATCGCAGTTGAGTCAGTTTATGGATCAAATCAATCCGCTGGCTGAACTAACTCACAAGCGCCGGCTTTCGGCACTCGGGCCTGGAGGCTTGTCACGTGATCGTGCTGGATTTGAAGTTCGCGACGTCCATCCGTCTCACTATGGCCGTATCTGCCCGATTGAAACTCCTGAAGGCCCAAACATTGGACTCATAGCGTCGTTAGCAACATTTGCTCGCGTGAATGACTTCGGGTTTATCGAAACTCCCTATCGCAAGGTCGAAAAAGGCCGGGTGACCAATCATCTGGATTACCTGACTGCGGATCGCGAAGAGACTTTCATCGTAGCGCAGGCGAACGCAGCCATCGATGACAAGGGGCACTTCGTGACTGATCGTGTTCTATGCCGTTGCAAAGGGGACTTCATCGATGTGGAGCCTGCGCGAGTTGATTACATGGATGTGTCGCCCAAGCAGTTGGTTTCTGTCGCTGCAGGGTTGATTCCGTTCCTTGAGCACGACGATGCCAACCGCGCGTTGATGGGATCAAACATGCAACGCCAGGCAGTGCCGTTGCTCGTCACCGAAGCCCCTCTCGTCGCCACGGGATTGGAAGAACGTGTCGCACGAGATTCACGGGCGGTGATTGTTTCGGAGGATAGCGGCAAGGTCGCCTCCGTGGTCGGCAATCAGATCATCGTGACTTCGGATGGCAAACTCCCCGAAGGTAAAAAGAGGATCAAGCATGATCCATCCGAGGGAACTTACGTCTATCAAGTTCGTAAATTCATGCGTTCGAACGCGGCTACGTGCATCAACCAGAAAATCCTGGTTGAAAAAGGTGACCATGTTAAGAAGGGTCAGATCATCGCTGACGGACCCTGCACTCAAGGTGGCGAACTTGCACTGGGCCGCAATGTCCTTTGTGCGTTCATGCCGTGGAACGGATATAACTTTGAGGACGCGATCCTGATTTCAGAACGCATCGTCAAGGACGATGTTTTCACTTCGATTCATATCGATGAATTTGAGGTTGGTGCTCGTGACACCAAGCTCGGGCCTGAGGAAATCACTCGCGACATTCCAAACTTGGGTGAGGAAGCGCTGAAAAACCTTGGTTCCGACGGAGTCATTCGAATCGGTGCCGAAGTGAAGCCCGGGGACATCCTTGTAGGGAAAATCACGCCGAAGTCAGAGACGGAACTTGCTCCAGAAGAACGGTTGCTCCGAGCGATCTTTGGTGAGAAAGCCGCTGATGTTAAGGACACCTCGCTGAAAGTTCCGTCTGGGACGTACGGCATCGTGATGGATGTTAAAGTGTCCTCCAAGAAAGAAGCGGACCGTGTTGCTCGAGTGAGCGCGGGCGAAGCGAAGAAGCACGCCAAGCAGGTGGAAGAGGAGTACAAAACAAAGTTCGAAGAGCTTCGCGAACAACTGACTGAAGCACTCTCGAACATCCTGCTTGGAGAAAAGATTCCGCTGGATGTCGTGAACAGCGAGACTGGGGAGATCATCATCCCGGCAAATCGCAAGATCACCAAGACGCTTCTACGCAAATTGGCGCAAGTTTACGACCGCATCGAAATTGATCCTTCACCGATTCGCAACAAGATCAATGAAATCATCGGCAGTTTCAAAAAACGGTTCGATGAACTGCAGATGCAGCATGATGAAGAAATGGAGCGCGTCGAAGCGGGTGATGATGTTGATCCAGGAATCATCAAATCGGTAAAGGTTTATATCGCATCGAAGCGGAAACTTTCTGTTGGTGACAAAATGGCCGGTCGCCACGGAAACAAGGGTGTGGTGGCGAAGATTGTTCCAGAGGAGGACATGCCATTCCTCGCGGATGGCACCCCTGTTGACATCGTATTGAATCCGCTAGGCGTGCCCTCGCGCATGAATGTCGGCCAAGTGCTGGAGACACACCTTGGATGGGCGGCGAAATTCCTCGGGCTTCGGTTTGCCACGCCAGTGTTCGACGGCATTAAGGAAAAGGAGATCCGTGGTTATCTCAAGGAAGCCAAACTTCCAGAACACGCGAAAGTGCATCTTTATGATGGGCGCTCAGGCGAGGCGTTCGATCAGGAAATCGTGGTGGGCTACATCTACATGATGAAGCTGGGTCACTTGGTTGCGGACAAGATCCACGCCCGCGCGGTGGGCCCTTACTCACTCGTCACTCAGCAGCCGCTAGGCGGCAAGGCGCAGTACGGCGGTCAGCGTTTCGGCGAAATGGAAGTATGGGCAATGGAAGCCTACGGAGCCGCCTACACTTTACAAGAGTTGCTGACGGTCAAATCGGACGATGTGCAAGGGCGTACACGAATATATGAAAGTATTGTAAAGGGCGACAATGCTCTTGAAGCCGGAGTGCCCGAATCATTCAACGTGCTGGTGAAGGAAATGCAATCCCTGGGTCTGGACGTGAAGGTTGGCTACTCAAACCCGATCGACCAACCGGCTGCCCAGCAGGCCGCTCTGTCGGCTCTTGGTTCTTAATTGGGAACGGTGTCCTTTGTTCAAAGAAAGAGTCTGAATATGTTGAATACAAAAGAAGCCGCCCGTGAGTTGCTCGGCCTCGACAAGGTCAATCTGGTGGATTACGTCGCGATCTCGGTCGCCTCTCCGGAGTCGATCCGATCGTGGTCAAAGGGCGAGGTCAAGAACCCTGAGACCATCAATTACCGCACGTTCAAGCCCGAGAAGGGGGGCTTGTTCTGTGAGCGCATTTTCGGTCCTGTCAAAGATTGGGAGTGCTCATGTGGAAAATACAAGCGCATCAAGCATCGCGGCGTTGTCTGCGATCGATGCGGTGTCGAAGTGACTCTCTCTCGCGTTCGTCGCGAGCGCATGGGACACATTGAACTGGCGGTGCCAGTGTCGCACATCTGGTTTTTCAAATGCATGCCATCACGTGTCGGCCTCATGCTCGACATGACCGCACGAAACCTCGAGCGCGTAATCTATTACGAGGATTATATCGTCATCGACCCCGGGTCCACACCTCTTCTTTCTCACCAACTCTTGAGCGAAGTGGAGTATCGTGAGGCACGTGAAACTTACGGAGCGGAAGCGTTCGTTGCCAAAATGGGAGCTGAAGGTGTTCGCGAAGCCCTCTCGCGAACTGAGCTTCCGAAAGAAGTAGAAGCCTTGCAACAGGCAATGCTTGAAACCAAGAGCAAACAAATTCGCAAAAAAATCGCAAAGCGAATCAAACTGTTTCAAGGTTTCATGTCATCCAAAAGCCGTCCTGAATGGATGATTCTCACAGTGCTGCCGGTAATTCCTCCTGATCTTCGTCCGTTAGTGCCGCTCGAAGGCGGGCGCTTCGCCACCTCTGATCTCAATGACCTTTATAGGCGTGTAATCAACCGGAATAACCGGCTTAAAAACTTGCTTCAACTCAAGACGCCTGAGGTCATCATCCGCAACGAGAAACGGATGCTTCAGGAAGCCGTTGATGCGCTGTTTGACAATGGACGACATGGTCGCGCTGTCACTGGTGCTGGAAATCGCCCTCTGAAATCACTTTCAGACATGCTGAAAGGCAAGAGCGGACGATTCCGACAGAATCTGTTGGGCAAGCGTGTGGATTATTCCGGCCGCTCAGTGATTGTCATCGGCCCCGAGTTGAAGCTGCACCAATGCGGGCTGCCCAAAAAGATGGCATTGGTTCTCTTTGAGCCCTTCATCATTCGTCGATTGAAGGAGCTTGGCTATGTTCACACTGTGCGCAGTGCCAAGAAGATGATCGAACGCCAGTCGCCCGAAGTATGGGATATTCTCGAAGAAGTAACCAAAGGCCATCCGGTTATGCTGAACCGTGCGCCAACACTTCATCGTCTCTCGATCCAAGCCTTCGAGCCGGTGCTAATTGAAGGTGAAGCAATCCGCATTCATCCGCTGGTTTGTACGGCTTACAACGCGGATTTCGACGGCGACCAAATGGCTGTGCATGTCCCGCTCTCGGTCGAAGCACAGATGGAAACGCGACTGTTGATGATGGCGCCAAATAACATTTTCTCGCCATCGAGCGGCAAACCGATCATGACGCCGACGCAGGATATCACTCTTGGGTGCTATTACCTGACTGCGGATCCGCGCGTTGTCAAAGACGTCAAACAAGCGAGAGCGATGCTATTCGGATCGAAAAGTGAAGTCATCTTTGCTCTCGATGATGGCGCAATAAAAATTCACGACCGAGTGGTTATTGCCAATCCTGACTTCGGCGTTAAAACCGTCTATGGGGATAGCACCAAGAAAACGATCGAAACCACTGTCGGTCGGGTGATTTTCAGCGAGATCTGGCCGCTAGAATTAGGTTTTCCAAATAAAGTGATTCGAAAAGGCCAGATTGGAGACCTGATCTGGAATTGCTACAAACACTGCGGGCACGATAAGACCGTCCAGATGCTCGATAAGTTGAAGGAACTGGGCTTCCGGGAGGCGACTCGAGCAGGAGTTTCCATCGGCATTGATGACATGATCATTCCGAAGGAGAAGACGCAGGAAATCGAAAATGCCCAGAAGCAGATTTCGGATGTGGAGAAGCAGTACCGCAAAGGCGTCATTACTCCAGGCGAACGCTACAACAAGATCGTGGACATTTGGACGCACTGTACGGACCAGATCGCAAACGTCATGCTCCGAACTCTCGATCACAATCAAGGAAAGCGAGAGTATAACCCAGTGTGGCTGATGGTTGATTCCGGAGCTCGTGGAAATCGCCAGCAGGTGCGGCAATTGGCAGGCGTGCGTGGCTTGATGGCAAAACCCAGCGGGGACATTATCGAGAAACCCATCTTGTCCAACTTCCGTGAAGGATTGACAGTGTTGGAATACTTCATTTCAACACACGGTGCTCGCAAAGGTCTCGCCGACACAGCCCTCAAGACAGCTGATTCCGGCTACATGACGCGAAAACTGGTGGACGTTGCCCAGGACGTGATCACTCGGATGGACGATTGCGGCACGAGCAACGGAATTTGGGTCGAAGCAATCTCTGAAGGCGAAGATGAAGTCGTCAAATTGAGCGAGCGCCTTGTGGGTCGAGTTAGTTGTGATGATGTTGCCGATCCTGCGGATCCAAAGAAGAAATTTGTCAAAGCCAACGAAGAAATCGACGAGATCAAAGCCAAATCAATCGACTCGGCGGGAATCGAGAAGGTTAAAATTCGTTCGGTGCTGACGTGCGAAAGCAAGCACGGCATTTGCGTTAGGTGCTACGGACGTAACCTTGCCACGGGTGCCTTGGTCAAACTGGGAGAGGCGGTTGGCATTATTGCCGCACAATCCATCGGTGAACCCGGTACCCAGCTCACAATGCGGACGTTTCACATCGGTGGTACAGCATCGCAGGTTTTCAAACAGCCACAAATCAAATCAAAGTTTGATGGCGTGCTTCAATATAATGATCTCCGTCTAGTGCCTCTCGAGGATGGCAGCAACATTGTGCTGAACAAGAATGGCACGATCTCGATTCTGGCTTCAGACGACGGTCGTGAATTGGAAAACCATAATATCGTCATCGGCTCCGTCATTTCGATCGCTAACGGCGGCCATGTGAAGAAGGGTGAGACCTACGTTCAGTGGGATCCGTACAACGTTCCGATTCTCTCCGAGAAAGCCGGCAAGATTCGCTTCCATGACATCATCGAGGGCGTGACGATGAAACAGGAGGTTGATGAGACGACAGGGCAGGAAGCAATGGTGATCATCGAGCATAAGGAAGACTTGCACCCTCAAATCATCATCCTCGATGACAAGGGTGACCCGGCCGCAAATTACCCTATTCCATCAGGCGCACATATCGTCGTCAATGAAGGCGACAAGATTGTTGCTGGCACCCTGATGGCGAAGACCCCGCGCAAGACATCAAAGACCAAGGACATCACCGGTGGTCTTCCTCGAGTGGCCGAGCTCTTTGAAGCTCGCCGGCCAAAAGATGCGGCTGCGATTTCAAGGATCGATGGCATCGTGGACTTCGGTCCCAGCGTCCGTGGCAAGCGCACGATTCTGATCAAGGACTCCAACACACAGTTGGAGGAGGAGCATCTGATTCCGATCGGGAGGCATGTCATTGTCTTCAAGGGCGATTTCGTCAAAAAGGGACAGCAGTTGACCGAAGGGCCTGTTGTTCCTCACGAAATTCTGGATGTTTGCGGGCCTCAAGAGTTGCAAGAGCACCTCGTCAATGAAGTCCAGGAAGTTTATCGCCTGCAGGGCGTCACGATCAATGACAAGCACATCGAGATCATTGTAAGGCAGATGCTTCGCAAGGTGCGGATCACAGAGCCTGGCGACACCACATTCCTGTGGGCCGAACAGATCGATAAAATTATTTTCGAGAATGAAAATGAACGTGTTGTCAAAATGGGTGGCAAGCCGGCGGAAGGGCAACCCGTGCTGCTTGGCATAACCAAGGCTTCCATCGAAACGGAAAGTTTTCTGAGCGCCGCTTCCTTCCAGGACACGACTCGAGTTCTGACCGAAGCCGCAACGATGGGGAAGACCGATACGCTCCGGGGCTTCAAGGAGAACGTTATCATGGGTCACATCATTCCTGCGGGAACGGGCTACGATCGCCATCGGAAAGTACATTTGAAACCACTGGTGGAGGAACTTCCGGTTGATGAATCAGGACCGTTTGCTACGGAACCTATCGCCGGTTAGCCTGAAACAATCAGTATCAATAAAATTAGAAAAACCAGTTGCAACACATAGACCCTTTGTTAATACTCGCGCTCCAATTTTCCGGAGTAGGAATTTGGAGCCAGAACAGGGGCAATTTGGACACGCTACGATGCCGACAATTAATCAACTAGTCCGTAAGGGACGAAACAAACTCAAGTCCAAGTCCAAGTCCCCAGCCTTGGAGAACGCACCATTTCGACGTGGCGTATGTCTTCAGGTCATGACTCGAACTCCGAAGAAACCCAATTCGGCCATGCGAAAAGTCGCAAAAGTGCGGCTAACTAATGGGTATGAAATAATCGCGTACATTCCTGATGAGGGCCATAATTTGCAGGAACATTCAATTGTGCTTGTCCGGGGTGGTCGTGTTAAGGATTTGCCAGGTGTCCGCTATCATATTGTTCGCGGAACTCTGGATGCCGCTGGCGTCGAAAAGCGACGGGTAAGCCGGTCCAAGTATGGTGTAAAGAGGCCCAAGGCTGCGAAGCCTGCTGCGGCGAAGTAAGCTTTGAATTATTCCTATGTCGAGACGTCGTCAAGCCGGTAAAAGACAAAGCATCGCAGATGCAAAGTTTCACAGTGTTCTGGTTACACGCTTGGTAAACACGGTAATGAAGTCAGGACAACGTGGTGTTGCCCAGCGAATAGTCTATGGAACTTTTGACACCATCGCTGAGAAAAATCCTGCTTCAAATCCCATCGAAATTCTCCAGCGCGCTATGGATAACGCGAAACCTCGACTTGAAGTAAAACCGCGTCGAGTGGGAGGAGCAACCTATCAAGTTCCTGTAGAAGCTTCCACTGACCGTGGACTTTCGCTTGCCCTTCGATGGGTGGTTGATTTTGCTGATTCACGCAAAGGCGTACCTATGAAAGAGGCCCTTGCCGCGGAAATCATGGATGCCTACCAAGGTCAGGGTAATGCGATCCGCAAACGGGACGAAGTGCATAAGATGGCTCAAGCGAACAAGGCATTCGCCCATTTCCGCTGGTAATATTAAATCTCCGATGCCCCGAGAGATGATAGCAATTCGGGGCATTTTCATTCTCTAAATCGATGGCTGTTGTAATGGAAGACAAGAATAAAACGTTGAACTCGCCGAACAGGCAGTATCCGATGGAACGTACGCGTAACATAGGAATTGCTGCCCATATTGACGCGGGGAAGACGACCACGACGGAGCGCATTCTTTTTTACACCGGCCTGATTCACAAGATTGGCGACGTCGATGATGGCAACACCGTGACAGACTGGATGGATCAGGAGCGCGAACGTGGCATTACCATTACCAGCGCCGCTGTCACATGTTACTGGACACAAAAATCAGTCAAAGACGGCGAATCCGACTTGCACAAGGCGTTTCTAAATATCCCTCACCGAATCAACATTATTGATACACCTGGTCACGTTGATTTTACCGCCGAGGTTGAGCGATCCATGCGGGTGCTCGACGGCGCGGTCGCCGTATTCTGCGGCGTCGCGGGTGTTCAACCGCAGTCAGAGACGGTATGGCGCCAAGCTACCAAATACAAAGTCCCCCGCATCGCCTTCGTCAACAAGATGGATCGTATCGGAGCAAACTTCGATAACGCGCTGGCGGATTTGAGAAACAAACTCAGGGCCTACGCATTCCCGATTTTTCTTCCAATCGGTGCGGAGGACCAATTTGAGGGCGTCGTGGACGTCGTTAATCAGAAGGAAATCGTTTGGGGTCCGGGTGATGTGGTGAATGAAGGCTTGAACTACGAAGTGCGGGAAATTCGCAACACTCACAAAGATAAAGCGAAAACCGCTCTTGCCGAGTTGATTGACGCCGTTTCCAACAAAGACGACCTGATCGCCGAAATGGTCCTTGATGAGAAGCAGATTGACGCGCCTACTTTGAAGGCTGCGATTCGCCGCCTCACTTGCAGGATTGAGCTGGTGCCGGTCCTCTGCGGATCCGCGTTCAAGAAGAAGGCTGTCCAAGTCTTGGTGGACTCGGTCATTGATTACCTTCCCAGTCCAATTGACATTCCTCAGGCCGAAGGTCTTGAACCCGGCACGGAAAACAAGATCACGGTGGCATCGAACGACAGCGGGAAGTTTTGCTCATTGGCATTCAAGCTGTGGACTGATACCTTCGCTGGCAAATTGGTGTTCTTCCGGGTCTATTCTGGCCAGCTCAAGAAGGGTGATACCATTTACAATCCGCGCACGCGTCGGCGCGAGCGTGTCAGCCGTCTGATGATCATTCAGGGCAGCGAACGCAAGGATGTGGACACGGCCTACTCTGGCGACATCGCAGCTCTCGTCGGCCTGCGGAACATCACCACTGGTGACACTCTCTGCGATGAAGATTTCGACATCATGCTCGAACCGCCGACGTTCCCCGAACCGGTCATCAGCATGGCCGTCGAACCGAAGACCAAGCAGGATCGCGACAAGATGTCCGAAGGTTTGCAAAGACTCGCTGAGGAGGATCCTACCTTCCGCTGTTTTACCAATGAGGAAACCGGGCAGCTCATCATCGCGGGCATGGGCGAATTGCATTTGGAAATCATTTGCGACCGCCTGAAGCGCGAGTTCAAGGTCGAGTCCAACTCTGGTGCGCCCCAAATTGCCTATCGCGAAACCATCACCAAAGCCGCTGACGGCGAGGGCAAGTTCATCCGGCAGTCCGGTGGTCGCGGGCAATACGGGCACGCGTGCGTGGAGGTTCAACCCAATGAAAAAGGCAAGGGCATAGAGATCGAGAACAAGATTGTTGGCGGCGCAATTCCAAAGGAATACATCCCGGCAGTCATTGACGGCATCGAGGAGGCAATCCGTGGCGGTGTTTACGCCGGCTTCCAGGTGATTGACATCAAGGTGCAGGTGACGGACGGTTCGTTTCATGAAGTTGACTCGAATGAACTCGCTTTCAAGATGGCTGGGATCTTCGCGCTTAAGGATGCGTTCAAGAAAGCCGGCCCGATCATTCTCGAACCTATCATGAAGGTTGAAGTAACCACCCCTGACGAATATCAAGGCGATCTCCTCGGCGATGTCAACCGTCGTCGTGGTGTGATCAACGGGATCGATGCAAAAGCAGGGCAGACGATTTTGAACGCAAAAGTTCCACTTGCCGAAATGTTCGGTTACGCAACTGCGATCCGCTCGTTGTCAAAAGGCCGAGCTTCGTATTCGATGGAACCTTTTAGCTTCGAGCAGGTTCCGCAGCAAGTCGCCAACACAATTTTGGACGCCGCCTCCAAGAAGCCTGCGGCACGCACTTAACCAAACTTATAACCTTGTTCTTTTTATGGCTGGACAACGCATCCGCATCCGCCTGAAGGCCTACGACCATCGGGTAATAGACCAATCAGCGCACGACATAGTCGAAACCGTCAAACGCACCGGTGCCCGTGTGGCCGGACCAATTCCACTTCCAACCCGCATCGAGCGTTTTACCGTGCAGCGATCACCGCACGCCGACAAAAAATCGCAGGAAACATTCGAACAGCGCACACACAAGCGCCTCTTGGATATCATCGATCCTACCGCCAAGACAGTCGATGAACTCAAAAAACTGAACCTGCCGGCTGGAGTTGATATTACCATCAAGATTTAACGCGTATGATTGGCTTGCTTGGAAAAAAACTTGGACAGACTTGCGTTTACGATGCGAAAGGTAATGCCACCTCCGTTACGGTGGTGCATGTGGGCCCCAACCGCGTCATTCAACGCAAGACTGTGGAAACCGACGGTTACAACGCTGTTCAACTTGGCTTTGACGACCAGAAGGAATCTCGGCTGACGAAAGCCTTGAGCGGGCACATTCGCAAAGCCGGCGCGCAACCTGTAAAGCGCATCCGCGAGTTTCGCGACTTCTCCATCGAGGTGAAGGCGGGCGATCTGGTTGGTGCGAACATTTTTGCGCAGGGCGATTTTGTCGATGCGATTGGCATCACCAAGGGACGCGGTTTTGAGGGCGTCGTGAAGAGGCATGGTTTTCGCGGCGGTGACCTCACGCACGGTGCGAAGGGCTGGCATCGCCGAGGTGGTGCCATTGGTCAGCGCTTGTTTCCCGGCACCGTTATGCGCGGAATGCGCATGCCAGGTCACATGGGTCAGGTGCGGCGAACAACCCAGAATTTGGAAGTGATCCAGGTGCGCGAGACGGAGAATGTCTTGCTGATCAAAGGGGCGATTCCGGGCTCGAAGGGCGACTACGTGGTGATTCGCGAGTCGAAGAAGAACCCAAAGAAAGCGGCTGCAGCTAAGAAGTAATCCTGGAGGCACATGAAGCTTACAATCAAAGACAGCAAGGGAAATGATCAGGGTGAGTTGGACGTGACGTTCGCCACAATCGAAGACGGCCGCGGTACTCAAGCCGTACACGACGTTGTGACGGCGCATCGTGCGGCACAACGTAGCGGAACTGCCTGCACCAAGACCATGGGAGAAGTTGCCGGTTCCGGCAAGAAGCCATGGAAGCAAAAGGGCACTGGTCGCGCGCGCGCAGGTTCATTCGCGAGTCCAATCTGGGTTGGTGGCGGTGTGGTTTTCGGTCCAAAACCACGTGACTTCCGTAAGAAGGTGAGCAGGAGCACGAAGCAATTGGCTTTGAGGAAAGCTCTCTCCGAACGCATCAAGGCCGGCGACCTTATGATAGTGGACGATTTGAAACTGACAGCTCCGAAGACCAAGGAGGTAGTAGGCGTGCTCGCTGCGCTTCAGGTTGAGGGCACTTCGATTATCGTGGTTCCAGCCGTTGACCAGAATCTTCTTCTGGCTACGCGGAATCTGACAGATGTAGAACTGACCACGAGCGACACTTTGAACACTTACCAGGTGCTCCGTGTCAACAAGCTAATATTTACACGCAGTGCCTTTGAAAAAGTAGAGGAACGTTTGAAGCAGGACTAAGCGATGAACTCATTTGAAGTGATCAAAACGGTGCGTGTGACCGAGAAGGGCGCAAGGCAATCTGAAAAATTCAACCAATACACGGTTGTGGCTGATCCGCGCGCCAACAAAATCCAAATTCGCCAAGCCGTGCAGGAGCTTTTCAAAGTCAAAGTTATCAGCATCAACACGCTCAACGTGCGAGGCAAAGACCGCCGCCAACGAACAGCCCAGGCTGGTGCTGATCCGAATTGGAAGAAAGCCATTGTTACTCTCAAGCAGGGCGACAAGATACAGATGGCTTGATTGACAAGATTCTTAACCGCCTTGAGCGCCGCCTTGAGCGGCGCTTTTTTGTTACCTGCGCAGGATGCATATTGCTGTCCAAGATTGAATTTCACAATCGGAGGAGAGCCTGCCCATGTTGATGGCGCATGGCATAATCTGATTCAGGAAAGATTTCTGTTGAACCCGACCCCGCGATGGAGCCGAATACTTGAGCACTGAATTATGAATTTGAATGAAGCACAGAAAAAGAAGGTAGAGGAGTGGATTGCGGAAGGATTGAAACTTTCAGACATCCAGAAACGCCTGGACTCGGAACTTGGCGTCCGGATGACCTACATGGAGGTCCGATTTTTGTTGGATGATCTCCAACTCGTGCCCAAGGACCAGCCCGCACCACAAGCGGACAAACAGATCGTTAGTACGACGAGTTCATCCGCATCGGGTGCGGAGTCGAAATCACCACCGCAGCCACTGTCTGAGTCACCTCCTGCGCCGGGAGAGGAAACGCTTCCGATAGGGAGCAAGGTCAGTTTGAAGGTCGATGCTGTGACAGCTCCCGGCACGCTAGTCAGCGGCAGCGTCACTTTCAGCGACGGCCAGATAGCGGCCTGGTATCTCGATCAAATGGGACGGTTGGGGCTTTCGCCAAAACAGACGGGCTACCGCCCGCTGCCTGCGGATGTTGAGGACTTTCAAGTCGAACTTCAGAACGAGTTACAGAAACTTGGTTTCTGAGGCTTTTTCTCACTTGAGGCGAGTAGGTTCCGGAATCGCGAGCCCATCATTCCTAGGATCGGTTGCGCCGAAGTTTACGCCCGAGGAAAAATCTCTGAGAACCGCCTGCCCACTCCCCATCGTCGGCGAGAACGGACCCTTGACGGACAGTTGATGGCCTTTGGTGGTGAGCGCGGCCCGAGTTGCGTCCGACACACGGGATTCAATCAACACGTCACAGCCGTCGAATGTTGTTTTAGTAAACCTGGGGGCTTCGAGCGCTGCCTGGATGTTCATCCGATGGTCGGCAATGTTCGACGCAAATTGTGCGTGGGCGAGGGCTTGGTTGAAGCCGCCCATGATTCCGAACGCAATCTTCACATCACCCTTCGTCATAAATCCAGGAATAATCGTGTGCAATGGGCGCTTGCGTGCGATGAGGATGTTCGGATGAGTAGGATTCAGGGAGAAGAGCCCTCCACGGTTTTGAAGCGAAAACCCGGTGCCTTCCGGCACCAGCCCGGCACCAAACCCGTTGTATACTCTGCGCGGCCATAGATTGCGCTTTTTGAAATCGAGCGAAAATGGTCGCTTCCCATTGATTGTGAGCTACTTGACAACTCAAGTGTCACGGTGCCAAAAGCGCAGTTTGTGACCGCGCTCAGTATAGTTGCTCTGAATGATTGAAATCATGTTGCCTTCTTTGTCCACGGCACAGAGATAAGTCGTGTCCGTGCCCGTTTCAAAGGGTTTGCCCGCTTCCACATGGCAATTAGCTCGATCAGGATCGATCAATTTCGAGCGCTCTCTGGCGTAGCTTTTCGATAGCATGCCGGCGACCGGCGTCTTCGCGAATCGCTGGTCGGCGACGTAACGAAGCATGTCGGCATAAGCGAGCTTCTTCGCTTCGATTTCGACATGGAGAGCGGTGGTGGAGGCTGCTCCGTACTCGCCCATCGGATAGTTCTCCATCAAGTTCAACATCATCAACGCTGCGATGCCTTGGCCGTTCGGGGGAATTTCGTAAACCGTCCATCCATGATAAGTCGTGGAAATTGGGATGACCCATTCAGCGGTAAATTGGCGAAGATCATCTGGGTGAAACGTTCCGCTGTGTGTTGCCGAACATTCGAGAATCCGTTTTGCGATGGTTCCTTCGTAAAATGCTTTACGACCGCGCATCGCAATCTGGCGGTACGACCAGGCGAGGTCGGGGTTGCGGAAAATTTCGCCGAGCTTCGGAGTCCGTCCGTCCGGCACATAGGTTCGCGTTCCTGATGGATCATCTCGAAACGCCGTTTTCGCGCCCGACCAGAACTCTGAGATCATCTCCGTGACGGGAAAGCCTTCATCAGCAATCCGGATGGCCGGCGCGAGCACTTCGGAGAATTTCTTCCGCCCGAAGCGATCCAATAATTTCTGCCAGCCCTCGACGCAGCCCGAAACGGTTACTGCGTGAATGCCTTTTTGAGGCATGGTGGTGAAGCCTTGAGCTTTGAGAAACTCGGGCGTGAGACCGGCTGGTGCCCATCCGCTGGCGTTGAGGCCGAACAGATGTTGGCTCTTTGCGTCATAAACTATGGCAAAGAGATCGCCGCCAATGCCGCACATCATTGGCGCGGTGAGTCCCAATACGGCGTTCGCTGCCACGGCCGCATCGATCGCATTTCCGCCTTGAGCGAGAATCTGAGCGCCAGCTTGCGAGGCGAGAGGTTGTTCGGTCGCGACGATGCCGTAGCGCGTGACGGTCATCGAACGGGCCTGGGAGCGGTCTTGAGCTTCGCAGAGCACGCCGCCAAACAAGACGGTGGCAATGGAGATGGCAAGTAGTTTGGTGTTCATGGGGCTTGGGTTCAGACGTTAGCGAAGGGTGGGCGAAAATTCAGCAAATTTCTTCAGCACCCGTTTTCGTCGAAGTTCTGGACAATTCGTACATTGGAGTGATGAATCGAATTCAAAGATCTGCACATGGAACTCCAGCTACAGCGTCTTCATGTGAGTATCTCATCATAGTCAAGAGATGCCTGATGTTTTCATCATATTAGCCACGCTTTCGCAAATGATGTCGCGCCCACCTATGGTTGTTGCGGCGTTACGATGCGATAGAAACGGATCGCACCGGCGGCATCGGAACTGTCGATGACTTCAGCCGGCCCGGTGATGTTGGACGCCGCTAAATCCCTCACCTTGATCCAGGCACCTGAGCCCACTGTTTCGTACGCCTGAACGGTGTAAGTCTTGCCTGTCACAGCGCCAAAGCGAATCTTTACTCCAGCAACCGTTCTTTCGACTGAAGTCGCTCTGAGGACGCTGGACGACTCTTGCGGATGCGTTCCCGCGATGAATTCCTGCGCATTGCTGTGTCCATCTCGGTCGGGGTCAGCATCGGAACTACTAAAATTTGGATCGGCCAGTTCGGCAGCGGTGAAGTAGAGCGCCTTCCACGCAGCGAAAGCGTCGCTGGTCACCGTGATTGTCACCTCATGCCGGGCAGAAAGCATTCCGTCGCCAGATGTGAGCCGGAGCACGTACGTTCCCGCATCGGAAAACACCGCCGTCGTCTTTGCAGCGTTCGCGTTGACGAAAACAACCGTGCCGGGACCGCCTACTTTTGACCAAGTGGTGGTCAGTTGACCAGGTGGAATGGGCAACCCATCGTCCGTTGCGCTGCCATTGAGGGCGATGGGTGAATTGGCGGAACCAGCGCCAACGGTTCCCGCACTTACGACAGGTGTCTGATTCGAGGGCTGGAGAAGCGCAGTGAGATCAAGGTCAAAGCTGATGTCGGTGCTCGTGAGGTTCACCTGGTGAACTTCAACCGCCAGCACATTGACGCCGCTGACCAACGCGCCGACATCAACACCACTTTCGAAGAAATTGACCGTTTCATCGTCATTACTGACGACAGCGCTGGCAAACGTGGCAAAGGCGATATCGCCTTCGGGCATGTTGCTGCGAAAGATCTCCTTTCCATTCAGGTAAACCACGGCACCGTCGTCGCGCAGAATTCGCAAATTCATGCTGGCGACACTGGTCGCATTCACGACGGAGAACACCCGTCGGAAGTAAGTGGTCGTATATTTATTGTTCGCGTTGGGTCCGAAACTGACAGTGGTCGCCTCGTCTCCGTCACCATATCCCAGTTGCGCCTTGCCGGAAGCCCACGCGGAATCATCGAACTTCGACTCGCGCCACGTGTCACTCAGATCAGTGCCCTTGTCCGAATACTTCCACACGGATCCAGTCGCGATGAAAGCTGCTTTGGATGAGGCCCGTTCGACGGTCACCGTTACCTCATCGCCAGCCTGGAACTGCCCGTCGTCCGCAGCGAAGCGCAGGGTGTAAACGCCGCCCCCCGGAAAACTGGCTGTCGTCGCCGTCTGAGCGGCATTGGCAAACAGCACCGGACCGGGACCACTCACTTGCGTCCATTTGGAGGCAATCGTTCCTGGCGGGTTGGGAAGCCCGTCATCGATGACCGTAGCATTTAACGTTGCCGTGGTCGGAAATGTGGTGGCTTGCAACGCTTGATCAGCGCCCGCATTCACGCGAGGAGCGCGGTTGTCGATGTTTTCGAGTCCGGGTGACGGTGGTCCAAAGCTCGCGCGCCAGTTGGCGGGATCATTGCCGTAAGCCTGCGAGTTAATCCGCTCAATCGATGCTCCAAATCCCCCCGCATCCAGCGGCCATGGCAGAGCATTGTTGTAGCGAACCTCATCGACGGTGATGAACGGAACCATCGCGGTTCCATCCGAAAGAATATCTGGATTATCAGGCCGGAGAAGGCGAAGCCATTCCCCATTGTCCTGCAATGAACCCGTGTAAGGCCCAAAGATAGGCACTGTGTTGGAGACGCCGTAATGACTGCGGAACGCCCGGGGATCGGTGGCGACGAACAGCACAAACCCATTTGGAGTCAGCGCGAAGTTTTGAGGGAACTCGAACCCCACGCCATCGAGTCGCCAGGTGTCGGTGGGATGTTGAGGGTTGTAGAATTTCACCGTTTCGCCGGAGATATTCTTTAACTCGATGAACTCTTCTCCACTCGACGAGGGATGGTATTGGATCTCATTGATCACCACAGGTCCGACACGCGGACCGCTGTTGACACTTCCGAGAGTCTTGATGATCTGCGCGGGATACTGGATTTCACCGACTGTGTTGGTGTGTCGCCCAAAACTGACCCCGTTCTCCGACCCTCCAAAGTTGAAGCCATCGCTAAACCCAGTGAGGTTACCGGTGGCATCTGCGGAAAAGAGATACACCTCTTCGCCGAATGAACTGAGCGAGAAACTGGAGTCGATGCCAGGCTGAGGATTGAAATCCGCTTCCGAGTAAACCTTGTAGCCATCGGGCGGAATAACAGTGCCTGCGGGAATGCGGAATTTCTTTGGATGATTCCTATCATCCGTCAGGAACCAGCCGCCGACGTTCACTGGTGCCGCTGTTGGATTATGCAACTCGATCCGATCGACCTCGATCGGGTCGCTGTGGGTCGAGATTTCGTTAATGACCGCAAGGCCTGTCAATGCTGGCACATCGTCCGCGCCCGGGGAACCTCCCGGCTTGGAACTCGCGCGCCAGTTCGCAGCGTCATTGGGGTCGAGGCTCACATTCGGGTTCACGGGGACGAGCGAGAGCCCGGTGCCGTCAGCCGCCACCGGCCAAGGCGCGTTGTCCTTGAAATCCACCGAAAAAACGATTTCGCCGGAAGTCTGGGCTAGCGTCAACTTTTCGCCGCCGTTAGAGAGATGGCCTTGATAAGCGCCAGCGATCCGGACTCCTGGATGTTTGGTGACGAACACAGCCGGGTTGCTCACAAGCACAGCGAACTCTCCGGGCGCGAGCTGCGTTCCGGGCGGAAAGGTGAAACCGACTCCCTCCGTGAAATGCACGCCGCTTAAATCCAGCGGCAATTTCCCCACATTCTTCAACTCAATGAACTCGAAGTGATCTCCATCTTGCCCGTTTTCCAAGGGCGGATTGTACATGATCTCCGTGAGTAACAGATCTTGAAGCTTGCGGGTGATCGTGAATTCCCCTTCGAGCAAAGCGCTCCAGACGTTGTCCGCCAGAACGCGCGCCTTCACAAACGTGCTTTCATTGAGGATGAGAGGTTGCGTAGAGACCGTCGCACTCGGCGCTATCGCTCCACCCAGCAGGCGCGGATCGCTGCCGTCGCGGGTGAAATAAATGACTCCGATCGGAGCGGAGATTGTCAGACTGAAGCCCGGGGCGATGCCTCCTCCGTGTTGATTAAAAGCCGGTGCCACGACACTGGGATAAAGGCCCTTTGACTTGAGTTGGTTCAAGACGATGTCGCTTCGCTTTGGGAGATAATTGGTGAGAATGTTGTTCACCGACTTCAACCAGTCAACACGAGTCAACGGTGTGGCACGTTTGGAATCCCCCCAGCGGGCGGATTCTCCCACCACCGCTCGATCGATCTCGTTTTTCCGCTTCAAAAACCGTTCACGCGCCGACTGGGGAGTGAGCGCGCCAGCGTTGAAGAAGTGTTTATGGATGCGGTCGGCGGCAAGAATGCGAAACTCCTGATTTGCCCACATTTTCTGCCAGATCCATTGAGGGTTGCTCTTGAGCACCGAACTGTCGCCGGAGGAAAAAGGGCCCATACGGTTTTGGTTCACCTCCAGGAGCGTGTGTTCGGCGTCGTGGGCGAAGAAGCGAAAGCCATCCGTGCCAACGCGATTACGCATCCCATACCAGTTGTTGGGACTTGAGTTGCCGAGGAAGTTCGAGATCGGAGCATCCAGATTTCCGCCATAAACGATCACAAGCATGTAATCGATCAGGTTCACCACATCCACGAGGTTCGTGTAAGCTGGGTTCAGCGTGCCGTCCGCATTTCTGCCCTGTATTCGGAAGTAGGCATCGTTGTTGGTCAAACCTGGCTTGCTGAGAGTGTAAAGCTGCGTCCAGGCGGACATGTTGCCGTCGGTTGCATTTATCGAGTATGGACCCGCTTCGACCTTGATCACGTCGAAGTCCTCCTTGTTTCCTCCGAAGTAAGTCGCGCCGTAGGATGCTTCCGGACGTTCACAAGTGTTGTAGAGTCCCCAATAGACTCCGTTGATATAGAGGTGATAATAATCGCCGCGCTCGCCCTGCTGGCCCATCGCTAATTGCGTGTCGCGAGAGAATTGATCGCGAATGAAAACACCCTGGGGATCGCCCTGGAAACTCCACGAGTAATTCTGGAATGTCCTCAGATCGATGGCATCAAACGCGTCTGTGCCGTTCTTTCCAAACAAGGGATGCTTTAGTTTCGCGTCGCCGTACTCCTCCCGGAAAAAGAAGCGCAGTGCGTGTTTCGGATTGTCGCGTGAGCGGCTGAATCCGCCCCGGATGCGAGTGCCCGCGTTGATTTGAAACCCTTTTCTACCATCTGGATAAACAAGCTCCAGCGAGCAGGGACGTTCCCAGGCGGCACCGTCCTGCCCAGGGTTCGCGTAGTTGCCTGTTGAAGAGTTGAACAGATCCGTAAGGTCCATCACCACGCAGAACGATGGGATTGTCTTCAAGTCGTTTTTGATTGTGTCGCGATAAAGCGGGTTTTCCACCACGTCAGGGTCCATCCCGTAATTGACTACGTTACTGCCCCATTTCGTTGGCCAGCCCGCTTGTGGTTTGCCATCAGGCGACTGGCGGATGACGTCCTCCAAAAAGAGGTAAGTCTGAGTGGCGACCTTGGAGGATTGATAGTTCTCCTTCGACACCAACGCGCGCAACACCGTGGTGCGGTCAATCGTGATTGGTCCGGTGTAAACCACGCCGTTCGTTGCCGAGGGTTCAATACCATTGGTGCTGTAGCGAATCATCGCCCCTGGCGTCTCACTCGTGATGTTCAAGATGAACGGCGCGTCATAGAAGCCACGGTCGTGACTGAACTTCGGCGACCCGGCATAAGCGATAAAGCCGACACCATTGGGGGAACCTGGCGTCGGGCTGCTAAAGTAGTGCTGGCTGTTGCCCACGCTTCCGTAAGAGACATCATTGTGCTGCTCTGGATACTCCGCGTTGAATTCATAAACGACGGTTTTCCCGTCCGGCTTTATCAAACCTAGATACTCTCCACCGCTCGACAGGCTGAAGTTGGTGTGAAGCTCACCACCGGCAACGGCCCTGTCCTTGCCCGACGCATAGACGATCACGTAGCCACTGGGTCCAATCGTCACGGAAGGCAATCTCCACTTCTGCAAGTCATTCGCCGAGTCCGTCAAATACCAGCCTCCCACGTTCACCGGCGCGACATCCGTATTGTGAAGTTCGATCCAGTCGGAATAGTCCCCATCCCTGTCTGCCAGGGTCTTCGTGTTGCTCGCCAGGAATTCACTGATCACCACGTCCGCATTCAAAGATCCGGTTGAAGTGAGGAAGGCCAGGAGCAGGAAAAGGGAGCCAAGAGTGCTAATTTTCATTTCAAAATCCACAGCAGGATAGAGGCCGCTCACCACCGCAAGCAAGCTGTCAACCGCGTCTGGGTTGATTCAGCCGGGCGATGGGAACCAGGAGAGATTGAGAATGGTTCCGGTGGTGGATCGAGCGCGTCACTCTGTGGATAGCACAGACTACTCACATTTCAGACTCGACGGGCAAGACACTGGTGTATCTACGGCGATCCTTTGGCGTCTCGCAGATCACGATGCAGGCCTGATGGTCAGCGGCGGATGTGAAGCTATTTCGAACGGTTTGCATTCCTCTGAGTCTCCACCGCTTCGACGTGGCAAATGCCAATGTGATGCATTGTCCCGTCTGGCTGAACGACGAGGAAAGTATCTCCCACAGGAGGAACAAAAGATAATCAGGGTGCTGCACCGGATGACGCGCACCGCTCACCGTGCGGATTACAAATGGCTGAAACGGCCGCATGATCAAGTGTTCACTCAGTTGCTTGATTGTCATGTGCGTACGATGGGTGAAAAGTGGACCCCATTGTTAAGACCACGAGGCGCGAATTTTAAGCTAGTCTTTTTCGAGGTCGGCTCTGTTTGTTTTCTGCGTTGGTTTTCTCGCGCCTCAATTCATTTGGAAAGAGAGAGCGACCGGTCAAACAACCCAGCCGCC
>SIBE01000135.1 GCA_009695265.1 Pedosphaera sp. | reverse complement strand
CGCAAGCCTGCTTCTGGAAAGCTTGGCCGCCTCCGGCGGTGACTGGTGGTCACGCGCCATCGGCTGATTCACACTGGAATGCATAGACTTTACGCGGCTTTCATGCGTTTTGCGCCCGAAGGCACCCACAGATTCTGCTGAGGAAGCCTCAAACCCAGCTAAACATGTCAATAGTCATCTCCGACCCCTTTACCCCTTTAAGGCTACTGGGATTGTGACGGTGGCGGCTTGGGCGACATGGGCCAGCATTATCTCGACCCCGTCCAATATATTTTAGCCAAGGATACCGAAAGCCCGGTGGAAATCGAAACGGACGCGCCGGTCCAATATCTCGATGCGGTGGGCACCTGGCACCGTATTCGCATGAAATACGCAGACGGCTGCGAAATCATTTTGGATGGCGAGAACAAACAGACCGATTCCGATTTCTTCTCCGGGCCAAAGGGGAAACTGTCGAAAAGCATGAAGTCTGACATTCCCAATCTGGACCAGAAGCTCGCGCAATTGTCAGATCCCGAGCCGCCACTCGCTGACTTCATTCAGGCGGTCAAGACTCGGAAGAAATTTGCTTTGAACGAAATCAACGGCCATCGTTCCTGCACGCTGATCAATATCTCCTCAAGATCGCTCTGCAAACCCGGCGCGTGCTCCACTTCGATCCCAAAGAACAACGGTTCATCGCCGACAAGGAAGCGAACAGCTACATCAGTCAGCCAACGCGTGCTCCGTGGAAGATCTGAGGTGCTATCACCGAGCCCATTGCCGAGGCGGCCAAGGCTCGTCGTGAGCCGGCGAAGCGGAAATTTTCGCCGACTTGAAGCGTGTCGTTGCAAGAAGCAACGGTTTGTGCGAATAGCGGTAACATGAAGATATACGAGTTAGACCACGTGGCCATCCATGTGAAGGATGTTGAGGCCAGTTGCGAGTTCTACCGAACGGTGCTGGAGCTTGAACCGCTCCCGCGTCCTGCCTTCACTTTTGCCGGCGCTTGGTTTCGACTCGGTGCCATTCAGGAGCTGCATATCATCGGAGATCGGGGCGAACCTGTGTTCTCGCATAATCGGGGAAATCATTACGCGCTTCGAGTGGACGATCTGGATTCGTGGGAACGCCATTTTCAGAAACTTGGCGTTGCATATCACAATCGGAAAATGCGGCCCGACGGAGCCTGGCAACTTTTCGTTGCCGATCCCGATGGGCATTTTGTCGAGCTCTTCACGCCGCCGCCTTCATAGAGCAACGAGGAGCAGGCACCAGTCGGACCGAGTGCTTGCGAATGGTTCCAGATAGCAGTCGCTCTTTTGCTTCTTTGACAGCCGTGTGGCGGGCTGGCATTGTTCCAGAATGAAGACTTCCATTGTAAGCTTGGTTCTGTTGGCTAACCTCGCGACGGCTCGGGCAAGCGAACCATTACCTGATTTCACGCTGGACGATGTGAATCCGAGATCAGTGCGCCAGACATCGACGGTTTCCCCGCGAGATTACTTATTGCAAGTTTCCGGATATTACTTCGGCTCGGCGGGATGAAGTTATTGCCGTGCCCAGTTTGGGTACCTCGAAGCGATCCAGTCCGAAATGAAGACAGCGAACCCAGATCTGAACGTCGAAGTGCTCGGGATCAACCGACTCAATGACAGTGCTTATAACGACCTCGTTACCTCGGAGCGCACTCTGGCGTGGCTGCAGGACAGGGAGGACGCATCGGTCTGGGATAACTGGCACGTTGGTTATCGCGATGTGTTTATTCTCGATTCCCAAAATCGCCTTCGCGCTGTTTTCAATCTGACCGAACACGATTTGTCGGAAGCGGGCAACCGCGCGGAACTCAAGCAGTTATTCCTCAGGACGGCGCAGGCGGTGGACTCGGACGGGGATGGCCTGCCGGACGACTGGGAGCTGCGATATTTTGGAGACCTTTCTCCAAAACCGAATGAGGATACGGACGGCGATGGGATCGACAACTTTACTGAGTTTGCTTTTGGCACCAACCCCACCGATCCAAATTCCTATACATCCTTCAAACCGAGCATGGTTTCCCGCGGACAGCAGAGCTTTCTCTCGACCACGTTTCGCCGCCGAGCCGGGGCCGTTCTTGACTATTTCATCGAAACATCGCCCGATTTGGTCTCTTGGAGTCGCAGCACAACGGAGATTGTTGAGAGCCTGCCGAAGATTCGCTTTGATGGGACCGGAACTTCAGAAGTCACCGGCTCCCTTAAGCATGCCAACGACATCCAGCCTAATGGATTCCTGCGGGTAAGGGCCGTTCCGAGATAGGACGCTAGCTCATCTAGTCGGCACTCAAAAGGAGTTGACGCACCCACCGAGCTCCTCTCAGCGGGAGTTTTTCTACTGGCTTGTCAGCCGGAAGAATTTTGCGACATCCGTCGCTTGAGTCGTGAAGGTGGTGCCAGTGGTTGGCTCGTTCTTCCAGGTGCCAGTCACGCTGGCCGCAGATTGCACTACAAAGCCTGATCCAGTCCAACTGAGTGTAATGGCCTTCGCGTTGCGGCTAATGGACAGAGGCGGGGGAGCCACCGGACCCGCTTTCGGCTGGCCAACGTTCGAGAAAGGGCTGGTCAGCGTCCGGGCGTTGTGGGTACCGAGTGAGTCTTGCGAATAATTAGCGGTGATGATCAATGATGTTCCGGCGGTGATTTTCAGTGAAGTGATGTCAAAATCAAACTCGCCCGGATTGGCGTTGAAATCGTTTGTCGAGCCTTCGACGAATGACCCCAAATAGGTCAATCCTTGAACAAACCCGCTTGGCAGTTCAGGAACGCTATTCGTGAGGCCCTGGGGATCGGGGAGATACACATCGACGATCGTGAAGGGATAAACATCGGTGTCGGCGACCGGAACTTTGCCCTTCAGTCTGGCTGTTGTGCTGTTCGTTGAAAGCACCGGCACAATGCCGCTGCTCACATCGAGAAGAGCCTTCGCGTAATAGTTAGTGATGAATTTACCTTCATCACGAAGCGGGCTGACGGGCGGTGCAAAATTATTGACCAGCTTGTTGCCACGGACTGAAATGTTCGCATCGACACCCACACCATCGAGGAAGTCTCTGACCACGACATCGGGCGTGAACATCTTGATGGGATAGTTATTGAAGATGAGATTGCCTTCGAGGTTGTCGCTTTTCCCGTCAAAATCGGAACCGATCTGCGTGTTCCCCTGCAAGCCGCCAACCACCGGAACGCCGTTCGTGAATCGCGTTGTCCCGTCAACTCCGACGCCTATGTAATTGCCGGCCAAAACGATGTCGTTTCGCTCGCCTCCGTAAAATTCGATCGTGTGCGTATAGCCGCCCAATGAGCGCGGCACGACACCTCCAAACACGTTGCGCTCATTGGCGTCGTTGTCTCCGTCCCCGTCCGTTCCGATCACAGTCTTGCTGCCGATCCGCCCAATTTGCATGGCACCCTCGGCGCGGTTGTCAGCGTATTTCGGATCGAACGCGGCATTGAAGTCAGTCACACCGTCCGGGAACACATTGAAGAAATTACCCGCGATACGGAAACCTTCGCCTTCCAGAGCCAGGCTAATTTGCATGCCGACGAACACATTGAATTGGGCTGGAGCATTGGTCGAACGCGCTTTGACTCCAACGACCGTTCCATCCGGATACGCATCATCCTCCCCGGCGAAACGATGGCGAAAGCCCGCCACGCCAGCCTTTCCGCCAGCGACGGTCTTTCCGTCCAGATCGACGCCAAACCAACAGCCATTGATATGCGCCCCGTCGGCGTTCCGAATCAAGGCAACCCCATAAATCGCCGCATCCTCGGACGTTCCAGCCGTGAGCTTGGAAAGAAACGCCAATCCGCGCACCGTGGCATTGGTCGCGTTATAGATCGAGAGAATGCAGCTTTCACTGTCGCCGTAGCCCGGAACGCTGCCGCCATCGAGCGGAATGCCTGCGATGTTCGCGAGCACCAAGCGGCCGCCTCCGCGTGAATCGAGCGCGACTTTGATTTTGGCGTTGTTAGAAGCAAGAATGGAATTCGTATTCGGCGACGATCCGGGCTGGCTATAGCCATCGATGACCAAATTATTCGCCTTGATCAAGGGATAGCCGGCAGCTGGTGTCACGATGTAATGCGGTCCCGGTCCAGGAATATTGAAACGGATTTGGTCGCCGTCGGAAGCGTTGGTGATGGCTTGAAGCAAGGAGGTTTCTCCGGCTGCCGGGCTGGCGTTGCTGGTGGTCGTGACGGTAATAATAGCGGCGTCAGCAAACGGAACAAACGCAACGCCACCCAGAACCAGGAATGACAAAACAATTTTCTTCATACTTATTTTCGTAGTTAAGTATAGCTGAAACATAAGTTTGACCAAGCGCGAACTGCGAATTCACTGCTGATGGGTGGCTCCTCGCTTGGCAGAATGCGGACTTGCCAGAAGCACCGCCGCCAAAGACGCCGGTTTTCATGTTGTAAAGACTTGGAGTTTGCCGGAGTTTATCCATTAACTTAGCCATCGAATCTCTGCGATGAATCTCCGACGCTACTTCAGCATCTACTTGGCATTCTGGAAAAACTCCATCGTGCGGGAAATGAGCTTCAAGACCAACTTTCTGCTCTGGATTCTCGTCGAGATGCTTTGGTTCGCCCTGCAACTCGGGTTCATTGCGGTCATTTATCAGCACACGGATCGCATCGCGACGTGGACAAAATGGGAGGTGATCTTGTTGATCGGAGCCAGCCATTTCATCCAGCAAATCTTCACCGCGATATTCCTGACGAATTGCACTCAACTTTCGGAATCTATTCGCACTGGAAAACTGGATTTCATGCTGCTCTTGCCGATCAATACACGCTTTCTAATTTCCTTTCGCCAGGTCGATTTGGGCGGCTTTGTGAACGCAACGTCTGCTGTCGCGGTCATTGGCTATGCAGCCTGGCATTTGCAACTCAATCCCAGCGCTGTGCAGGTCTTCGGTTTTCTATTTCTAGCGCTCTGTAGCGTTGGGATTCATTATTCGCTGATGCTGATGCTGGCCAGCACCGGCTTCTGGACGGTGCGCGCGCAGGGAATCGTCTGGGGTTACTATAATCTATTTAACATTGCGCGAATACCGGATGCCGCCTTTCATGGGTTCTTTAAAGCATTTTTCACCTTCGCCATTCCAATGCTTTTGGTGGCCAACGTTCCGGCGAAATTGCTGATCGAGCGATTGGATCATCCCTTCGAAATGCTCCTTTTATTCGGGCTCAGTCTGGTCTGTTTCTTCGTTTCTGAATCGGTTTGGCGGTTTTCGCTCCGGCGCTATACTAGCGCGAGTTCGTAAGCGTGCTCGAATCTCGCCGCAAACTCCGGCGCGTAAGATGCCGTCCATTACGGTAAGCAAGACGCCTCTGCCACCACTACGGCGGTCACCAAAAACGCGGAGATTCACGACGGACAAAGTCGCGTGCCCGATTTTATATTTGTGAGTCAAATATAAGTTGTTACTGTTGGGAAAAATTGTCGTCCGCGCATGTGGCTTTATTCCCCGATTTTACCCTCGATTACGCTGAGCGTGATTTGTCTCGCCGCTGATTTGCCAGGTGGCGCTCAACTGCCTCCCGCCGACCCCTCTCCCCCCACGTCGCCAAAGCAATCGGTGTGGAACTCCCATATCGAGCCAATCTTCAACCAACATTGTTTTAAGTGTCACGGCGGCGTGAAACAAAAAGGCGGGCTCGATCTCCGGACAATGGATGCAATTCTGAAAGGTGGCGAACGCGGCCCAGCCGTCACCGCCGGAGATCCGGAAAAAAGCTTCCTCTATAAATTTCTTCAAGCGGGTTCCGATCCCCACATGCCGCCGGATGACAACAAGCAACTTGCGGCCGACCAAATCCTCATCATCCAGTCGTGGATTCAAAAGATGTCTCCACTATCGGCCCCAACTGTGGCCAAACCCGGTCAGAAAGTTGGTGACTTGCATGACTCTGCTCACGCGACAATTCCCGCGTCGGCCCGCGTAAAATGGGTTCCGCCAGCCGGCCTCTCCCCAAGCCAGACAATCGACGAATTCGTTCGCCTCGGGTGGAGTGAACGTCACGTCGAAGCCACGGAAATCTGCGACGATCGCACCTTTGTTCGGCGCGTTTATCTGGATTTGGCAGGGCGGATCCCCACGCTGCAAGAAACGAAATCCTTTGTGAAGCAGAGGAGTCGAGACCGTCGCACGATGCTCGTCGATGCGTTGCTGGCAGGCCAAGATTATCCACGCCGGATGCGCGAGGTTTTCGACGTGGTGCTCATGGAGCGTCTCGGCGAAGATTCCATCAACAGGCGGCAATCCAATCAATGGTTTGATTTCCTTGAAACCTCGTTCCGATCCAATCGGCCTTGGGACCAAGTGGTTCGCGGAATCATTCTGGCCCGTCCCACAAGCCCGGCGGAGAGAGGCGCGGTTTGGTTTTTGTACGAACGAAAGGATAATTTTCAAGCCATGGCTGAAGCCGTTGCGCCAATCGCGTTCGGCATGCAAGTGAAGTGCGCGCAATGCCACAACCATCCGCTCGTCCAAGAAATCGAGCAGAAGCATTACTGGGGTTTGGTCGCCGCGTTCAACCGAAGCAAAACTGTCGATACATCCGAGGGCCCTGGCCTCATGGAGTCAGCGATTGGCGGGTTCGTCAGCTTCACCAACCTGAAGAAAGAATCTCAGCCTGCCTTGCTCTCTTTTCCGAACGGCAAGATCATTCAGGAGGAACGCCCAGCAGACGGCGCCAAGGAAGAGGATAACCCAGAGAATTACATCGTTCCTCCCGCAAAAGACAAAGCCACTTCCGCAAAACCGGCCACTCCCAAGTTCTCACGGCGTGAACAATTGGCCATCGCCGCGACCCGCGACAATCCACTCCTGGCTCGCGCCTTCGTCAATCGCATCTGGGCGCTGCTACTTGGACGAGGCTTCGTTCATCCCGTGGACGAAATGGACTCGAAGCATCCCGCCAGTCATCCCGAATTGCTTGAGTGGCTCGCCGCCGACTTCGAGTGCAGCGGATATGATGTGAAGCGGCTCATCCGAAATATTGTTTTGACTCGAGTGTATCAACTGGATTCTCGACCGCGCGGCGAAAGCATCCCGCCACTTGAGGCTTTTGCCTGCGGCTTGGAAAAGCCGCTCTCCGCCGAAGCGCTTTATCGCTCATTGCTGATTGCTACCGTCAATAAAGCTGATGCAGAAGGAAAGATTGCCGACCATGAAGAGAAGCGGATTCGGCAAGCCTTCGTGACTCAATTCCCTGACCTGTTTCCTATTGAATACAACGCGAGCTTGCAACAGGCACTCTTTCTTTCCAACAACCCGATCATGGACGATGTCCTCAAGCCGCTTCCCGATAATTTGGCGGAACGGTTGCTGAATCTGAGCGAACCCAAGAGTCGCGTCCGGCAAGCATTCATGGCCGTGCTCGGCCGGAAACCCGACGCGGAGGAAAGAAAGCGCGCCCTGAAATTTCTGACTGAGCGTGAGAACCAACCAGAAGCGGCCGTCAAACAACTGCTCTGGGCGCTGCTGACCGGCACCGAGTTTCAGGTCAATCACTAACTTCGCATGGCCAAAGACAAATCCCAGGCGGCTCCCCTCGGCTGTAGCACTCCCGAGCACGTTTTCCACCGCCGCCTCTTCCTCGAAGGTTTAGCCGGTGCCGGCGCTGCCTCTGTGATGAGTTGGAACGGATTGTTCTCTCTCGCCGCTTTTGCCGAGCAGGCCAAACGGGAGCAGAAGCACTGCATTCTGCTTTGGCTGTGCGGCGCGCCGAGCCAATTCGAAACTTGGGACCCGAAACCCGGCCGCCCCACGAGCGGCCCATTCAAAAGCATTCCCACAAAGGTTCCCGGCGTTCACGTGAGCGAGTTAATGCCTAAGTGCGCGAGCATTCTCGACAAACTCGCGATTGTCCGCTCGATGAAGACGAAGCAGAGCGAGCACTTCCAAGGAATCGATCTGTTGACTCGCGGGGCCGAACCGAGGCCGCCATTCATCCGGCCTGCTCTTGGCTCCGTGTTAGCGCAGCAACTCGGCCAACTTGATAGCCCGATCCCGAACTTCATCCTGCTCGACCCTTGCCCTGAGGGAAATGAGTTCAAGAAATTTAAGGCCGGCAATTGGGCGGGTTGGCTCGGAGCGCAATATGGACCGGTCCGTGTCGGTGGAGATTACAAGATTCCCGATGTGGAACGATTGGCGGCGATCTCGGCGACGGACTACGACGAACGCGAGAGCCTGCGGCGGTTCTTGACGAAGAAATTCGAGAACGATCGAAAGAGCGCGGCCGCCGCTTCACAGAACGCCGTGTTCGAACGCGTCAAAGGGTTGATGAGCTGCGCTCACCTCTTCGATCTCGATGGACTGCCGGCGAAGGACAAGGAGAAGTATGGACCAGGCACGTTCGGGCTCCACACGCTGTTAGCGCGGCAACTCGTCGAGAACGGCGCTCCATTCGTCATGGTGGCCAATGGAATGCCTTGGGACTGCCATGTTTTCCATCACGAGATTTATCAAATGCTGGTGCCGGACTTGGACAAGATCATCTACCACCTCATTACAGACCTTGAAGAGCGAGGACTGCTCGACAAAACGCTGGTCGTCATGATGGGCGAATTCGGCCGAACACCCTGGATCAACACGAGTCGTGGTCGAGACCATTATCCAAATGCCTGGAGCCTGGCGATGGCTGGCCATGGGATCAAACGTGGCGTGGTCGTCGGAGCGACCGGCGAAGATGGCATCGAGGTAACCGAGAAACCATTCAACGAAAAAAATCTTTTCGCGACTATTTTCACAGCACTCGGCATCGATCCGTATGCCGAATACGATTTGCCTGGCTTACCGACATTTCATCGCGTTGAAGAAAAGACGGAACCAATCAGGGAGATTTTGACGTGAAAACCGAGCTGGTGAAGGACATCAAATTGCCGACAGCGGTGCTGAGTCTCGATGCGACGTCGGACGGAAAGTTGCTTTACGCGTCTTGTCTCGATGGCGGCATTTACGAAATCAACGTGGAGTCCGGCGATCTCGAAGTGATCGGCAATCATGAGAGCTACGCTTCCGGCATCTCGCTATCACCCAATGGCGCGACGGCCATCTCGGCCGGGTATGACGGTGCGTTGCATTGGCACGACATCGCGGCACGCAAAACGGTTCGCAAGGTATCCGCCCACAAATTCTGGTCCTGGCAGATGGCAGCTTCTCGAGATGGCGAATGGGTGGCATCTGTCACCGGCCAGTATTTAGCAGGCGGCTACAAGTACGAACCAGCTCTCGAGCAAGAGCCATCCGTCAAGGTGTTCAAGGCGCGGACCGGTGAACTGATCCACGGCTTTTCTCATGTGCCACCGGTGCTGTCTGTGGCGTTCAGCCCGGACAACCGAGTCATCGCTGCCGGCAACATGATGGGTGAGGTGCGCGTGTGGGATCTGGCGAGCGGCCAGCAATTGTCCGCTTGGACAACGCCCAACTTCACGAGTTGGGGCATCATCAAAAGCCACCATTACATCGGTGGCATTTTCGCCCTCAGCTTCACGCCAGATAGCAACCAGTTGCTCGCAGGCGGAATGGGCCCGATGCGGGACCCGATGGCTGGCAACGGCAAACAGACCTGGCAACGGTTTGCCTGGCGTGAGAATCCTGTGAAAAAACTCGACGAAATTCATGAGGGCGAGCACGGCAACGGGCTGATGGAAACACTCGCCTTTCATCCAGCCAGTTCTTATTTCATCATGGCCGGACGTCTGGCGCAGGGTAAATGGAACATCGGCTTCTTCGACGCTCAAACCGGCGCTCTAGTCCATTCTCTCGATGTAAAAAACCGCGTCACCAAAGCGGTCTTCAGTTCCGACGGGGGCCGGCTTTTCCTAGGAATCACATTGAGCCAGCCGAAACCCAAAGACGGAAAGTTCGCGGACTTCGGCCGCATCGCCATTTATTCATTAACTTAGCAGCACAACGAACCAAGTGCTCGGGGGGAGGGTAACTTTCGCGTTCGGCTAAGTCGTCATCGAACAAGTGTCAGCGTCGGCATTTCTGACGGGCCAAAGCCCGAGCGAGACACTCCGCGCTTCACTCTCCGTGTGGCTTAAAATCGACCAAAGCGGGCGGCTCTAAAGTTTGATCTTCGAACAAACGCAACGCGGCCTCTATCACCGCGTGCTGCCTCTTCGCGTCTCCAGGAACGCCTAGCGGATAGCCGTGTCGAAACGGCACGAAGAGCGCTCTGGGCGGTCGCACTCGCTCAGCCACCTCGCGAAGGAGTTGAATGGCCACGGTGGGAATGCCCTGCCGCTCCAGTTCTGCTGCGACCAAGCTCACGGCTTGGTTGCACATGGGTCAGACCGGGACAAGTAGAGCCAAATCGATGTTGTCCTCAGCCAGCCAGCGCGCCGCTTCTGGAGCTGTATTCCGAACCAGCCTTCCCGCCGCCGTGATTGATCCCATGAAGGAGAGGTGGCGATGGTTGAGCGAACCGAGCCGCCGCGACTGAACTAACTCTCGAACTCGGTCGATCGGAAACGCGAGGTTGGGATCTTGATGGAGCCCGGTGTGATCGAACGATTCGCTTCGGTGCGTTTCGATGAGGGTGGTGACATCGGCATCACTGGAGATCCCGCGGAAGCTACAGTCGCCGCCACGGATTGATTCATCGAACGGGGCTTGGCCTGGCCCAACAAACCCGGCGCTGGAGACAAGCGCGAGCCGGCAATCAGCAAGAGGCTTGCGGAGCGGAGTCCAAGGAATTGGCTCGATCCTGTGCCAGCGGTAGGCTTTGAGGAACAGTCGAACTGAAAGTGAAAATTCACTGGTATCACCCATGCGTTCTCGGGATGTCACCAAAGCTTTGTTGCGATCCATCTTGAACCGGCGAGATTGTTTCAACCGAACTCATCGCGCGATCCACAGTCATTCATTCTCGGCTGCTGACTTTGTCGGCGGTTGGAAAATCCTTCGGCACCATCTGGGTGACTTTTCCGGTCGCGGACCACTCGGCGCCCCGTCGAAGCGTTGTGATGAACCCGACACATTTCATCGCGCCCACACCGTGTCCGAGCGTGGTGTGGAACACCCGGCCCTTTCCATAATCAATTGCCATGAGCATCGGTTCGTGGTGGCCGGAACCTTTGGTCGCGGGGTCCGCGTAGGCCGTAGCCAGCAGAGACAGATTCTCTCCGGGGCCGCGGAGGCGGTCATACAACTCATCTTGGGCATGCATCCATTTTAAAGGAAGCCCGGCGGTGATTGGGTGGTGAGGATCCCGACTCTCGACCAAGAAGGCATGCTGGCTCCCGTGGCTCCCGCCTGTTCCAGGGGAAGAGTCGCGAATAATCTTTCCGTCGGCGTAGCGCACATAGGACCCCGACTTTTCGTTGCGTCCGCCCCATCCGCCGACGCCGATCATCTCATTGTAATCCTTCCATTCGGGGAACGAATTGTTGGCCGCGTGGACCGATACGAAACCACCCCCTGCTTTCACGTATTTGACGAAGGCTGCTTGGGTTTGAGGCGGCCACGAATCCCCGTTGTAATTTGAAACGATAACGTTGTATGCAGCGAAATCGGGCTTGAACGAAGCCATGTCCTGCCCGTTGGCGGGTGATGTGGCGACCTCGACAGTGAAGAGACCGCCTTCCTCAAGCGCCTTCTTCAGCAACGGCGTCGTTGCTTTCCAGTCGTGGTTGTTCTGACCGTCGATAACGAGCGCCTTCATCGGAGCAGCCGCGTTTGCGCCGGTTATCAGCATGGAACTGATCAAGAGAATGAGATTAGATATTTTCATAGGTGTGAATCGACA
>SIBE01000134.1 GCA_009695265.1 Pedosphaera sp. | reverse complement strand
TTCAGTTGGGGTTGCTGGTCTTGTTTGGATACGGCTTGCAAGGATTGTTTCGACGCTGCCTGGAAAAGAACCTTCTGAAAACAGGCTCATTGAAAGGTCAACTGAAGGCCTGGTGGCCGACCGCTTCTCCACTGGACAAAAAGTGGACCATCGGATCAATCGCATTCCTCGCACTCTGCGTTCTCAGTTGGTTGCTCTACTCTTCTTCGCGCAGAGAACTCGATCGTTATCTCCAGACCGCCGGCTTTGCTCCCGACATGGCAACGTCGATGGCCCGCTTTAGCTCCGGCGAAGTTGGATTGTTTATTGTATTTGCCGCCCTTTCAATCCTCTTGCTGATCGTCATCCTCAGCGGTGGTCTGTCGGGTCCGCGCGCGAAACTGGCTTGGATTGCATTGGGTGTTTTGTTGGTGGTCGATCTCAGTCGTGCAAACACGCCGTGGCTAATCTATTGGAATTTCAATGAGAAGTACGCGACCAACCCTGTTATCGATTTCTTAAAACAAAAGCCTCTCGAACGGCGTGTGTCCGCGCGGTTCATGCCTATGTCGAGAGCGTTCTTAGTGCCCGACACAACGGTCCCCGTCTTGTTCGAGTGGCTGCAACACCATTTCCAATACTACAATATCCAGTCTCTGGACACTGTCCAAATGCCGCGCGTGCCGGAAATGGACGAGGCTTACCTGCAAGCTCTGGCACCGAAGAGCAAGACGGATATCGCGTCGATTGGCCGGCTCTGGCAGCTCACCAGCACGCGGCATCTGCTGGGTGCCAAAGAATATCTGGACACATTGAATCAGCAGATTGATCCCGAGAAACATCGCTTTCGCATCCAAGTGCCGTTCGACTTCGCACTACGGAATCCTCCTTCAACGAACGCCCCAAGAATTGAAGATGTTACCGCCGTGACAAAAGCCGCCGGGCAATATGCGATCTTCGAGTTTGCCGGCGCGCTTCCTCGCGCGAAGCTTTATTCGCAATGGCAGACCAGAACCAACGACAAGGAGGTTTTACAAATGTTGCCTGATCCATCCTTTGATCCAGCGCAAACTGTCTTGGTTTCAAACGCCTCCCCCATTCCCAGTTCAGGCCCTATCTCGACGAATCCAAATCCGAGCACGGTTACCTTCGTGGATTATGCCCCAAAACGCCTCCACTTGAAATCTCAGGCCGCCACTCCGACAGTTCTCCTGCTTAACGATAAGTTCGACCCTGATTGGAAAGTGACGGTGGACGGCAAGCCAGAAACTTTGCTTCGCTGCAATTTCATCATGCGCGGCGTCTATTTGTCGGCAGGGAACCACACGATCGAGTTTAGCTTCGAACCGCCGCTCACCGGCCTTTACATTAGTTTGGCGGCGATTGCCGTAGGGTTGATCTTGTGTGGACTGGTGGCCTTCTCTCCAACAGCACCGGAGCCATCGACGGCTTCGCACTCGACCGATGCCGCCACTCAGAAGTCGAAGCTCGAACCCGCCAAAGCAACATGAGCCATCAGGAAACCTATCGTCATAATGAAGCGTATGCCGAGTTCCTGGCCAATTGGGACGCTAACTTTTACGCCAAGTACGCCGATTACCTGAACCCGGGGAAAGCAGGAGCACGAGTGTTGGACGTCGGATGCGGCGCTGGCCAGGTCGTCGGACGCTTGACCGAAGCGGGTGTTGAAGCGCACGGGGTTGATGTTTCGGAACCGAACATCGAAAAGGCTCGGAGGTTCAGTTCGCGCTGCCAGCTTTACGACGGAACGAAATTACCGTTCCCAGATCGATTCTTCGCCAGTGCCGGGGCTTTGAATGTTCTGGAACACGTCGAGCAGCCCGAGGCCTTCATTCCCGAGTTGGTGCGGGTCGTTGAGCCGGGCGGACGGATTGTGCTTTCCAGTCCAAATTTTTTCCGAGTCTTCGGCTTCCGCGATTATCATCCCAAAATGCGTGGGCTCAGGAACAAATGGCGCAACTGGCAGCGGCTGTCGGAAAAACGCCACCTCATGAAGACCGATCCGGACGCGGTGAAATTCGATCGGATGACGCCGATCGTAAAAGAGCCATTCACTCCTGACGACGATGCGATCATCGCAACCAATGCGCTTGAAATGGAATTCTTTCTCAACCGGGCTGATTGCAAGGTCGAAAGCGTTTTCTGCACGGACCGCTACGTGGCCAAGGCTATCGACTTCATTCTGAACCTCACCCCGACCCGTTACTTGATGTTCAACTCCTTTGTGGTGGCCCGGCGGAAGATACGATGATGCGCTTCTGACCGGGGAGCGGGGGTTTTCTGATTTTTTGCCGTTGCAGAACCGTGGGCCAGGGCTATCATGCGAATGACAGTTCACGTTTAACCATTATGCGATTACTCAAATTATCTATCCTCATTGCGGCAGTTTCGATGCTGACGCTCGCTCAGGCTGCTGAGCCAAAGAATGCAGCCAAAAACAAATCCGCTCAATCGGCAGCTCCTGCTGTCGCTGACGGAAACATCAACTTGACTGTATCAGGGATGACCTGACCCGTCGGGTGCGCCCAAAAAGTGCAGTCTGCACTTTCTAAAGTTCCTGGAGTGATTAAGGCGGAAGTGACCATGCCAGATCAGGCGGTCGTCAAGGTGGACAAGAATAAGGTAACTGCCGCCAAACTGATCGAGGCGGTGAAGAAGGCGGGTTACGGTGCGAAGGAAAAGAAAGAGAAGTCCTAACCCTTCATTCGAAAAAAGCTCTCAAGCCACACCCCGCTCTACTACCGGAGCGGGGTGTTTGTTTTTAGCCAGAACTGAAGCTTCACCTACGAAGGCGGGAAGATCCTCTACAACCCGGTAGGGTGATCAAGGAAAACCCACGGCACCTGGAACCTATCGGCAAGATGAGCGGCGAGAGCTTTGACACCAAAAGTCTCCGTCGCGTAGTGGCCGCCGTACAAAACGTTGATTCCTAATTCCTCCGCCAAGGCAAAAGTCCAATGAACGCCTTCGCCGGTAATGAACGTGTCCACGCCTTCGCTCGCGGCCAGCTTGAGTTCATTCCCAGCACCGCCTGTGACAACTCCGATCCTTTGACACACTGGCGGCCCGCCGGGGATCAAGATTGGGTGCCTGCCCACCGCTTGATCCAAACGCTGGAGCAACACATCGCGGGACAGCTTGGTCATCGATTGGAGTCCGATGAATTGGCCTTTTAGAAAAAAGAAAGGCTTTAACTTCGTCAAACCTAAAGCCGCGCAGAGACGAGCATTGTTCCCCAACTTGGGATGAGCATCGAGCGGCAAATGCGAGCTATAGATGGCGAGGTTGCTATCCAGCAGGAGCCGCAACATCTCGTAGCGTTTGCCAGTCCACGGATGCGACGCGCTCCAGAACAGGCCATGGTGAACAATCAAAAGATCGGCGCGTGCAGCAACAGCCAGCCGAATGGTGGCCAAACTGCCGTCCACCGCTGCTGCAATCCGGCTGACAGTCCCTTGATTTTCCACCTGCAAACCATTCACGGCTCCCTCCCAGTCTTTGAACTCGATCGTTTTCAGCAGACGATCCGAGTACTTGACGATCAAAGAAAGAGAAGCTCGTGGCATGGCGGTATGGAAGCGAGCCTACTCACGCAAATCAAGAAGCGCTGCAAAATATTTTATTACGCATATTGAATTCTGCGAAGGCGTCCTTATAGTGCGCACGATTTGAATAATACTAATGAGTGAATTTTCAGACGCCTCTAAGCCGTGGGATATCCAGAGTGCGCGCACCTTGTACAACATCGATCGATGGGGGGCGAAATATTTCGACATCAACGAGGCGGGCCATGTTATCGCGACGCCCCTGCAAGAAGCGGGTGCATCGGTCGATATCACTGACGTCATCGAGGAGGCCAAAGGACGTGGGTTAAAGTTTCCTGTGCTGATTCGGTTTCAAGATATCCTGCGACATCGCGTTGATTCGATTAACCAGGCTTTCCGGAATTCGATTGCCGAATTCAATTACCAGGGAAAATACCGCGGCGTGTTTCCGATCAAAGTGAATCAGCTTCGCGAGGTCGTGGAGGAAATCCTTGAAGCTGGGAAGCCTTACGGTTTCGGCTTGGAAGTAGGGAGCAAGCCCGAGCTCTTCGCTGGACTGGCTTTGCAGGACCAAGTCGGCAGCCTGATCATCTGCAACGGTTACAAGGACACCACGTTTATCAGAATGGCCCTGATGGGCATCAAGCTTGGCAAGAAGGTGATCATGGTGGTGGAAAAGCTCGAGGAGCTAAAACAGATCCTTGCCGTTTCCAAGCAGTTCGGGGTTGAGCCGCTGATCGGTATTCGCGCTCGCCTGCTCAGCAAAGGCATGGGCAAATGGGCGGAAAGTGGAGGTGAGAATGCGAAGTTCGGCCTCAGCACAGCCGAGATGCTGGCGGCGGCGGAATTGCTGCAAGCCGAAAAGCTCACCCATTGCTTCAAGCTGCTCCATTTCCATATCGGGTCCCAGGTGCCCGATATCCTAACCGTCAAGAAAGCCGTGCAGGAAGCCGCCCGCTTTTACGCCAAACTTTACAAAATGGGTTTTCCCATCGAGTACATCGATGTGGGCGGCGGACTGGGAGTTGATTACGATGGGAGCCGCTCCGCCTTCGACAGCTCCACAAATTACAGCCTGCAGGAATATACCAACGATGTAGTTTATTACATCGCCGATGTCTGCAACGCCGAAAAGGTGCAGCATCCCGAAATCGTGAGCGAGAGCGGACGCGCCATCGTCGCTCATCATAGCGTCCTCATCGTGGAAGTCTTCGGAGCGATCGGCAAGGTCCGACACGACCACAACTTTAATTACGGTGACAACGAGCATCCCTTGGTGAAGGAGCTCCTCGACATCCGCAAGAATCTGGCGAAGCTCAACAAGCTCGAAGCCTACCACGACGCGCTGGAACGGAGGGATGATGCCCATAATATGTTCACGCTCGGCTTGCTGGAGCTGCCGGACAAAGCGAAGATCGAAAATCTTTATTGGGAGATCAGCCAGGATGTAGTGCAGACTTTTCGAGGCCAGGCGTATATCCCGGAAGAAATCCGGAAGCTGGAAGACAGTCTGGGCGATCAATACCTGTGCAACTTTTCCGTCTTCCAGTCGCTCCTCGATCATTGGGCGCTCGGCCAATTGTTCCCTATCATGCCGGTGAACCGCCTCACTGAACGTCCCACCCGCGAAACGACGTTGGTGGACATCACGTGCGACTCGGATGGTCAGATCAACAAGTTTATTGACCTGCGCGATGTCCGCGACACCTTGCCCTTGCACCAGCTCAATTGGAACGGCCAGGTCCAGGAGCCTTACTATCTCGGTTTCTTTCTCATGGGCGCCTACCAGGATATCATGGGCGATCTGCACAACCTTTTTGGCCGCGTCAACGAGGTCCACGTCTTCCTCGATCCCGATGAGCCAACCGGCTACTACGTCGAGGAGATCATTGAGGGCAACACCATCGTTCAAGCGTTGGGCGCTGTGCAATACGATGAGAACGAGCTCAAGCGCCAGATGAAGGCGCAAATTGACGTCGCTATTAAGACCGACAGAATGAAGCCTTCCGAAGCGATGAGACTCCTGGACGATTACGAGCGCGGTCTCAAAGAATACACATACCTCACGATTTAGCGCGAAACGGGATCGTTCATGTCTGAACCCGCTCTCAAAGCCGAATTGATGCGCTCTTTGAGTCGGCTGGTGCGCGGACTTTCAGCACTTTTCTGGGGGCTCCCCATCACTCTGTTGGTGTGCGTGAAGACGGCCACGAGCGAATGGCTGAAACCACTCGGAATCTTTCCTCCCATCCTAGCCACGGCCTTGTTGGCTTATGGTTTGTGGCAGCTCGGCTGTTTTCAGAAGCAAGAGCGGATCTGGCACCACGCGCTGGACCGAGCCAAGTTGCTGAGCGTCGTCAATATTGGATTGTCGCCTTTTGTGTTCTGGTGGAATCAAATTCCGCATGTCCCCTTGTTCACTCTCGCTGTCGGTATCCTCATGCTCTCAAGCTTGCTGTTCCTGTTCAATTTGAATCGGGTTTTGCAACGCTTGACCGCGATGCTGCCGGACGAAACTTTGCGATTGGAAACTCAATTCTTCACCTCCCTGAATCTGTATCTGCTCTTGGCCCTCATTCTATTGGTGACGGCTTACCTCATTCTCCAGCAGATCGATTCGCTGCCCATTCTCGTCCTTGACGTGCTCAGAGCTTTGGAAGTGGTGAAGCAATGGGGACTTATTTTTTTAATCCTCCTCCCGCTCGCCATGACCATGACGCTCATCTGGAAAATCAAGGAAGTTATCTTAGCGAGCGTGTTCGGAACGGAGTAATTCCAAGTTGCTTTCAACTTGGAATCAGGAGCTGGTCGCGCAGCCGAATCGGACCGGCCATTTTCGATTTCAGTTTCGCAAGAGCTTATACCAGTTATCTCGCTGACGCGCCTCATAACCGAGTTCCTCAATGAGCCGCCGCATATCCGCAACTCCCATGCGAAAGGTTGTTCCAGCCTGCGACACCACATTCTCCTCAATCATAATACTGCCCAAATCATTGGCTCCGAATTTAAGCGCAACTTGACCGATCTCTTGCCCTTGAGTGACCCAAGAGCTTTGGATGTTCAAAATGTTATCGAGATAGATCCGGCTGAGTGCCTGCGTCCGCAGATATTCGTGAGCGCCAACCGTCGGCGCTCGCAACTTGGTATTCTCAGCCTGAAATGTCCAAGCGATGAACGCCGTGAAGCCGCCCGTCTTGTCCTGCTGGGCGCGGACACGTTCCAAATGTTCGATCCGTTCCTCGACCGTTTCAACATGGCCAAACATCATCGTGGCCGTCGAGTTCAAGCCGAGCCGGTGCGCCACATCCATCACGCTGAGCCAGTCGTCACTCATCGCTTTAAGCGGCGAGATACGCTTTCGAACTCGATCGACCAGGATTTCCCCTCCGCCGCCGGGAATCGAACCCAGCCCGGCTCTGACAAATTGGGAAATGATTTCCTCTAGCGAGAGATTGAAGATTTCGCGGAAATGGATGAACTCGCTGGGGCTGAAGCCGTGAATGTTGATCTCTGGAAATTTACGTTTGATGTGTGAGAGCAAATCCAGATACCACTGCAGGGTGAGCTTCGGATGATGCCCGCCCTGCATGAGAATTTGCGTACCCCCGAGCGCAATTGTCTCCTCGATCTTTCGGTCCATCTCCTCGTGCGTGATGATGTAAGCATCCTCATCCCCCTCCACTCGGTAGAAAGCGCAGAACTTGCAATAGACGTTGCACACGTTGGTGTAATTGACGTTGCGATCTACGATATATGTGATGATTTGGTTGCCGCGCCCGTCGTAAGCCTGAGCTTTCGCAAGCTCTCGCCTACGATCTGCCAACGCGCCCAACTGCTCCAAAGGAAGCCGGGAAAGCAGCAGCGCGTCAACTCGGTCAATCCGTTCGCCAACCCAAACCTTCTGAAACAAATCATCCAATGATGCGTCGTAAACCATGTGCGGAAGGAAGAAAACTTCTATGGTCAATCAACCAGAGGGCCCGGCGGGGGATCTTTTTCCGATCCGCAGCAAACCATTAAGCGCGCTCCGCTCCTACGGGTCAATCCGGGCCGCTTGACTGGCCGTCACAGACCAAGATCCAGCCAGAGAATTATCGTTATTCCAACGGCGATGCCATTTTTCATTCTTGGGATCGATCACGTCGTTGCGTTGGGCGGCTTCGGCATGCCCATCGCAGAACATTAGAACAGTGCGGCGATTGTGGCGATTGGATGGCCACTCTTGCGCGGTAGTCGGATCGATATTCGCGTCGTACAACCCGCGGGTTGGTTTCGCGTTGCCGCTGCCATCACCAGGTTTGCTGTCGCCCAACATAATCATATCTGTCGGCGCTTTGACCGCCGACTCCTTAACTTCGTACGAAAGAGTGTCCACATCTCCGCCCAAGCCCTTGTCTGAAAATGCGGGGAAAGCTCCCCAGTCGTTGTAACCCACCGAGAAAAGCGCGGTCTCGCTGATGCCCCACGGGTCCCTGCCACCGCCATATAAGTTAGGCGCGCCAAGGGTCTTGTTGACGTTGGTGTCCCATCGGCTTTCGGGCCTGGCCGATGGACATGCAAATACGGCGCGGTTCGTTCCCATCTGAGTAAACAGCCTTGCTGGCCACACGTAACGGACGCCGCCTTGCGCGAAAAGGGTCCCCGGATATTTTTCGTTGTCGTGCACGTACATGACTGTCGCGATGCCCAGTTGACGCATGTTGTTGAGGCAAGCGGTCTGGTGTGCCTTGGCTTTGGCTTTGGCCAGCGCCGGCAGCAGCATGCCAGCAAGGATCGCGATAATCGCAATGACGACCAGCAACTCGATCAGCGTAAAGGCTGCGGTTCGAGATCGAAGAGAGCCGGATGGGCTCCTGAGGCAGATCTTCCCGACAATGGAAGAGGATAACTTGGGTTTAGATGGCAATTGAATGTTTTTCATGGACAGCATTTCTCAAGAAAGTGCGTTCATTAAATTCGGGCCTAGGGTACGGATGCTGGCAGCATTGCGCCACACAATTCTGCTTCAGGCAAGTCGGGCATGTTCCCGGAGAATGGATTGAATTGGCTCCCTCGTTCGATCGCCCATCGCGAGCACCGTCCCGATGGGTACCGAGGTCCTTCCGAGGCGCGGGATACCGTGCTGGGAGATTGCCACGCCTGCGACAATGCTGTAAGTAGCTAGGCCATGATCAGCTGTTTCACTCAGGCGTCCTCCCGGCTCAAGCGCCTCGTTTTGGAACAACTCAGAGCTCGTGCCTACGTTCCCAGAAACATTGTTATCAAACCGAATTGGGTCTTGCACGAAACCGACACCGCATTTCCGATTAATGCGCTGGTCACCGACGCGCGCGTGATTGAAGCCACTGTGGAAGCGTGCCTCCATCTTTACCCTAAAGCGGAATCTATTGTCGTCGGCGACTGTCCTTTGCAATATGCCAACTGGCCTCTGATGTGCCGCCAGTCTGGTCTCGACGCAGTTATCGAACGGCTCTCAAAGAGCTCGGACGGCAAAGTCGTGTTTCGTGATTTGAGAAAAGACGTGTTTCGCAAAGATGAACATAATTTCCTAGCGACCAGCGGCGACGAGCATGGCGATCCCAAAGGATACCGAGAGGTTGAACTCGGAACGCGGAGCCACCTGGAACCTATCTCCGATCAATCCGAGCGGTTTGCGGTGAATGATTATAGCTCCGCTGTCACCAGCAGCAACCACCGCCAGGGCTCGCACCGCTATCTCGTCAGCCAAACCGTTCTTGATGCCGACCTGTTCATTAACGTGCCGAAATGGAAGTCTCATCAGAAGAGCGGCATTACCTGCGCCTTGAAAAACTTGGTCGGCATTAACGGTGACAAAGCGTACCTGCCGCATTTCCGAAAGGGCGCTCCCAAATGGGGAGGTGACGAATACCGCGACGAAAATCGCTGGCTGTACCTCGCCCAAACGCACTTGCGCGAACGTTTTCAAAAGCGAAGTCAGCTAGCCTACAAACTCTTAAAGCCCGGGTGGGAGCTGATCAAACGTGTCCGCGGCATCGAGACACGCCTGGACAATCCAAAGGCCGCTCCGAAAAGTTTCTATGTCGCGGGCGGTGCTTGGTACGGCAATGAGACCATTTGGCGGATGATCTATGACTTAAACCTGATCGTCCAATGTGTCGATGCGGAAGGGATGCTTCAGCCGACTCCGCAACGAAGCTATTTTTGCATCGCCGATGGGTTGATCAGCGGTGAAGGCAACGGGCCGTTGCAACCGCTGCCGAAAGAAACGGACTGGCTCGTCTGCGGTTCCGACCCTTTTGAGATCGACTCCGCGTTGAGTTGGTTCATGGGCTTTGATCCGAACAAACTGCCGATCATTGCACGCCGCAGTCAATTCACCGGCCTTGGGTGGGGCGATTTTGAACTGACTGGCCTGACAGTTGAATTGGATGGCCAACCGTTGAAGGCCCTTGAGTCATCGATCAATTTTCATTTCGTGCCACCGCCCGGTTGGAGGGATCACATTGAACGTTGATTGGCTTTCTCGGTTGCCGGGCCCTCTTCGCGCGACGCTCTACTTCGGGCTGCAACAAGGCATTGGCTCCAAGATCTTTTCGAAGTGGAAAAAGCTGCAAGCCTGGCAACGTTTCTCGGCGGCCGAACTGGTTCAAGCCATTGAAAAAAGCCTCTCGCACCTGCTCACTGCCGCAACGAGCCAATCAGCCTATTACCGGCAACTCGGCCTGAAAAGGAAGCCTGGTGAGAGCGCTCAACAGTTCTTGAAACAATTTCCGATCCTGACGCGCGAACAAATTCGAACGCATTTTAGCGATTTGGTGATCGACCCGCTAAGACGCGAAATCACTTCGCCCGAGAGTGTCGCGAAAAATACATACGATTGGCTCGTGGTGAAAACCGGCGGAACAACAGGCGTCCCCACCACAGTCGTCCACGATGCGGAGTTCCGAGATTGGGGCCGAGCGACGCGATTGTTCTCACAGAAACTTTGCGGATTTCCGCTCGGCGTGCGCTACTTCCGTCTTTGGGGTTCGGAGCAAGACCTATTGCAACAAACAGAGAAGCTCGACCGACGGGTTCTAAAAAATCTTTTGGGCGAAGTCTCCATGAACTCTTTCCGAGCCAAGGCCACAGAGTTGACGCACCACCTGGAGACCATCCAGAGCCATCGCGACATTCAACACATGATGGCCTATGTGGACGCATCGGTCAGTTTGGCAACGTTCATCGAAGATCGCAAACTGCCGAGGCCGAAGTTGAAAACGATCATGGCTTGCGCCGGTACCGTGACCCAGGAATGGCGTGAAATCCTGCAGCGGACATTCGATGCGGAAGTGTTCGACAAATACGGTTCCCGAGAGTGCGCCGACATCGCCTGCGAATGCTCCAGCCACACCGGGCTGCATGTCTATTCACCGAACGTGTTCGTGGAAGTCGTGGATGAAGCCGGTCAGCCTTGTCCGCCTGGGCAAATGGGCCGCCTCCTGATCACGCTTCTGAACAACGTGACCTTTCCCATGATCCGTTATCACATCGGTGATATGGGGATATGGGCCGAGCCCGCAGCATGCCCGTGCAAATTGCCTTTTCCAAAGCTGCAAAGCCTCCAAGGCCGCGCCGATGACATGCTCACCACTGAGGATGGCACATTGCTCTCTTCAGTGTTCATCCGGCATTTCGTTGGGGTCAGCCTGAATCGACAACTCATTAGCGAATGGCAATTCGAGCAAACAGGCCGAAACATCTTTGTCTTTCGCTACATCCCCCTCAAGAAAGACGGTCTCGAATCCAATCTCGGCCAACTGCAATCCAGTTTCCAAACTGCTCTGGGAAAATCAGCCACCATTCAGATGCAGAAAGTAGCTGAGATTCCTCCATCTCCCACCGGAAAGTCACGGTGGATCGTTAATCGATGGAACAAATGAACTGCGTCACCGCTAGCTCAGCACCACAGCCTCGAAGCGCAGGCATCACATCGGCGCGACAGCCAAACCGACTTCAAAGATGAGGTGACCGCAGCACGGGCCGCGCGACAGTTTTCGTCATAGCACAATTAAGGCTTGTTTTTTTCTGCTGAATCTATATTGATATCCACCATGCACGTGGCAGCCACAAGTACCCTCAGTATCCAAGGTTATCAGAGACCTTAGCAGGTTTCTTTGCAGTCTCGTTCCGGCACTGCGAGCACCTCGGCCGATCTAGCAAGTGCTTCCTCGCAGAGATCCGGATTTCGGGCTCAAGATTCCCAGATGGATCAGAAACTGGCTAGTCTCAGCCGGTTTGGGACCGCTGT
>SIBE01000133.1 GCA_009695265.1 Pedosphaera sp. | reverse complement strand
CCGAGAGCGGTGCCTCAAGTATTTTGAACCTGCGTTGCGCCCTTAAAGGAAACCGTTGGGATGAGTGTTGGAATCGCCTAAACAATTCCGAATATCTCAAAATCAAGGTCGCCGCCTGATCTCAAGGTTACTTTGGCGTCACACACCCGGGACGCAGCGACGCTGGTCGCGCTCCTGGTTCTAAACGAACGCACTGTGGAGGCAGAGCGCATCGCCGTCGAAGCGCTCAAGGAATGGGATGATCCACAGTTCCGGGAAGACCTTGACCTAGCCAAGAGCGGTCGTGTGCCGCCACCGCGGGCCGATCCCAGCGGCTGATTTTTCTCCATTCACGCTCATTGGCCGTTCGCGGGCGGAAGCGGAAAGGGTCACGATTTCACCCGGTAAAATCTGTGCTCGAAATCTGCCGCGCGAAGATCGTGAACGGACAAATACTCCTCCGTCATCTGATTATCCCCGTGTTTCGGATTTGGGATGAGCCGTTTCTTTTTTGGGTCCACGACGAAGTCCGGGTACTCCAGGGGAATCTGGCCGAGCAAATTGGGCACCTTTTCGTCGATATCGACGACCTAGAAAATCCCATGTCGGCCCATGATATCCAGGCGCACCGGGTCATACACGCCGCGGATTCTTGTCCCGTTCGTGGTTTGTGACGCCACCTGATCGACTTGTTGCAGGCCGAGCGCGTGGATGACACTGGGTTTCAATGGCGCGGGGCTTGCGCTTGGCGTTCAGGCGTCCCTTGGCGAAGAGATCAAACTGGTTGGTGAGTTTGATCGTGACGCGGACCTTTCCCATGCGACAGAGTTTATTGGGCAGCGGTTCTCTGTCAAATGACGACGGGCAAACCAGAGGTCAGCATCGTGGCACCAGCCGGTGCATCCCAACGTTGTTGGTGAATGGGGACGGTCGCTCGACATCGCGGAGCGATGATTCGAAGGTAGCCGTGGGTTTCAACCCACGGAATGAGCCCGGAGAAGCTCAAGAGTCGCGGAGCGACGGTTGATCCCCTCGGAGGTTTGGCGATCTCATCAAACGTCGCTCCGCGACTTATTACTCCAGTGGTCGCATGCCCTTCAAGCGCCGCTCTGCGGCGGCAGACAGCGAACTTGTCTGGACCAACAATTTCGGGATGGTCGGCGCATCAGATCTCCCGGACCTTTCGCTTTTCTCCGCAAGCCAGCCTTGCTAGGCTTGATTCCATGGACCTTCAGCTTGCCCTGGAACAGTGCACCAAAGTTGAAGAGTTTCAACGCAAGCACCGAATCGGGCTGCTGACCTTGCTCTTCACTGACCTGGTCGGCTCGACCAAGCTCAAGCAGGAACTCGGCGATCGCGAGTCGGTGGCCCTGATCCAGCAGCATCATGCGTTGGTTCGCGAAATCTTGAGCCGTTTTCCCGAGGGCGAAGAAATTGGCACAGCGGGCGATTCGTTTTTCATCGTGTTTGCCAGGCCTTCGGACGCCGTCCAGTTTTCCCTGCTGCTGCAAGCCCGGCTGCGGGTTCTCTCCAGTAAAGCGCCCAGACCGTTGTTGGATCGGATCGGCGTCCACATCGGGGAGGTCGTGATTGAAGAACCGCCTGGCGCGCCCAAGCCGAGAGACATGTACGGGCTGCAAGTCGATATCTGCGCGCGGGTGATGTCGCTGGCCGAAGGCGATCAAATCCTGCTGACGCGCTCGGCGTTCGACAACGCGCGCCAAGTGCTCAAGGGCGAAGCGATCGAAGGCGTTGGCGCTTTGTCGTGGCTGAATCACGGCCCGTATTTGCTCAAAGGCGTGGATGAACCGATGGAGATTTGCGAAGTCGGGGAAACGGGCGCCGCGGTTCTGAAGCCACCAGGGGATTCGGAGAAGGTGCATCGGTATATGTCGCCGGACGCGGAACCAGTGTTGGGCTGGCGACCGGCGATCGGCCAGGGAGTTCCAGGGACGAGTTGGGTTTTGGAAGAGAAGCTTGGGGAAGGCGGATTTGGAGAAGTGTGGCTGGGCCGGCACAAGACGACGAAGCAGCGGCGAGTGTTCAAGTTTTGTTTTCGGGCGGATCGGGTGCGGTCGCTGAAACGGGAAGTGACGTTATTCCGGGTGATGAAGGAACGGTCGGGAGAACATCCGCACATTGTCGGAGTGGAGGATGTGTATTTGGAGGAGGTGCCGTATTATTTGACGATGGAGTATGCGGCGGGGCGGGATTTGAAGACGTGGAGTGAGGAGCGTGGGGGCGTGGGAGCGATTCCGTTGGAAGTGCGGCTGGAGATCGTGGCGCAGGTGTCGGAGGCGTTGCAGGCAGCCCATGACGCGGGCGTGATTCATCGCCAGCAGGGTGAAGGTTACGGTTCGCGAAAATCTCTCCGTCTTTGCGATCTATGGGTTCTTTTTCGGATCTAGTGCTTTTTCTAGTCTAAATGGAAAGAGACCGAAGTGAACTCCGGTCTCTCTCGTGATTATCTTGCCTGACTCCCGGTTATTGTCTTGCGCGGAAGTACCTTGCGGCGCTCGTGAATTTTTCCGGATAGGGACTCGTAGCACCGGCCACGTCGGAGAATGGTCCGGTGACCGCAGCCGCGGCTTGGAGCACTCCTGTGTAGGTGATCGTAACACCCGCCGCCGTTTTCGCGACGGTGAGGGGTCCCACTGCGGCGGGCGTCGAACTACCAATGCCTCGAATGATCATTCCGCTGATGCCTCCTGAATTGTCTTCCATTTCCGCGAACCATAGATACTCGCCTGCCTTGAGAGTCACAGTCACTGTTCTCGGCTGACCTATGGGAGTCGGAACTCCGGCGACATCCAAATTCACCCCGGAATAGTTGCCGGTGTTTTGTGCTGCCGGCTCTTTCTTGCCGTTGACATCATCCACCCAGACCTTGCCAAATCTTCCATTGCCATCGGTGGTTCGACCTTCGAACACCGTCACGTTGTAGGTCCCGGGATTCAGACCGGTGAATCGCATCAACAGTTCGGTTCCGGCCGTGTCAGGGAGGCGATAGTTATAGTCGTCCTTGACGAATGCGGGAACCACGACTCCGTCATAGACAACATCCAACCCATCTTTTGTGGGGTTGTTGGCGGTCTGGCCCGTTGGCACCTCCAAACCGAGCGACGTTGAAAGTGCCACATTATCGAGAATAGTCATCGTGACATTTTTGTTGGCGTCTTTAGAGGCGTCGATCAGTTTCCAAGTCACTTCTGTACCCGCGGCATTCGCTGTTCCAACGGAACTAGCAGAACCAGCGGTTACGTTCGCATTTGGATCTGCGAAACTCCATGTGGGGATCACAACCCAATCCTTCAAAGCTGTCGGAGCCGGTCCGGTCGCATTTCCATCGGCATCCGCGGGTATTCTTTCGTTTTCAAGATGGCCGAAATCGATCTTGAAGAGACCTTTTGAGGTGGACACATCGACGACAGGTGGCGCGGCGGTAACGGATCGGATGATCAATCCACTAATCCCTCCTGAGTTGTCTTCCATGTGCGCGTAATAAAGATATTCACCTGCTTTGATATCCACGGTAACCGTTCTCGGATTTCCTAAGGGAAGCACAGCTCCGCTCGCGCTTTTCCCGGAATAGCTGCCGGTGTTTTGTTCTGCAGGCTCTTTCTTGCCGCTGATATCATCCACCCAGATCTTGCCATATTCTTCCGCGTCGGTTGTCCGGCCTTCGAACACTGTCACGTTGTACTTTCCCGGATTAATATTGGCGAAGCGGAACAACAGTTCGCTTCCGGCTGTATCCGGGAGACGATAGTTATAGTCGTCTTTGACGACTGCGGGAACCAGAACTCCGTCGTAAACAGCAGCCACCCCTTCCTTTGTTGGGTTGTTGGCGGTCATGCCTGTTGGCGCATCCAAACCGAGTTTCGTTGAAAGCGCGACATTATCGAGGATAGTCATTGTCACATCGTTGTCCTTATCGGTCGAGTAATCGGTCAGTTTCCAAGTCGCTGACTTACCATCACCAACTGCTGGGGGAGGGGGGGCTGCAAAAGTAAAAGTCGGGATGATGTCCCAATCCTTCAGTTTATCCGGAAACTTTCCCGTTGGATTTCCGTCGGCATCCACAATTTCCCTTTCGTTTTCCAAGTGGCCGAAATCCAACTTGAACAGGCCTGCGTGCGACCGAACCGCAAACTGCGAGTTGACCGCCGCGATCGCAACCGCGAACGCCATCCACCTCATCATCTTCATTGATTTAGTCCTCATAGATTAAAGTTTCTCTTTCGCTTTATTGCCCGACAACTCTGTTTAGGAAATCCCGTCCGGAAAAAGTTAAACCAAAACTCCGGGGAGGTGTCCATGACAAACTCTGTAAAAGCCTCGATCTGGATCTTACTGATCGATCGGTTTAAGAATGCCAACTTTCAGATGAGTCGGATGCTCCTTCGATCTGAACACTCTCTGTGTGGCCTTGATGAAATCGTCCTTCTCGGCTTTGTAAATGTTCGGAACAAACTTCTGAGGGTTGCGGTCGGTGAGTGGAAACCAAGTGCTCTGAATTTGCACCATCAATCGATGATCTTTTTTGAAGGTGTGAAATACGTCGAGCAACTCCAGGGAAATCTTTGTTGGTTTGTTTGGCTCGAACGGCTCCGGGTGCTCGTAGCTATTGCGAAAGCGACCGCGGATCACCTCGCTCCGAATCATCATCTGGTAATCGCCCATGTGAACCTTGCGCGGATTTGGATCGTTGTCCTGCGTTGTCCCTGGCAAGACGTCGATCACCTTAACGATCCAGTCTGAGTCAGTTCCCGAAGTGGAGGCCCACAAAGCCATCTCAATTGGGCCGGCGAGCGTGAGATCTTTCTCCAACGCTTCCGTTTGATAAACGAGCACGTCTGGTCTGCGAGCGGCGAACCGCTGGTCGTCCGTCATATATTCGCGCGTCATCCCGTTAGCGATGTCCTCGGTGAACGGGACTGGTTTGGCCGGATCGCTGATATACTCATCGAAAAGCTCTTCGCCGTTCCGTGGTGAATCAAATGAAAGGAGACCACTGGCAGCCAAAAACAGATTCTTTTGCTCCGTTGCTTTCGGAGGCCAATGATCGAAAGTGCGCCAGCGGTTGGCTCCGGTTTCAAACACGTAGGCTTCCGGCAGCGTCGATTGCCCCTTGCCTTTCAGATAATAGTTAAAAAATGGGAATTCAATATTCTCCCGATAGAACTCCGAGGTCTTGAACCCAAACTTGGCGTTGCCCAGAGATTCTCCGGTGCCGCGACCCCATTCGCCGTGAGACCACGGACCCATGACGAGAACGTTAAAAACTCCCGGGTTATTCTTCTCCACGGCTCGATAAATTTTAAGCGGACCGTAGAGGTCCTCCGCATCGAACCATCCGCCGACCGTCATCACGGCGCATCGGACATTTTTCAAGTGCGGCAGTAGATTCCGGCTCTGCCAGAACGAATCGTAGTTCGGGTGCTCCAAGATCTGATTCCAGAAAGCGACTTCTCCTTTGAGTTGGGTTTCATCCGCGTTTTTCAGAGGACCCATATCGAGAAAAAACCGATACCCATCCGGGGACTTGTGCTCGAATGCCTTGCCGCCTTCGGTCGTTGGCTTGGGCCGCGGCTTTCCAAAGCTCGAGAAGAAGTTGAACGTATGAGGCAGGAACAAGGCACCATGATGATGAAAATCGTCCCAGAACCAATCAGCGATCGGTGCCTGAGGAGAGACTGCTTTCAAAGCTGGATGCGAATCGATCATCCCCGCAGCGGTGTAAAATCCAGGGTAAGAAATACCCCATTGGCCGACCTTGCCATTGTGGTTCTCCAGGTTCTTGATGAGCCATTCAATGGTGTCATAGGTATCCGTGCTTTCGTCGATGTCTTGATTGCCCTTTTTGGCGGCCGCGTGCGGGGTCATATCGACGAATGTCCCTCCCGACATGAAACGTCCTCGAACATCTTGATAAGCGAAAATGTATCCTTCCTTCGAGAATCTTATGTTGGGGCCCAATTTGTCTTTGTATTTATCCGCGCCATAAGGACGGCAACTGTAAGGCGTCCGCGTAAGGAGGATGGGATATGTTTGGCTCCGGTCATTCGGAACATAGACGCAGGTGAAAAGTTTGATGCCATCGCGCATCGGGATCATGTATTCGAACTTCGCGTAGTTCGTTCGAACGCAATCCGCCTCGGGGTCTGGCTGCTGCGCAACCGCGGCGTTTAGGGTGAACACACAGAGCAATGCGAGCAAGGCTCCCAGTGGAAATGAGCTCAGTTGGTGCCTGGAGCTCAGTGTCGGATTTTGTGGAGGAGGTAAAGGAGTTTCTGACATAGCGAACCGATTATCAAAATTCTCTCACCATAATTCAAGTTGAAGATTCAGGGCGCGGCGGGCAAGGAAACCGAGTGATACTGGTTCAGCGCGGGCCGGCTGAGGACGAGTGAGCGGCCGTTCATCCAACGAATTGCGACGCTTTCGATCTCAGCAATTTTTCCCAAGCCGAAGTGGACGGTGTAGGCGTGCTGCGAACGAAAGGAATCCCCGGTCACGATCTGTCGCGTCATGGCTCCGCCGGCGTGGCGCAGGGTGATCCGCGCGCCCATGGGCGATACACCACCTCCTTGTTCGCGAAGTCGAAAGCCGATCCAGTTTCCGCTATCCTCGAGAGTGTTCTTGAAGACGCGAACTGTCTGTTTCGCTTCCGGCCAAGCTTCGAATGTCGTGACGATGAGATCCACCCGGCCATCGCCGTCCAGATCGTCGGCGACTACGTTCCGTGAGTCTTGTTCCAGCGCCACTCCCATCAAATGGCCAATCTCCAGGAAAGACTGGCCGCGCTCGTTTAAGTAAAGGCGATTCTTCTCGTAGCCGCCGTAGGAAAATCCCCGGCCGCGCGTGCGTGCTATTTTCGATCCGAAATAGGCTGTCGTGACGATGCTTTCCTTCAAACTGCCGACATAGATATCGTGAAGCCAAAACTCGGGTTCGTAGTCCCGGACCGATAGCTGCGATTCGTGGCCGTTTGCAATATAAACATCGGGAAATCCGTCGTTGTCGAAGTCGAACGCGCTGCAACCCCAGGACCAACCGGATCGCGCGATGGTGTTGTTGAGTGACGTTTCTTGAAACATTGGTTTCTCGCCGCGCGCCATGTAGAGCCTGTTGCCAAAAGTCGCAGCCGACCGCATCGCCGCGTCATCCACGACTCCGGGCCGCGTCAAGCCGAGATGTCCCAGCCGGTCAGCGGTCGGGGAGTTCATCCCAACCATCAAAAAATCCAAGCGCCCGTCGGCATCGAAGTCGGCCAGCGTGTGCGCCATGCCGAAGGCGTGCGATTCGGCGACCCATTCGCGGGTGATGTCCTTGAAGTGGCCGTGGCCATCGTTGGCGAAAAGATCGAGGCCGGCGAAATCACTCACGACCATCAAATCTAAGTGACCATCACCGTCCAGATCGACGAATGAGCTGCTATAACAGCGTCGCCAGCGTTTGTCGCCCAGCCCCGCGGCGGCGGTGACATCGGAGAAGTTTCCGTCGCCGTCGTTCAGGAGCAAGTAGGAGGGATGGCCGTCATTCGCGTCATAAAATGGCGTGGGGATTTGGCCGCGTTCGTAAGGAACCTTGTATTGGCCGAGCCAGATATCCAAATCCCCATCGTGATCGATATCGCCGCAGGCGAGCGTTTGACCATACTTAAGGCGAGGTCGCGCTGTCCACACGAGCCGGCCTGGTTCGTCAAAAGTGCCTTGGGGTGAACCTTTGAATAAAACCAGACCTTCGAATTTCGCGCAGAGGAAATCGGCTGCTCCATCCCCATCGAAATCCGCGATCAGTCCAGTGAAGATCAAGCCGGTGGAATGCCGGCAGAGAGTCTCGGGTGCGAATTGATCGCCTGTGCGTCGGCGAAGAACGAGGTTTTTGGCTGCAAGAACTATTTCCGAAAGACCGTCGCCGTCCAGGTCATACAGGATGAGTGGATCGATGAAGTAAGATTTTTCCGGGGGCTTGACTTTCTCGATCAAAACCGGACGGAAAGCTGGCTCGCCTCGCCGGGTCTTGACCGTGAGATGACTGGCGTCGATTCCCTTGACGACTGGCCCATCCTCCGAGGTTGCCTCCGGAGCCCAGTCCACGATGAGGTCGCCGTCCACTGTGGCGCGTTCGAGACGCATGGAATTGGTGAGGTGAGCTGAGAAATAGAAGTAACTTCGTTTGGATTGGCCGATGGAATCCATTTCGAAGCGATTGTGACGAAACTCTGTTTGTGCGATCTGCCAGCCTTCACGCTCGCGATCTGCCAGGAACTTCCTCCAAAGCTCCGGCGTCCATGCTGAGCGGCTTCCTGATGGCATTCGCAACTCGATCCCATGCGCGAGCGATTGCGGGGAATCGAGCTGTCCAGGGATGAGTTCGCCGATCGGAAATGCAGCCAGGACAGCGAGCTTGTTGGTGGCGATGTTGAGCAAGTCCCACAGAGATTCGAAAAAATGGCCGTATTGTTCAGCGATCCGCTCTTTCGCCCAAACAGTTTGGTCCAATTGATTTTCTCGCGCCTCCAATGCTGTCAACTGCGCGGCAAGCTGCTCGTTCGACGAACTGGGCGCCTGGCTTGATTGAACAGGCGGCAAGGAGTTGTTGCGCCGCGACAGGACAGCGAGCAACACCGCGCCAGCGGTCAGGATGAGAACCGCGATGACGGCGAGCCGCTTGCCAGGAGAACGGTCACGCATAGGATAGAAGCCGGGTCGGGAGAGAGTTGCTTACCCGGTTGACAATCAGGAATCGAAAACTAGAGTGTGGCTCAATTCTCCTTATGAAATCGACCGACTCGAACAGACCTCCCGGCCAGAAACGGAATTCCTTCGCGTCATGGGCGTTCACCTTGATCGAGCTATTGGTTGTCATTGCTATCATCGCTATTTTAGCTGGGATGCTGTTGCCAGCTTTGTCGAAAGCGAAAGATAAGGCGAACCAAACCATCGACTTAAACAATAACAAGCAAATCATGCTTGGGATGATGTTGTACACCACGGACAACAGCGAGTTCATGCCTGCGCCGGGCTGGGGCACGGGCGATCGTTGCTGGCTCCACGGGGCAAATTTACCGGGAGGTGGCAGCAAGGCGACTTTGACCATAGTTTCCAACCAACTGGAAAGCGTCAAGAAAGGCCAACTCTGGCAATACATTTCGACGCCCAAGATTTTTATGTGTCCTGGCGACAAAACCGCGAGCAGCAAGCAGAGGCGGGACTTTGACCAGCGAAATGTCTATGTGAGCAGTTATGTTTGGAATGGCGCGGTGATCAGTTACGGACAATTGACTGGGGGAAAAACGCATAAGGTGACGGCCTTCATTCCCACGGCGGTTTTGCAATTTGAGGCCGATGAAACCAAGCCATTCTTCTTCAATGATGTTTCGAGCTTTCCAGACGAAGGCATTTCACAGCGCCATGGCGGTGGGGTGGCGGTTAACGAGAGAGTCGATGTCAAAGGCGGCGCGAGTGTCGGACTCTTCGGCGGTAGCGCCTCCTATATGAAATACAGCAAGTATTACCAGTTAGCTGGTGGTGTGGACCGCCGTGGATCGGGACTTAAAGAGGTCCCGAATGATATGTGGTGCGACCCTCTCAGCAAGCGAGGGGGCGCGCAATGAAGGCGGCCATTTCTCCCTGGGCAGCACCTTGAAATTAGCGAATATGAAGAGCATGAAAACAATCTGGAGCGATGTCGTGAGAGTTTTCTCGCTGGCTGCTCTGGTGGGTTTAGTGGTGGGCTGCGGCAAATCCGGAGAGGAAGACCCAACCTTGGCCATGCAGGCCACCGACCCATCGGAAAGGACTCGATCCGCAGCTTTGGACCGACCTGCGGCGGCGCTCCAAAGCCTTCGCGACACGGAGGCGGCGCTCAAAGCCAAGGATTTTGAAAAAGCCGCCGCCTCTTTGCTGCAAATGCAGTTATCCAGCAAACCGTTGACAGCGGAAGAAAGCATCGCGCAGAGCGGCAAGATGAGGGATTTGCAGAGTCAACTCGCTGAGGCTGCCGCGAGTGGCGATCCCCGCGCGCAAGCCGCCATCCGACTGTTGCGCAGTTCCAGAAGCGCCAGGTAAGGCCTCATCCGAGCGGTTCTCCGCCGACTTCGCAGAGAGGCGCGACATCGCAAAAATAAAACTGCCATTGAAAATCATTAACGGGTAATTCCTTCCCGTGCATCTGGCTCATTTACGGCTTAGGGAATTCCGGAATTATCGGCGGCTGGATGTTGATTTTCAGCCCGGGCTTCATCTCTTTCTCGGGAACAACGCCCAAGGAAAAACCAACGTCCTGGAGGCAATCTATCTTCTCGCGACTCTGCGTTCGTTTCGAGGCATTGGCAGCGCGCAAATGGTTCGGCATGGGCAAAAGGGGTTTTTCGTCGGCGCTCATCTTATCAGCCAGGGAGAACACGAGATCAAAATGTATTGGTCCTCGCAGGAGCGGAAGCTAACGCTGGACGCTAATCCAGTTCAGAAACTGAGCGATTACTTCGGTGTTCTGCGCGCGGTCGTCTTCTGCACAGAGGATTTGCAATTGGTCAAGGGTCCCGCCAGTCGGCGTCGGCGATTGCTGGATTTACTCCTGGCGCAAACCCATCCTACGTATCTTCCATTGCTGCAGCGCTACACGAAGGTGCTCCGTTCGCGCAACATTCTGCTCAAGCAGCGCACCACAGATGAGGCCGCTCTGGAAAGTTTCACCCATGAACTGGTCAACACTGGGAACCAGCTCCTGCGCTATCGCCATGAGCTGCTCCCTCGACTCGTGCCGCTCGTTCGGCTCGCCTACCGCCAAATCGCCGGTGATCACGAGGAGTTGCGTTTGGAGTATCAGCCCAGCATCAAGCTGGATTTCGCCGTGGAATTGGCTCAGTCGCGCTCGCGTGAGAAGATGTTCCGCTCGACGTTGATTGGTCCTCACCGCGATGACGTGCGATTGCTCCTGGCCGATCAGTCCGCGGCGCAATTCGCCAGCGAGGGCCAAAAGCGATCCATTGCCATCTCGCTCAAGATCGCCCAGGCCGAATACTTGACGGACATTCATGGAACACCGCCAATATTGCTGGTCGATGACATCATGGGCGAGTTGGACGTGAATCGCCGGAATGGGTTCCTTCCGCTGCTCAGGACCGTTCATCAGGCGCGAAGCCAGGTTTTCATGACGGCCACCGAGGAGAACTGGTCGCCGGAAGAGGGGCGGGAGTTGGTTCGTTGGGAGGTTCAGGCAGGGACCTTGCGACCAATCAGCGGAAGCTAGCGAAACTCTAAACGATTGACGATTTTGAAAAGCTCTACTTAACTCCTGCCCATGAGACTCTTCATCGTCATTTTGTGTGGTGGAATCACTTTCACGGGCTGTAAGAGCCCCGCTCGCGAGGTTTCCACGTCGGCTGCTTCCGAGAAGAGAAAAACTACTCAGCCTTCCGCCAAGACATCCGCTAGCCCGCAGGCGAAGACTGGGGCGGCCCCCCGGACCCCACAGGCCACGCCAGTCAGCAGGTCGGCAGGTAAAGTGGTCGCTCTGAATTCCAATCTCCGCTTCGTCGTTGTGGACTTCTTTTTGAGCCAATTGCCGTCAGTGGACCAACGGCTGAGTGTTTACCGTCAAGGATTGAAGGTTGCAGACGTGAAAATATCGGGCCCGGAACGTAGCAATAATATTGTTGCTGATATCATTGCCGGTGAAGCCAAAGTCGGGGACGAAGTGCGGTCGGATTAAGGAGTTGGAATTTGCATCAACTCACTCAATAGCCAATAGGCTTCTAATGTGCGCATCTCAGAAGCTGCGAAGGCGCTGGAGGCGATTCATCATTTTGGAGAAGGGAGTGGCGTGAGGAAGGGAGGTGGGACGGTCGGGATGATCAGTTGAGAGCGGCGGAGGACTTGGCGTGAGGATAGAGTTCCTCCCAACGAC
>SIBE01000132.1 GCA_009695265.1 Pedosphaera sp. | reverse complement strand
GGCTCAAGAGTGCGGGCGCTGATTTGCTGCAAAACAATTTTACTGATCCAACGACCACACATGCGCACGGCGTCTAGCATCCGCTGACATTGCCCGAATCAAAACATTTATTTAGTCCCGATTCTTGCGGGTAAAGATGAGAGAGGACTGGCGCACTCCAAGACCTGGCGGACTTCCTCGCGGCCCCGTCGGTCTCTAAGCGTCTTGGACTGCAGTAGCCCTCTACCGCCTTTCCTCCCGAGCGTGATGACGCTGATGGCTCAGACCAGCGTGAATCCGAAGCAGGCATTGAGGCGTTGGACCAGCGCGCGGCGGCGCGCCGTGCCGACACTGCCCCGGCACCGATACAGCCGTTCCTTCTCCACCAGATACATCAGGTCGCACTTCACGAGCGTCTCCCAATCGAGGCCGTCCGCACCGTTCAGCACGACTTCATTTTCGCGCGCCGGACGGCCCGCCTTCTGGCTGGAGCCGATCAGCACATTGACCAGTGGCGCGCGCGCGACGCGGTCGGGGTGGCTGACGATGATTGCGGGATGCGGCCCGGCTTCGGCAAAGTCGCAGGTCCAGATGTCCCACTGTTTCATTCAGCCTCCACCTTCAGGGTGGAACCCTTGGCGGTCCGACGTTCAGCCCGATTGTCGGTCTTGGTGTAGAGATGGCGCAGCGAGCCGAGTGGAAACGAACCGGCCGCCACGGATTTCTCCTCGGCGTCCAGAATGCGCAAGCCGGCACGGACGACTTCGCTGGAGTTGTTGTAGCGCCCGCTCGCAACCAGGCGTGCGATCAGTTCCTCAAAATGCTTGGTCAACGCGATGTTCATCGCGATCACTCTGGAATAGATGCTATCTATTGTCAATTCTGGGCCTGATTCCATTCCCGAAGACGTGCACATGAATCCCAACCCCGAAGAAACCCTGTTTGCCCTGGCGCTGGCCAAGCTGAGCGAGAAACGCGCTGCGTGGCTCGACGGCGAGTGCGACGGCGACGCGGCTTTGAGGAAGCGCCTCGAAGCGTTGCTCGCGGCCCACGAGCAACCGGAGACGCTGCTGGCCACACAAGCCGACTCCGCGCGCCCCACCATCAAGCTCGATCTCGCCGATGCGCCGGACGAAGCCGTGGGGCAGACGCTCGGGCGCTACAAATTGCTGGAACGCGTCGGCGAAGGCGGCTGCGGCATGGACACCAAGCAGGTCGTCGCGCGGTTCGAGGCGGAGCGGCAGGCGCTGGCCACGATGGATCATCCGAACATCGCCAAGGTGCTCGATGCCGGCACGACCGACGTGGACCGGCCCTGTTGCTTGACCGTGTCGATGAGGGGCGTTCAGTTCTTGAGCAGCGGGGCGACAGTCCAATTCGCAAGAATGAGTCTTGAGGCAACTCGAGATTGATTGCGACCACGAGCTGCTGGGAGACCTGCACAGTGATCGGGTATGCCAGACGGCACTTCATCGAATTGAAAGTTCAATAGCGAAGGCGCTTGGATATTCGTCTCCCCTTCGCACCGCGATTTAGAGAATGTGCGCCGGATACGCAACGAACTCGAACGGCGCGGGCACAATCCGCTCCTGTTTTTCCTCAAGTGCCTGGAAGCGGACGACGCGTGGCTGCCCGAACTCATCGGCGATGAAATCAAAGCCCGCGAATGGTTCATCCTTTGCGACAGTCCACACGCCAAGAACTCCGGCTGGGTGCAGCAAGAGGTCGAACTTATGAAGGCGATGGAGGGGAAGGTTTTCGAGAATGTTGGGAGGCTGGCAACCGGGGGCCTTTGGGTTCGAATCTCTTCGCTCGCTCCTTTGATAATCCACCACTTACGCAGATGAGACTAAGGCGCGCCGGATTTTAGACTTCTGGCGAGGCGCGAACGAGGCGCATACCAGCGATCTGCAACGGGTGAGCAACGAAGCCAGAGGCCCAAAAGACCTGCGAGTTGTCTCATTTTGAAAGCGCATTGGAATTAGTAACTCACGCTGGTGTTCGAGCAGTTCTCATTTTACTCCGGAGCGCGCTATCCTTGACGGAGCGGCTTCGGCCTCGCGAAGGCGTCCAGGGCTATGCGGAGCTTCCTGGACAAATCACTTTTACTTCCTGTAGAGCGCATCGCGGGCCATTTGCGCCAGCCTCGGAGGATAGTACGGCTTGGGTAGGAAGTTGACGCCTTCTTTCAGGATAGCATTCGAAGGATCGCCTTCGATGGGGTAGCCACCGGTGAAAATCGTTTTCAACTCCGTCTTCTCAGATTGCAATTCTTGCCCCAGCTCGAACCCGGTGATTCCCCCCGGCAGCTTCAGGCCAGTCAAAAGCAAATCGATATTCTTTTCATGTTGCCGCCAACTGTCCAAAGCTTCGCTGCCCGATGCTGCCTCGAGCACCTGATAGCCCTGATGCCGCAACAAAGAACAGATCATAGCTCAGAGCGGAATCATCCTCGACCACCAAAATAGTCTCAGTCCCTCCTTCCAGGACTGGTTCAGCCGCGATAGGGGCGGGCGATTCGACTGGTTTTGACTCTCCTGGGAAAAACAGCTTGAAGGTCGTCCCTTTCCCAATTTCGCTCGTGACCTCGACCCAGCCCTGGTGCTGTTTCATGATCCCATAGACTATCGACAATCCCAACCCGGTTCCTCTCCCCACCTGTTTGGTGGTGAAGAAAGGCTCGAAAATCTTGTCTAGTATCGCCGCGTCGATCCCACATCCAGTATCAGCGACGCTCACGCAGACAAACAGCCCAGCGCGAGCCTCGGCATTCCGGAGTCGCGAGGCATCGTTCAGTTTCACGGAGGACGTGCTGATCTTTAAGACTCCCCCTTTGGGCATGGCATCACGCGCATTGACGGCGAGATTAATGACAATCTGTTCAATCATGCTCGCGTCCGCATAAGCGGCGGGCAAAACGGAGGCACACTCAGGTTCGATGCTGATATTCTCGCCCAGGAGTCGTTGCAGCATCTTGAGCACAGCGCTCAGGACTTGATTTAGATCAATCCGCTTGGGCTGCATGACCTGTTTTCGACTGAAAGCCAGCAGCTGCCTAGTCAGATTCGCCGCGCGTTCGCTGGCGGCCAAAACCCGTTTCAGAGAGCCAACGGTGTCGGCGTCAAAATCCTCTTTGGCCAGGAGCAGGCTCGTGTGCCCTTGGATGATCGTCATGATATTATTGAAATCATGCGCGATGCCAGAGGCCAACTGCCCAACAGCATCCATCTTTTGCGAATGGCGCAATTGGTTCTCCAGCCGCAATCGCTCCGTCAGGTCATACGTGATCAAAAGAGAGCGCGGTTCGTTGTTGAGCTCGATGCGCTCCGCAGAAACAAGCGTCTCCAGAATCTGGCCGGACTTGGTACGAAAGCGGCATTCAACATCGCGCACGGATCTCTCGAGTTGCAGCCGCTGGATTAGCTGAGCCCGATTTTCAAGGTTAACCCAAGTGCCCAGCGACGAAGCCGTCTGCCCAATGATCTCGTCCCGACTAAAGCCGAAGAGCTCCACGAAGGCCTCGTTCACATCCAAGATATGGCCGTCGGCCAGTTTGCTGATCGCTATGGGAATGGGCATGGCTCGGAAAGCCTTCGAAAACCTCTCTTCGCTTTGTCGCAAGGCTTCTTCGATGTGCCTTCGATCAGTGAAATCGCGAGCAATGCCTTGTATCCCCACCGGCTTGCCATCCTGCAAGATCAACCGCGTGCTCAGTTCCATGGCCACGCGCCGGCGATCTCGGGTCACGATCTCGATTTCGTACGGTCCAGGGGACTCGCCAGCAAGCTTTCTGGCGGTCATCTCATGGACCAATGGCAGGAACTCTGGCGCGACGAGTTGAACAATGTTCATCGAGGCCAACTCTTGTCGAGTGTACCTAGAAATTCGTTCCCCGGCCGCATTGACCGAGGTACAGGTTCCTGCCAAATCAGTCGTATAAATAATGTCGTTGGCATTCTCAACCACGGCGCGATGCTTTTCTTCAAGAGCCGCTTCCCGCTCGATCCTCTTGTGGAGAATCAGCGTTTGTGCCCGCACCTGCCGTTGCAACACGGCGATCCAGACTCCCGATAGAAGGAGGATCCCGCTAACGATGGCCAAAGCCGAAGCAACTCGATTCCCCGCGACACGAGTCAACACCGGCAATTTATCGGTCGGCGGCTGAGCAGCCACGCTTGAAAGAATCAGGCCGGCGCATAAGAAGATGAGGCTGTAAAGACCGACTCGCCTGTAGGAAAGGAGTTGCATCGCTTTTGTGGTCAGCCATCGCGTCACAATCCCGCAACCGAAGCATCAAACGTTCCTATGAGAATTCTTCTCACAGCTGAAGCCGGTTGCCGCACATCGGATCTTCGGAGAAAGCTTACTGGCTGCAAACGAACCAAAGCGGTCATGTATTTAACCGAGACTAAAAACTACCCAAGTTGAGGATCAGGTCGGGGCAAATGTTAATTCTGGCTCAACGCGATGTGGGTTTCGATATACGTCCTTCAGCGATCGGTCAAGACAATCTCATGTCTTGAAAACCCAGAAACCAGGAAGTTTCGATAGAACTGGAGCGAACACACCTCGCGCCGACCCCTGCACCTGCAAACGGGCAATCTCGTTTGCGGGAGCCGACCGACTTCGGGAAAGCACCGGCACGTCCCCAACCCAACCAGATCAGCGCGCGCTAAAATTTCTGGACTGACACTGCGCTCAATGACAACCTTCGCCCACGATCCATGTCCAGCCGAAGCACACAGCCCGATCCCGACGCCTTGATCATCGGCGCTGGTCCGACCGGTGCAGTCGGCGCTAAACGCCTCGCTGAGGCTGGCCTGCGCGTTGTCGTCCTTGAACAAGGCGATTGGCCAGATTACTCCAAAGCCCGAGCTGGCCAACCGGATTTCGAAATTACGGCTGGCCGTTATTGGTCGGCCAATCCGAACCGCCGACAAGCCCCCGCTGATTACCCGATCGACGACGCAGACTCGGACATCTCGGCGGTTCTTTACAACGCCGTGGGTGGCGGCACAGTCATTTACGCGGCCCACTGGCAACGCAACATGCCCTCGGATTTCCGGGTGCGCACGCTTGATGGAATCGCGGATGATTGGCCGCTCACCTACGAAGAGTTGGAGCCGTTCTACGAAAGAGTAGAACGCGATTTCGCCGTGTCGGGGTTGGCCGGAGATCCCGCGTTTCCGCCGGGCAAGGAACTGCCGCTGCCGCCAGCGCCTCTTGCACCGATGGGCCGCCTGGTCGCGAAAGCGCACAACCAGCTCGGCTGGCACTGGTGGCCCGCGCCGAATGCCATCGCGACCCGCGCCTATGGCGCATTGAACGCATGCACGCAGCGCGCCACTTGCATGTGGGGCTGCGTGGAAGGCGCCAAAGCCTCAGTGGATCGAACCCACTGGCCGCAGAATCTCAAGCTGGGTGTTCAGCTCATCACTGGTGCCCGAGTCCGGCGGCTAGAAGTGAACGATCAAGGCCTTGTCACCGGTGCTCTCTATGTTGACCGCGATGGAATCGAACATTTTCAGAAGGCTGACGTAACTATTCTGGGTGCCAGCGGTATCGGCACGCCACGCATTCTCATGCTTTCGGCCACCTCGGGATGTCCCAATGGATTGGCCAACTCTTCCGGACTTGTGGGTCGGCGTTTGATGATGCACCCGTTTGGCACCGTCGTCGGCCTTTTCAACGAGGACCTCGGCAGCACGCACGGATTGTGGGGACAGCACATTCACTCCTTGGAGTTTTACGAGACGGATACTGCCCGAGGATTCGCCCGTGGCGCCAAGTGGGGATTGCAACCGACCGGCGGCCCGCTTTCGATGACTCGCAATTATCCCTGGGGCGACAACCCCATTTGGGGACCCGGGTTTCACAAAGAGCTGCGCAAGCGTCTCGGTCACTCGGCGATGTGGGGAATCATTTGCGAGGATTTGCCCGAAGCATCGAACCGCGTTGTCCTCGATCCTGTGCTAAAAGATTCCGATGGCATTGCCGCCCCCAAGCTCATCTATCGAATGTCCGAGAATTCTCGCCGCCTCCTGCAATTCCATCTGGCACGGGCTCGCGAGTCGCTCGAGGCAGCAGGCGCTTATCAAACGGTTATTGCGCCACAGCTTCGCGAGACTGGGTGGCACCTCCTCGGCACGACGAAGATGGGGACCGATCCAGCAACCTCTGTCGTGAATGCTTGGGGCCAATGCCATGACATTCCGAATCTTTACATTTTCGATGGCAGCATCTGGCCGACTTCAAGTGGAATGAATCCGACAGCCACCATTGCGGCAATGGCGTTGCGGTGCGCGGAGCATCTGGTGGAACAACGGCGCGGTCAGAAAGTGCCGGTCTAATTCCCAATGACTCGATGAATTTCAACTCCACTGAACGCTCCATCCTCGCCGCGCTCGCGGATATCTTCATTCCAGCGGGCGATGGTAAGCCTTCAGCGAGCGAGGCCGACGTGGCGGGCGAGGGTTTGAATGCCATTCTGGCCGTGCGTCCGGATCTCGCGAACGGCTTGAAACAGATTCTTGATGCTGCCTCGGGGCGCGATGCCGCTGAAGTCGTGGCGGAACTTAAGAGTAAAGATTCTGCCAGCTTTGACGCTTTGGGAGAACTTGTCGCTGGCGCATATTTCGTCAATCCTCAAGTCCTCGTCGCACTCGGTTACGACGGCCAAAACCCTCGGCCGATTGATTCGACACCCGACTACTTGGATGATGGCTTGCTCCAATCGGTGATTGATCGCGGCCCAGTGTATCGCGCCACTCTCGCCAAGAGCGAAGCCGGATAAAACGCACCAAGCAGGTTCAAATGAACGTCCTCTGGCGATGGGCCTTGACGCGCCACACTGCCGTTGAATTAAGCTCCGATTTCGGAAGGCCGTTCTCCTGCACGAAATCCTACTCTTAATCGTAATCTCCTCGTTCTGGTTCGTTGGAGAGTAGGATTACGATTACGAGCGAGACTAGGATTACGGGTAGGAATAACGCTCAAAGTCCTTAATTCAATGGCAGTGCCGACTCGCCATGGCTGATAAACGCGGAATGATCATCGGCACCGAATACCGAAGAGTCCCCTTACTGACCGCCCCCGCCGACGTCGGGCTTTAACCAAGGCGTCCCGGCATAGAACCAACTCGATGCCTTGAGGCTTTCGACGTGTGTGTCAGCGAAAGCGATGTTGCTCCGCTGGCTGTGACGCAGGTGTGGTCCGCCCCAGTTCGGGTCGCCAGTGGAAGTCACGCATCCGGTGCAAGGGGCATCGTTGGCTGGATCATGCACGATCCAGCAACCGGGTTTCTCAATAGATGTCGGCGTGACACACAAGTTCGGGTCCTTGGTGTTTTTGGGTTGAGTGCCTCCGTCGGTCAAGTAAACGGTCGAGGAAGGGAGCTTTATCTCTGTGTCCTTAAACTGACGCCAGGTGCTCTTGTCCCAGACATTCGGCCAATCACAACCACCGAACCGGAAGTTGGCGCTGTAATTGGAAATCGACTTGTCTTGCTGGTCGCTGGGATAAAGCGCCACTAATTCTTTGAATTTTTTCGTCTTGCTCGGGCAGAGCATCAGATTGGTTGTTCCTTGATAAGGCTGGAGGAAGTTGAACCACGCCTTGCGAGTATCGTTGTTCCCACGCACCTGAAACGTAAAGCAGTATCGGCTGTCGTTGTCGTCCGCATAGACACGCGAGGCGATGCTTATCTGGCGAAGATTATTAATGCAACTCGTGGATTTTCCCTTCTCTTTTGCTTTCGAGAGCGCTGGCAATAGCATGCCGGCAAGGATGGCGATGATGGCGATGACAACGAGGAGTTCGATGAGCGTGAAACCTCGCGACTGCCAGCGATCAGTCCGAGAGGGCTTCATGCCATGCTTTCCCTCGCAGAGATCCACGCGTCTGGGGATTTTTTTGAATAGCATGTGATGATGGGAGGCCGCCGTTCCATTCTCAGGTGGAATAATCATGGGTTGAGCTTAACCTCCTGCGTCCCACATGCAAGTTCCGCGGACGACTCTACATGTGGGCGATGATGTTATCGCCGAACTCGGAGCATTTGATTTCAGTCGCGCCTTCCATCTGGCGGGCGAAATCATAGGTGACCCGCTTCGAAGCGATCGCGCCATTCAAGCCCTTGACGACAAGATCTGCCGCTTCGGTCCAACCCAGATACCGCAGCATCATTTCGCCGCTGAGCACAACGCTTCCCGGATTGACCTTGTCCAGGTTCGCATACTTCGGAGCAGTGCCGTGCGTGGCTTCGAAAATCGCATGGCCGGTCACATAGTTGATATTGCCCCCTGGAGCGATGCCGATTCCGCCCACTTGAGCCGCCAGGGCGTCGGAAAGATAATCGCCGTTGAGGTTGAGCGTCGCGATCACATCGGTATCCTCGGGGCGCGTGAGCACCTGCTGGAGAGTGATATCTGCAATGGAATCTTTGATAAGGACGGCACCAGCTTTTAACGCCGCCGCTTGTTCCTCGTTTGCCGCGGGCTCGCCTTTCTCTTTCTTGGTCCGTTCCCATTGCGCCCAGGTATAGACCTTGTCACCGAAAATCCGCTCTGCGGCTGAATAGCCCCAGTCGCGAAAAGCGCCCTCGGTAAACTTCATGATGTTGCCCTTGTGAACGAGCGTAACGCTCTTCCGCTTGTGGCGAATGGCATACTCGACCGCTGCTTTGACCAACCGGATCGTTCCGACATTCGAGATGGCCTTGATGCCGATGCCGACTTGAACGGGAATGTGGGCCGCGTCGTGGTCGGGCGCAGCGAGTTTCATGTAGCCCTGGATAGCCTCTTTTGTGCCAAACCGGATTTTGGCAAAATCCTTCGGAAATGTTTGGGCGAGGAAATCCAGAACCTTTTGTGATTCAGGTGAACCGCCCGGGTACTCAATCCCCGCGTAAATATCTTCCGTGTTCTCTCGGAAAATAACCATATCCACCTTTTCCGGATGCTTCACCGGTGAGGGAACTCCCTTGAAGTATTGAACTGGACGGAGACAAACGTAGAGATCGAGCATCTGACGCAACGCGACATTCAAGGAGCGAATCCCGCCGCCCACCGGCGTGGTCAAGGGCCCTTTGATGCCGACCAAAAATTCCCGAAACGCTTCGACCGTGTCATCCGGAAGCCAATTGTCGAATTTGTTCTTCGAGGCCTGTCCGGCGAACACTTCAAACCATGAGATGTGGCGCTGGCCGGCGTAGGCTTTTTGAACAGCGGCGTTGAAGACTCGTTCGCTGGCCGCCCAGATATCCGGCCCGGTGCCATCTCCTCGAATGAAGGGTAGGACAGGGTTATTCGGAACGCTGAGTTTTCCACTGGCGATGGTGATTTTTCCACCTGTTGGAGGAGTAACGTCTTTGTAAGGCATTGGATAATGAGGGGTTTCTTTTCGAGCCCGAGCGGGGAAACAACGGATCTCCATCGATCCTTTGCGATTACCGTCGAGGCTGGATTACGTTTTGATTAAGCCACAGCAGTTAGGCCAAGGGATGGAGCAGTGGTAAAGTGAGTTTTGATTTGCGCGACTATTTTCGGAATTGTGATTCCGTATTTTTCACGAAGATCATCCGCTGAAGTGGCGTGTTCAATAAATTGATCGGGCCAGCCAACGCGAATTACGGGCGTGGAAATCCGCCTCTCGCTGAAGAGTTCGAGCACGCTGCTTCCATATCCGCCCACCAAGGCGTGATCTTCCAACGTGACGACCACTTCCGCTCCACGGCCAAAGAACTCTGTCGTCCCAGCATCAAGCGGTTTCGTGAAACGCGGGTTGATCACGGCGACATCAAACCCTTCGGCGGTGAGTTGTTCAGCCGCGTTACGGGCTAAAGTGCAGAAATTGCCAAGGCCGAAAAAGGCGATCTTGTGCCCGCCATTCTGCGTGAAGTTTTGCAGCACTTCAGCTTTCCCGATCTCGATGAGCTTCGGATGTTCCTTGATCGCCACTCCCTCCGCCGGGCCGCGAGGATAACGAATGAACGTCGGGTGTTGTTCGTGAGTGGCAGTAAACATCATGTCCACCAGTTCATCTTCGTCCTTGGGTGCCATGGCAATGATGTTGGGGACGCACCGAAGAAAGGAGATATCGAACATCCCGTGGTGCGTGGGTCCATCCTGAGGAGAAAGCCCCGCGCGATCCATGCAAAAAATCACCGGCAAATCCTGCAAGGCGGCGTCGTGGATGATGCAATCATAGGCGCGTTGGAGGAAGGTTGAGTAAATAGCGCAGACCGGATGAAACCCCATCGTCGCCATGCCGCAGGCAAAAAGAACGGCGTGCTCTTCGGCAATGCCCACGTCGTAATAGCGGTCCGGCAACGCTTTTTCCAGGATCTGTAAGCTAGTGCCGCTTGGCATCGCGGCCGTGATCCCCACCACGGAATTATCCTTTTGGCAAAGCCGCACCATCGTTTCACCGAAGACAGTCTGCCAATGAGGGGGTGTTCCCGCTTTCGGCTTTGGTCCAGTGCCCGTCTTGATATCGTATGGACCTGTGCCGTGGAGCTTTTCGGGATGGTTGACCGCCGCTGCGTAGCCCTTGCCCTTTTTAGTGACCACATGCAACACCACCGGCACCTCAGACGCCTTCGCATACTCCAGGACACTGATCAGCAACGGCAGATCGTGGCCATCAATTGGGCCCAGGTAACGCAGACCCATTTCCTCGAAAATCAAACTGCTCCCAAAACCGCCGCGGCCATCAGAGCCTATATTGCTGCCGGTTTGTTCCAGACTCACTCCCGTCACAACCCCCTTGAGCGCTTCCTCGGCTCGATGCCCGAGCTTGAGAGCCATCTCTCCTTTCGGAAGCCGCTTCATCAAACGTTCGAAGTCTTTTTGCAGGCGATTGTAGGACGGGTTCGTGATGAGCCTGTTCAAATACGTCGCAATCGCCCCAACGTTTTTAGCGATGCTCCATTCGTTATCATTCAAAACACCTATGAACTTCTTGGTGTTTTGAGAAATGTTATTGAGGGCTTCAAAGGATATTCCGTTGGTCAGCGCAGCGTCTCCGAAGATCGACACCACATGCTCGTCGGTGCCAAGCCGGTCGCGCGCCACAGCCATTCCGAGAGCCGCCGACAGAGCGGTGCCGGCGTGAGCGGCGCCATAGGAATCGTGCTCGCTCTCCGTGCGTAGCGCGAAGCCATTCAAACCGCCCGTTGTGCGTATCGTGGAAAAGCGGCCCTTCCGGCCGGTCAGGAGCTTATGCACGTAAGTCTGATGACTCACATCCCAGACAAATTTGTCCTTCGGCGTCGTAAAGACGCGATGCAAGGCCAGCGTCAATTCCACGACACCCAAGTTCGGGCCGAGGTGACCGCCATTCTTGGAGAGAACGGTGATGAGCTCTTGACGTATTTCTTCAGCCAATTGCTGGAGCTGGGGCAATGTCAATTTTTTGACATGCGTTGGGTCATCAACCATATCTAGGTATCTGCTCATAGGCTCTGGCTCCTGATCGTAATCGTGGTCCTAATAGTATAGCTCCGCTAGTCTGCGGTTGCAGCCAATGTGCTAATCAGGCTGTAGCTGGGAAGCATTTTCCGGCAGCGAAAGAGGCTTCAGAGCTATCTCACCCGAGGCGGTTTTCTCCAATCGCTGAATCTTCAATTCCGCTTCGCCGAGCTTTGTTTGACACATCTGCGCGAGGTTGGTTCCTTCTTCGAAGCGCTGGAGGAGCGTTTCCAAAGGCAAATCGTCTGCTTCCATCGATTCCACAATCGATTCAAGCTTCTTCAACGCCTCTTCAAAAGGCAATTCCGTGCCGGCGACGGAGTTCGGTCCCGCGCCCTTGGCCGCTTTCGACATAATCCAGAACGTAGATGAAGAGAAGCCTCGCGTCTAGTGATTACTCCATTGCACCCGCCACTCGGGCGCAACTCACCAAACCAGCGGTTCTCTGCGGTTTTGAAAAAGCGGGAAGGATTTGAGAGCGTGGTAGAGGTTTGGGATTCTGGTGGAATCAGTTTCTGGAGAGCGAAGCCAGTTGCGCATGGGGGAATAAGTTTTCCCAATATCCG
>SIBE01000131.1 GCA_009695265.1 Pedosphaera sp. | reverse complement strand
AATCCGCAATTGGCGGCCAGCTCAACCCGGGCGCAGCCAGAATTTGGCTTCCATGTCCTCTCGCGCCACATGAATATGCGGCGACTCGTTGCCTTCACGGCTGTAAAAGTGAAAGCGATACGGGCCAATGCGCATCACGGTAGGCACAGTTTGAAGTGTGATTGGCGATGTTGACGCTGTCAACGGCTCGTGAGCGACTGTGTCGCGACTTTATGAAAATGTCCCCGTTCGGGCGTTGTTGCTGTAGCAGCTTCGCCCAACGATGGAGATATTATTAACGAGCGGCAATGAACGGAGACGGATCGTGCTCATGACGGAAAGTTTATCTCACCGCGCGGCTCGCGTAAAGCGGCGCGAGCTGGTTCGGCAACTGACCGCCACAGGGTGTCGGTTGCTCCGACGCAGCGCGAAGCGCGATTTCTATTTCAATCCGGCGACTGGGCAAAGACAGCCCGTTCCAAGGCACGTTGAAGTTGACGATCACTTGGCTCGCCACATTAAGAAGCATTTGGGAATTCCGAGTTAAGCGATGTTGGCGTTTTAGTGGGCGCGATCGGCTGGGCGAGCCTGGATTTCAGCAGCGAAGTGGAAGTCGGCCAGTTGCGACGCCTCCGCGAGACATTGCAACTGGAAATCATCGCGGTTCTCGAATCGTTGAAGCATTTGCGGGAAAGTCCCGACTTCGAGCTTTGCCAACTCAGCGAGCACAAACGGGTCAGTTCTCGCAATCGGCAATGGATCGCGGCTCAATCGCAAACCGGGAATGTAAAATATTTCCACTCCATCTCTGAACATCGTAGCAGCCGATGTAGGGAGGCTCTGACTTCCATCGATGTTCTTAAGACGAGCTTCCTTACCTCGGCTGCTACGAATATGCGGTTGAAGGCCCGAGCGTCTTCGGTGAACTCTCCCCCGTGAGGCGCAAAAAAAGATCGGCAGTTCCACCGTTTTTCCGTTCGCCTCTTTTCCGAACGCATTTTCTGGAAATGCTGTCGATCTGACGTTACGATGAGTCAAACATGAATACTGGCATTAGTGCGATTAACGAAGAAGTTCAGAGGGCAAGCGCCTTTGTGCAACCCCTCTTCAGCGAAATTAATAAAGTCATCATCGGTCAAAAATATCTATTGGATCGTCTCTGTATCGGACTTCTGGCGAATGGACATGTCCTCTTGGAAGGTGTTCCTGGCCTTGCCAAAACGTTGTCTGTGAAATCGCTGGCCGCCAGTTTGAATGTGAAGTTCTCCCGATTGCAATTTACCCCCGACATGCTTCCGGCGGATGTCGTGGGGACGCAAATCTACAATCCCCAATCCGGCTCTTTCACGACGCGCAAAGGCCCGATATTTGCCAACTTGGTGCTGGCGGACGAAATCAACCGCGCACCGGCGAAGGTTCAGAGCGCTTTGCTTGAGGCCATGCAGGAGAAACAGGTGACTATCGGCGACAACACGTTTCGATTGGAAGAACCGTTCCTGGTCCTGGCCACGCAGAACCCGATCGAACAAGAGGGGACGTATCCTTTGCCCGAAGCGCAGATCGACCGGTTCATGCTCAAGCTGAAAATTGTTTATCCTTCACGTGCTGAGGAGCGTCAAATTCTTGATCGGATGGCTCGAACGACGAATCTGCCCGAGGTGAGTCCGGTGGTGGATGCCAAGCAGATACTGGCTGCGCGCAAAGTCATCAACGACATTTACGTGGACGACAAAGTCAAAGACTACATCGTGGATCTCGTCTGCGCGACGCGTGATCCGGACCATTACAAGATCGATGTCAAGGAACTGATTCAAATGGGGGCTTCACCGCGCGCGACCATTGCTCTCACGCTGGCCGCGAAAGCTTACGCCTTTCTCCGAGGTCGCGGCTATGTGACCCCGCAGGATGTCAAAAGCATCGGGATGGATGTGTTGCGCCATCGCGTCGCGATTACCTACGAGGCCGAGGCGGAAGATAAGACCAGTGAGAACATCATCCAGAAAATCTTCGATGAGTTGCCGGTGCCCTAGAAAGTGAGAGGCGTCAGCGTTTGGGTATGCCGACAATCGTTAATCAAGGTTACAAATTCCGCTTTGGCTCATCCGACGTGAAGGAATCACTGCATATCCTCATGTTGCATGGCTGCAATGTGGCACAAATCTCGATCATGCTAATCTCTGCGTTCGCCACTTCGCAAGGGTGACCGCGCGAAGGATCAAACTTGGCACACCATGATTCCCCGCGAAATTCTCAAGAAAATCCGCCAGATTGAGCTGCGATCCATCCGGCTCGTCAACGAGACTCTCGCCGGCCAGTACCATAGTGTGTTTAAAGGGCAGGGGATGAATTTCGACGAGGTGCGTGAGTACCAGCCAGGCGATGAAGTTCGGTTCATTGATTGGAATGTCACGGCACGGATGAGTCATCCGTTCGTGAAAAAATTCGTGGAAGAACGAGAACTCACAGTGATGTTGGTGGTTGACTTGAGCGGTTCGGGATTGTTCGGTTCGGGAGAGCAATCCAAGCGGGAGCTGACCGCTGAAATCGCTTCGGTCCTGGCATTCTCCGCGGTTCGGAACAACGACAAGGTCGGCTTGATTTTGTTCACGGAAGAGGTCGAAAAATTTATTCCTCCCCGGAAAGGCCGGAGGCACGTTCTGCGGGTTATCCGTGAGATCCTCTGCTATGAACCGCGGCGTCAAGGCACCGATCTCAATGCCGCTTTGCAGTTCCTCAGCCGTGTTACTACTCATCGGGCGATAGCGGTTGTCCTATCCGATTTTCTCGGCCAGACGACTGCGAGTCGCGCGGAGATTGCGGCGCACTTGCGTCGGCATGTGGTGCTCTCCGAGGTGCTGAGCCAGGCGTCCTCCACCGCGCTCCGTCAAGCGAACCGGCGGCACGATGTCGTGGCCGTCCAGATCACGGATCGGTTTGAATTAGAGCTGCCTAGCCTCGGGTATCTGGTGCTCAAAGATGCTGAGACAGGCGAGGTGGTGGAGATCAACACCGGGGATGAACGGAAGCGGGCCGCTTTCAAGGATAGGCAAATGAAAGCTCAGACGGAACTGCGCCGACTCTTTCTCTCCGCCGGAATAGATTCCATTCAACTGCGAACCAACGAGCCGTACGCGGCTGCTTTGGGCCGTTTTTTTGACACTCGAGAAAAACGCCGCCGCCACGGATGAATACCAATCCTACCGCACTGATTTTGACTTCGAGCGTTCCGGCCTCCGTCACAAACGATATCCGGAACATCAAAGCGCCCGTTGAGATCCCAAGCGGCTGGACATGGCTTTGGTGGACGCTCGGTGTGCTCGCTATCGGGGTTGTGTGTTGGCTGGCGTGGCGTCGATGGAAAAAGAAAGCCGCTCTAGCTCCGGCTGAAGTGGTGGTGCCTGCGCACGATCGGGCGCGGGAGAAACTTCGAGCAGCTCTGGCTCTCATCGGCCAACCGCTTCCATTCTGCACTTCCGTTTCAGATGCCGTCCGAGTTTATCTCGAGGAGCGCTTCAGTTTTCACGCGCCAGATCGAACTACCGAGGAATTTCTCGATGAATTGCAATCCAGCGCTCTGTTGACGTTTGATCAAAAGCAAACCTTGGGCGAGTTCCTGGCTCGATGTGACCTTGTGAAATTTGCCCGCTATGAACCGCGTGAATCAGAGCTGCGCGAGCTTTACGACGCCGCTGTGCGCTTGGTGGACGAGACGCAGCCGTCGCTTCCATTGCCCGAAGGCAGTTCGGACCCGGCGCTTCAGCCATCCTCCAACGCATGACCTTTGCTCAGCCATATTTTTTGCTCCTGCTCGTGCTCTTGCCGCTGCTCGCGTGGTTGAAGGGCCGACGTGGGCAGCAAGCTGCCTTCCTTTACTCTTCAGTGCAATTGGTCAAAGGCATCACTGGTATCACTCGCTCGCACGTGGGCAGCATCCTTTTGAAGTTGAGGTGGCTTTCACTCTGCCTTTTTATCATCGCGATGGCCCGGCCACAGGTCGGTGAAGGTGAAACCCAGATGAAAGCCAGCGGCATCGATATTGTGGTTGCCTTAGATCTTTCGGGCAGCATGGCGGCCGAGGATTTCGAAATCAAAGGCCAGCGGGTCAACCGCTTGATCATTGCCAAGGATGTATTGGAAAAATTTATTACCAAGCGCCCCAGCGACCGTATCGGATTGGTCGCCTTTGCTGGCCGTGCTTATATTGCCGGGCCGCTGACTTTGGATCACGAGTTTTTGCTCCAGAATTTGGAAAGGCTCGCTCTAGGAACGATGGAGGATGGGACGGCCATCGGCTCGGCATTGACGGCCGCATTGAACCGGTTGCGCGAACTCAAGTCCAAAAGTAAAATTGTAATTCTGATGACAGACGGGCAGAACAATGCGGGCAAAGTTCCGCCGCTCACCGCGGCCGAGGCGGCGCAGTCCTTAGGAGTCAAAGTTTATACGATCGGTGTTGGGACTCACGGCACGGCACCCATGCCGCAATCCGACGCGTTTGGTCGTAAGGGTTATGTGCAAGTGCCGGTGGATATCGACGAAGAAACGCTCGGCGAAATTGCCAAGAGGACGGGCGGGAAGTATTACCGTGCGGACAAGTCCAGCACGCTTCGCGACATTTATGCCGACATCGATCGTTTGGAGAAGACGGAAATTGAAGTTAAGAAATATCAGCGTTACCGCGAGCTATTCCCTTGGGTCGTGTTGCCTGGCCTTGTGCTGGTGCTGCTTGAAATCATTCTAAGCAATACCGTTTGGAGAAAATTGCCATGATCTTTGCAAATCCTCGGATTCTTTGGTTGTTAGCGATGACGATGCCGCTGCTGGCCTTCTTTTTTTGGTGGACGTGGCGGAGAAAGCAAATGCTCATCACCCAGTTTGTGCAGTCACGGTTGCTCGCGTGCCTGAGCGTTGGCGTTTCCAAAACGATTCAGAAAACTCGGATGATTCTCCTTTGGGTCGCTGTCGGCTTGCTCCTGCTCACTCTGGCCCGGCCGCAATGGGGTTTTGCGTGGGAGGAAGCGAAACAACGAGGACTCGATATCATCGTGGCTGTGGACACCTCGCGGAGCATGCTGGCGGAGGATGTGTCTCCGAACCGGCTCGCGCGAGCCAAGCTGGCGGCGCTGGATCTGTTGCGCTTGGCAAAGAATGATCGCCTCGGCTTGGTGGCTTTTGCTGGCACTGCTTTTCTCCAATGCCCGTTGACATTGGATGAGGAAGCTTTTCGGCAGAGCGTGAACACTTTGGATGTGGGCATTATTCCTCAAGGCGGATCGGCGATTACTGAGGCTATCGAAACCGCGTCCAAAGCTTTCAAGGATGAGCGTGACAATCATAATGTGCTGATTCTCCTGACGGATGGCGAGGATCACGAGGAAGGCGCGTTGGAGGCCGCCAAAAAGGCTGCCGCCGCTGGACTCCGCATCTTTACGGTCGGCGTTGGGACCGCGTCTGGGGAGCTGGTGCGCCAGCGCGATGAAGCGGGCGCTGCGTCGTACATCAAAGATGCCGATGGGAATGTGGTGAAGTCTCGATTGAATGAAACGCTGCTCACTCAGATTGCCACCGCGGCGCGCGGCTTTTACCTTCCGATGAGCGGCGCGAAGACCATCGATATTCTCTACGAGCGCGGCCTTGCTCCTTTGCCCAAAAGCGACATATCGAGCAAGCTCATCAAACGATTTAAGGAACAGTTTCAATGGTTGCTTGGACTCGTGATCGGGTTGTTGATTCTGGAAATGTTTCTGCCGGATCGGCGAAAGGTGCAAAAGACGCCGGCGATGGCCGCCGCTTCTACCAATGCCGAATTGCGCAAAGCCGTCGGGTCATTGTTCCTGGCATTCATGGCGACCAGCGTCGCCGCTTCCCCTGGCAGCGCGAGCCGCAAATATGAAGCCGGCAAGTATAAGGAGTCCGAGGCGGAATATCGAAAACTGCTCGCTCGCAAACCGGAGGATCCTCGGCTGCATTACAACGCGGGCACCGCAGCCTACCAAGCCGATGATTTCGAAGGGGCGTCGAGGCATTTCAGCTCGTCATTGACTTCGCCCGACTTGGATCTGCAAGAGCGCTCTTACTATAACTTGGGCAATGCGCTTTACCGTGTCGGCGAACACCAAACTGAGTTGCCGAAAAAGATGGAAGCTTGGGAGCAAGCCGTAAAACAGTTCGAAGGCGCTCTCAAACTCAATCCTCAAGACGCCGACGCCAAGTTCAATCTGGACGTGGTCAAAACAAATCTGCAAAAGCTTAAGCCGCCGCCACCGCCTGAATCACAAGATCAGAAATCCGATCCGAACGACAAAGATAAAGAGAAGAAGCAGGGCGACAATAAAGACCAATCCAAATCGGATCAGAAGCAACAAGGTGACGATTCAAAGGAGTCTCAACCGAAACCAAAACCCGATCAGACCGAAAAGAATTCCCAGGACAAGAAGCAAGAGAACGACAGTTCCGAAGAAAAAAAGCAGCAGGATCAAGCTGCCCAGGATAAAAATCAGGAGAAGCAGTCGAAGCCAAAGCCTGACTCTCAGCCCGGAGAGAAATCGGATCAACAAAGCGAGCCCTCAGTGAACGAAGCGGATTTCAAGGGCCGAATGACGCCTGAGCAAGTCAAGCGATTGCTCGACGCTCAAAAGGGAGACGAGAAGGCCATGATCTTTGTTCCGAAAGAAAAAGCTTCTGGCAAGAAACGCGTATTCAAAGACTGGTGAGAGTCATGGTTTCTGCAACTTGCTTAATCTGCGGACTGGCGAAATGGGCGGAGCACGTTCGCACGGCTCTTTGCGGAATCTTTTTGGTGGGCCTTTCACTCCTGGCGATCGTTCCCGCTTTGGCGGCTCCCTCCCTCACTGCCAAGCTGGATCGCGATACCATGACTGTCGGAGAGAGCGCGGTTCTTTCCCTGACGTTTGAAGGCGGGGCGCCGAGCAGACCGCCGCCTGTGCCATCTCAACCGAATTTGACAATTCAATACGCTGGGCAGTCCAGCCAGTTTACGATTGTCAATGGCCAGACGAGTTCCGCACTGACTCACAATTATCGGGTCATCGCTTCACAGCCAGGAGATTACGTTATCCCTGCGATTCAGGCAGTGATTGAGAACAGGACGCACACGACCCAGCCGCTGCGCCTCAAGGCGCTTAAGGCCGGCGATAACACCGCGGGGAGCGGTCCGAAACACGCGTTTGTTAAGCTCATCGTGCCGAAGAACACGGTCTATGTCGGTGAAGTCTTCCCTATGGAAATTCAGCTTTATGTCCAGAACCCTCATGATCTGCAGATGCCTCAGATCAAGGCAGAGGGTTTTACTTTGGGCACCATGCCTCAGCCAGGGAGGACTCAAGTGCAGTCCGGAAATGTGCTCTATACCGTGTTTGTATTTAAAGTGGCGGCATCTCCTGTCAAGGCAGGCACTCTCAGTCTTGGACCTGTCGAGTGCAGTTTGGTTTTGCGTTATCGGAAGTCTCGGGATTCGCTCGATCCCCTTGGAGACTTGTTTGGCGGAGGGATTGAGTTGCGGAAAGTCACTGTTTCCAGTGAGGCTCAGTCTATCGAGGTCCTCCCGTTGCCGAAAGAAAACAGGCCGGAAAGCTTCAATGGAGCTGTCGGTCAGTTTTCCCTTGCCCTCAATGCGAGCCCGACCAATGTCACAGCGGGAGATCCCATCACTTTGAAGTTGCAGATCACAGGGTCCGGAACTTTGGATGCCTTGCCATTCCCACAGCAGCCTGAGTGGCGCGAGTTCAAGACGTATCCGCCGACCAGCAAGGTTGTCACGAGCGATCCGATTGGGCTGTCCGGTGTGAAGACGTTCGAGCAAGTAGTGATTCCTCAGAATGTGGAGGTCAAAGAGCTGCCGGACATCGCCTTCAGTTTCTTCGATCCTGACCTGAAGGCTTACCGGACGCTCCAACACCCCCCGATCCCGTTGTCGGTGCGACCGAGCACTGTCCTGCAACCGCAGCCGACCGTGATCGCCGATACTCCGCAGCTCCAAGACAAGCCGCCCGTTCGAGACATTGTCCACATCAAACCTTATCTCGGCATGGCGGTTCAAGTTCATCCGCCCTTGGTCCGCCAGACCTGGTTTTTGGCGCTTCAAGCAATTCCACTGGCCGCCTGGCTCTCGGCTTGGATCTGGCGCAAGCGTCAAGAAATGCTGACGAAAGATCCACGCCTGCGCCGCCGTCTGCGGGTCAGCGCATTGGTTCGGAAAGGTCTGCACACCTTGCACGCATTGGCTTCAGCAAATCGCGCGGAGGAATTTTTCGCGACCGTGTTTCGCCTTTTGCAAGAGCAGCTTGGAGAAAGGCTGGATTTGCCGGCTTCGTCCATCACCGAGGCGGTGGTGGATGAACGGCTGCGATCGCGTGACGCATCGGATGAATTGATCCGCCGCCTGCATGAGCTGTTTCTGGTGTGCAACCAAGCCCGATATGCTGCCGAACGAACGCCCCAGGAATTGATGTCGATAGTTCCCCAAGTGGAATTGGCGCTTCGGGACCTGATGAAATTACAGGATGAAACCACTCGCTGATTCGGCCTTTACACTGCTGACAATAATCTCTGCTGGACTGTGGCCGATTGCCACTGCCCGGGATTTTATTGAGCGTGTTCGCTCGAGTAATCCAATGCCCAACATCTTCCGAATGGTCTGCGACGGCTCCAGAACAGTTCTCTTCCTGCTTTGGGTGGGATTTGCAACGTGCCATTTGCGGGCGGATGACTTGTCTTCCTCATTTGAGCAAGCCAATAAACTTTATGAACAAAGCAAGTATTCCGAAGCGGCGGCCGCTTATGGCAAAGTGACAAAGGCTGGGAAAGTTTCGGCTCCTCTCTACTTTAACTTGGGCAACGCGCTCTTTAAGTCAGGACAGATCGGGCACGCGATTATCAGCTACCGTTTGGCTGAGCGGCTGGCTCCACGAGACCCGGACATTAAGGCGAACCTTCGGTTCGCGCGTGCCAGTATTCACAGCCCCACAGCCCCTTCGCGGAATCGCTGGCACGATTCGCTGGACGCCCTGACATTGGATGAATTGACGGTCATCGCCATGGCCGCCGTTTGGATCTGGATTGTTTTGTTAACTTTGAGACAAATGCGAAAGAACCTTGCCGACACGTTGAAGGGCTACACAATGACCGCCGGAGTGGTCAGTCTTTTCTTAGGCATTTGGCTAGGATTGGCGGCATACGCTCATCTGGAATCGCGATTCGCGGTTGTGGTGGTTCCGGAGTTGGTTGTCCGCTATGGGCCTCTCGCGGAATCGCAGAGCTTCTACACCCTGCGCGATGGCGCTGAGCTGACGGTTCTGGATCGCAAAGAAATCTGGCTGCAAGTGAAGGATGCCTCGCAGCGGATCGGTTGGGTCCAAAGCAAGCACGTGGCGCTGATTCCCCCGGGATAATACGGCCGCGTTTTCGATCAGTCCGGAGTTTCACAAAGGCGCGAGGCCCTCGCGACGGAGGCGACTCGCGAAAAAAGTTCTCGAATCTCTCCATCGCTGTTCAGACGTTCTTCTCAGCGCACCAGGAAGCGCAGATACTCGGCTTCTTCGTTGGACTGTATCGGGCGCTGGATTGAGATCGAGCCACCGCTGGCAGTGAAGGTCTGCGCGTCCGCCCAGTCCCGCAGGTTCGACGACTTCTGGAGGATGACGGTGGCTCCGGCGGAGAACCCGGTCAGGGTCGCCGAGAGCGTGTCGCCATCGCGTCGCACATTCTCGATCGTTGGAGAAAGCCCCGCCGCCGTGCCGACCGATCCATCCACGAACTCGCAGACCAGATCGTTGCCCAGCACGTCAGAGATCGAGATGGGCGCGGGAGTTTTTGCGAACGTGATGGGCACTTTTCCAGGAGTTCCAACCGGAGCGAAACGCACCTGCAGCAGATCGAGCGAGCCGGCGGAGAGGCTTTGACCCGCCGGCAGGGAAATCACAACGCCCAACTGACCGCTTTGAGCCTGGTTGACATTGGCGATAAAGTTTGCGCCCGTCGCCCCGCTGCCCAAAGCCGTGCTGATGTAGGTCAATCGCGCCGGATCAAACGCCAGGCTGAAGGTCAGCGCATTCTCGTTGCCTTGGGCCGACGCTTGGATCAAGACGGTGAGGCTGCCCGGCGCATCGCCAGGAGCCTGGGCCACGACGATTCGACGGCTGGGGAGCGATTTCACCGTGAGCAGGGCGTTGCGGCTGACCAGGCTTCCTTCGCTGTTTCTCACCACCACGGAGTAATCGCCCGCGGAATTCAATCCCACATTCGACACCGTCAAACTGGCGCCCGTTTCACCGGGCAGATCAATGCCGTTGTGGCGCCACTGGTAATCAGGCGCTGGCACCCCGCTGGCTTCCACGGAAAAGCCCACGGTGGACGACGCGAGGCCGGTCACGTCGTCGGGTTGGCGAGTGATTCTGGGCGGGGAAATCACTTCAATCCGGGCCACCGCGCTCGTGACCACGCCGCTGACGTTGGTGGCGACAAAGTAGTAATCACCCGCGTGTTGGATTCGGACGGCTGCGATGGTAAGCCGGTTGGTGCAGGTCACCGAGTCGCCCCGCCATACCAGGCTCACTTTCCCTTCGGGCTCAGTGGCATCGCGGTGCCAGGCGCCAAAAATCCCATCGCCCCTTGTGTTGATCAAAGCCCCCGCCACCGTGATCGAGAGGCTGGCGGCCGCGCCTTCGCGAACGCGCACGGTTTGGGGTTGATCGAGGATCAATGGCACCGAGGGCGTCATGATTCCAAACCACGAAGCGAGGAGCCGTCCGGAGTCGTCGATATCGGAGAACATCAGCGATGGAACGGAGTTGGGTAAATAGGGGTAGTATGAGGCGTTAATTAGTCTTAGCTGACCGTTATACGTCACGTAATCAGCGCCTTTCCAGAGTGAGAAGTTTGAATCACCCGGTGGATACATCACAATGTTTTGCCCGGTGATCTTGATGTTGTGAGACGCGAAGATACCAATGTTTTCGGTCGGACGCAGGGTTTGCTGAACGTTTCCGTCCCGATCGGTGACATGACCGCTGGACCAGATGATCCGGCCATCGTTGCCGATGTAGAGGGGTGAATTGAAGCCTGCCGATTTTCCCGGATTATTGGGGATTTCACGCAAGACGCCACCGGACCAGATCGCCCCTTTCTTGCTTTTTGTGTACTGACCGACCACTTCCCCGAGGTCATTGAGTCCGCGCGCGGCCCAATCCGAACCATCGGGAGTCAGGCGGATCCATTGACCTGATTTCAAGTCTATGATCCAGGAGCGGCCGCTGAAGAATTCATTCCCCGCGAGCACCTGATCTGAATTATTGATCTGCAGCACTCCGGATTGCCCATAACCCACGGCCAAATTGAAACCATCTGTCGTGGGCGCCCCCAGATTGGTCATCTTTCCGTTTCGAAACAAGAAGACCCGATTAGGTCCCGCGAAATTCGGACTCGGGTTGAAATGGCGCAATATTCCTACTATATCTCCGCTGGCGTTCATGTTTTCAACCGCGGAGATTCCCTCAGTCAGAGAAGTGCGGCTTTCGAGATCACGTTTGTAAACGTCATCGAGAACCACGATGCCACTTTTCAGTTTGGCGAAAGGATTACTTGTGTTGATGTGTAACCGTCCGGCGGAGCCGTGTGGCACCGGCGGCGGGGCGGAGAGTTCCGCGGGTTGAACGAACGGGCCGGGTTTAGATCGCGGCAGGAGTCAGCCGCTGGGACTGGTCACCGGGCCCTTGGGCGCGAAGGTTTCCTGCCAGCCCCTGGGAGTCAGCTGCCAGATATCCTTGTTCAGATGACTGGGCAGCCGTCGCAGGACGTCGTGGAGGTAGGCATACGGTTCTACCTTCAGTCGTTTGCAGGTGATCATCAGCGAGAAGAGATTGGCTGCCTTTTCTCCGCCCGCCTCCTGGCCGACGTGCAACCAATTGCGTCGTCCCAGGACCACGCCCCGCAGGCTGTGCTCGGTCGAGTTGTTGTCCAACTCGGCTTGAGCGACTTCCAGATATCGAGCCATCGCGGGCCATTGGTTCTCCGCATAGCC
>SIBE01000130.1 GCA_009695265.1 Pedosphaera sp. | reverse complement strand
GCGGCCGTGGCGACCACATGATCGGCGCAATGGAATCGGACGGATCGCGCGCCTGCGGAGAGCAAGGCTGTCGAGCTTGGAAAACTGTCATCCGCTTCAAAAACGACCGCGCCTATCTTGAGATTGGGATCAAGTCCTCCGGCAAAGCCACCGGTGATCACAAGCTCCGGATGCCACTGTGCCAGAGCTGATCGGAAGGAGATCTCCGCGTTTTTGCGGCCCATGCCCGTGAGAATGATCGCGACATTTGAGCCGTGCCCATGAGATTTGCGGAAAGGTTCAGCCTCCTCTTTCACCGCGAGGCAAACCAGAGCGAGAACTGAACCACTCATTTGAAATCGAAAACAGCAATGATCCGAAACGAATTTAATTTACAGCCGCTTCACCCGGCTTTAATCGCCAAGACTCTGCCTCAAGCGGTGCGGTTCTCGCCGCGATGCGCGTGGCAAGACTCCTCAGCGCCGAAACTCCCGTGGCTTGATCTCCCCATTGCTCCGTCCGTTACTCTTGGCTTTGGTTTGCGTCAGGAGGTTTTTGTAAGTGGCCAGCGCGAGCAACGGCCAACTATTCCTATACATGTCGTACTTGAGGTAAAAGACCCGCGGAAATCCTGTGCCGGTGGTTTCAAGCTCGGTCCAGGAACCATCGAGGTTCTGGGTGCGAATCAGATAATCGACACCGCGAACCAAGCTGGCTCGGTTGGGGTCGTCGGACGTGCATATTCCCATGATTGCCCAAGCTGTCTGTGACGCAGTGCTTGGGCCTTGGCCCTTGAAAACCGGGTCGTCATAAGTGTTGCAACGCTCACCCCAGCCGCCGTCTTCGTGTTGGACACTCTCGAGCCAGTCGCGCGCTTTGAGCAGCCACGGCTGGTTCATCATCAATCCCAAGGCGTGAACTCCGCGCAAAACCTGCCAGGTCCCGTAGATGTAATTAACTCCCCATCGCCCGTACCAGGAGCCGTCTTCCTCCTGGTGACTGCGAAGAAAATCGAGCGCTTTCTCAATCTGAGGATGATCCAGAGGAAAGTTTTCGTAGCCGAGCAACTCCACGATGCGAGCCGTGATGTCAGCGCACTCTGGATCGAGCATCGCGTTGTGGTCGGCGAACGGAACCTTTTCCAAAATGTTCTTCGTGCAGTCTTTGTCAAATGCGCCCCAGCCTCCGTCCTTGCACTGAAATGTCATCATCCACTTCAGGCCACGCTTAAAACACTCGTCGCGCCGCCGCGGATTGTCGGTAGGAATCTTCCTAAGCGCCAGCAACACCATCGCCGCGTCATCGACATCCGGGTTCCATTTGTTTTCGTATTCAAAGACCCATCCGCTTGGTTCCACATCCACTGGATTCTTATTCTGCCAATCTCCGCGGAACCGAATTTCTTTGCTGATAAGCCATTCGCAGGCTTGTTTCATCTGCGGATGGTCGCTCGAAACGCCGGATTCTCGTAGAGCAATCGCGACGATTGCGGTATCCCACACAGGCGAAAAGCACGGTTCAATCCGGACGCCATCCTCGGATTCATGCTCGAGCTTTTTCAATTGTTCTGCCGCGCGTCGCACTTGAAAATGATCGTCGGGATAACCCAGAGCCTTGAGGGCGATCAACGCGTTGAGCATCGCGGGGAAAATCGCCGCGAGACCGTCAGTCCCTTCGAGCCGCTCCAGCATCCATTCTTCGGCTTTCTTCAGCGCTCTTTTCCGGAACGGATGAATGTTATGATTCGCGAACCACTCGGCGAACTTGTGCAGCTTATCCAGTCGGATGAAAAAATTCCGCCAGGTGAAAAATTGTGGATCACGGGCCAGGCTCAGATCCCGCTCGTGATAACCTTCGGGATAAAGTTCATCAAGTGACACCTTCTGCTGACGCGTCGGCTTGAAGTGATTGATAATGGCCAGCGGGATGAGCATCGACCGGGTCCAGGAACTCATTTCGTAGAAATTCACATGAAACCATTTGCCGATGAGAATCACCTCGCACGGAAGGGTCGGGACGTGGCGCCAGGGGAACAATCCGAGCAACGCGAGGTAAAGTTTCGAGAACGTGTTCATTCGCGCGACGCCGCCGAGGCTCATGGCAATTTCGCGGGCGTGCAACATTCTGGGATCGGTCACCGGCACTCCGGCGAGTTTCAACGCCAAGTAAGCCTTAATCGTAGCGTTTACTTCCGCCGGACCCCCATAATAGATGTTCCAGCCGCCATCGGGAAGTTGCATGGAAAAGATGTGATTGACGGCCTTGCGTTGCCAAGCGGCGTCCACCTTTCCGTTCCAATGATGATAGGCAACAGTATCCGAAACGATCGTGGAATCCACCATCAGCTCGCCAACCCAATACCCCTCGGGCTTTTGCGCACCCAGCAAATAGGACTGAGACCGCTCGATAATGGATTCTAAGTCAAACGGAGGACGGGACTCTAGGTTTTGCTCTAATGGCTTCTCCTGCAAAGGAATGCCACGGGATATAATTCCTGACACGCCGCATACTTTGCGAATTGAATGGCCGTCTGTAAAGCTCTTATTAGTGAACTTTGAACTTTGAACTTTGAATGTTCAACGATAGCGTTCCACTCCGATGAACTATTGTAAATATCACGCTTTGGGCAACGATTATCTTGTCGTGGATCCGAAGGACTCGCCTTCGGAACTGACCCCGGAGCGGATCAAAGTCATCTGTCATCGCAATTTTGGAGTTGGTTCGGATGGCATCTTGTTTGGCCCATTTCCCTCGAATCAGGCGCAGTTTTCGTTGCGCATTTTTAATCCAGACGGTAGCGAAGCTGAAAAAAGTGGGAATGGACTCCGAATTTTCTCGAGGTATCTGTGGGACAAGCGCGTGGTGGGATGTAATGAATTTTCGATCCAAACCCTTGGCGGGATCGTGAAATCGGTCGTTCAGGAAGGCGGCAAAATGGTGCGCGTCGAGATGGGGCAGGTGAGCTTTCAGAGCGAGAACATTCCTGTGGCTGGATCGAGCAGGGACGTGATTAACGAACAAATTGTGGCTGACGGAAAGACCTTCACCTTCTGCGCTGCGACCATTGGGAATCCGCACTGTGTCATTGCCTTGCCCGAGATCAGCCCAGGCCTCGCCAAGCAATACGGACCTTTTCTCGAAGTGCATCCTGCTTTTCCGAGGCGCACGAACGTGCAGTTCATGAAAGTTTTGGATCGTCATAATATCCAGATTGAAATCTGGGAGCGCGGAGCGGGTTACACGCTCGCTTCCGGCAGCAGCAGCAGCGCGGCCGCAGCGGTGGCTCATCGGTTGGGATTGTGCGATCGATCGATCTCAGTCCACATGCCCGGAGGAGAAATCTCAATCGAGATTGGCGAAGGCTTCTCCATCTTGATGACTGGTCCTGTTACCAAGGTATCAGATGGCGTGGTCTCAAACGAAATCTTCGAAACAATCATTCCGACCTAATTGCCACCGAACTGGAGCCGAAAATCAGGCTGGCCAAATCAAGCAGTTTCCCTGAAGTTATCCCGAATTTGCGTATGTTTACCGGAACTTACACAGCGATCGTCACTCCATTCAAAAAGGGGGAAGTGGATGAAATGGCCTTGGAGAGGCTCGTCAAAACTCAAATCGAGGGCGGCGTGGACGGAATCGTCCCTGTCGGCACCACCGGTGAATCGCCGACGCTGAGTTTCGAGGAGCATATCCGCGTGATCGAACTGTCGGTGAAGTTTGCGGGTGGCAAGCTCAAGGTGTTGGCTGGCACCGGCGGCAACTCGACCAGCGAAGCGGTTTACCTCACCAAAGCTGCGGAGGAAGTCGGAGCGGATGGTTCGCTTCAGGTAGCGCCCTACTATAATAGGCCGACTCAGGAAGGTTTGTTCCAACATTTTCGGACCATTGCCAGAGGGACGCTCCTGCCGATCATTCTTTACAGTGTTCCGAGCCGCTGTGGGGTTGAAATCGGTGTTGAAACAGTGAATCGACTGGCTCGCGACAGATCGAATGTGGTTGGGATTAAGGAGGCCAGCGGCAATGCGGATCGAGTGAGCCAATTGCGCGCGGTTCTCGGGAAGAACTTTACGATCCTGTGCGGCGATGACTCGCTCACGCTCCCTTTCATGGCGGTCGGTGCTCAAGGAGTCATCAGCGTTGCTTCCAATGTGATCCCCAAGGAAGTTTCGCTCATGGTCAAAGCCTTTGCGAAGGGGAAAGGCGAGCTGGCACTCAAGCTGCACGCTCAGTTCTATCCTCTCTTCAAAGATTTGTTTATCGAAACGAACCCCGGTCCAGTCAAGTCAGCCTTAGCCATGATGGGGTTGATTGAAGAGGAATTCCGTCTGCCCGTAGTGCCTATTTCCCGAAAGAATCGAGGGATTCTCAAGGCGACGCTGCAAAAATGTGGCGTGCTCAAGAAATCCGGTGAGTCAAAAGCCTAACATTGAAGTCTCGTGATTTCTCAGCGCTGAACTCATTTTCCTCGACCACCAACGAGCCATTACCTCATGACCAAAATCATCATCACTGGTTCCAAAGGCCGGATGGGCCAGACGCTAATCGCCTGTGCTGCCCGGAATCCTGAGTTGGAAGTTGTCGGTCGGATCGATCTCGGTGACGAACTCAGTTCTGTGATTGATCAGGGAGATGTGATCATCGACTTTAGTTCGCACGATGCCACCGGTTCCGTCGTGGCGCTTTGCGCGGAGCGGAAGAAAGCTCTAGTGATCGGCACCACCGGACACGACAAGGACGAAAAATCTCGCATCTCGAATTTTAAATCTCAAATTCCGATGGTTTGGGCTTCGAATTATTCCACCGGAGTGAACACGCTCTTTTGGCTGACGCGGAAGGCGGCCGAAATCCTCGGTCCGAGCTTCGACCTGGAAGTGGTCGAGATGCATCATAGGCTCAAGATAGATGCTCCGAGCGGCACGGCGACGACGTTGGGAGAGATATTGGCCGAAGTGCGCGGACAACAACTCCGCGATGTCGCTCGGCATGGGCGCGCCGGAATCGTCGGCGAGCGGACCTCGGCTGAAATCGGGATGCACGCTCTGCGCGGGGGAGATGTGGTCGGCGATCATACTGTGATCTTCGCCGCAAATGGTGAACGCTTGGAGTTGACCCACAAAGCCGCGAGCCGAGAGACGTTCGCGAACGGAGCATTGCGCGCGGCGGGGTGGGTGGCGAAGCAGCAACCAGGGATTTATAACATGCAGGATGTTCTCGGGCTAAAGTAGCCTCATCTGCTTCGCGGTTCTTTTCACGAGAGCTGTTCGTGCCTGACAATCGAGGCAACTTTCATGGTGCAATCCGCAGTGCAGAATATGGCCTTAATCGCCCTCGGTTCGAACCTCGGTAATTCGAGTCGAATTATCTGCGACGCAATGGCGAGATTGCGGCAATTGAGCGCCGGACCTCTGTTGACGTCTGCCCTCTGGCACAGCACCCCGGTTGATTGTCCGCCCGGCTCGCCTCCTTTCATCAATGCAGCTGTTGCTTTGACTCCGCTGGCCGACGAAACACCACACTCATTGCTCGGGAAGCTGCAAGCTCTGGAGAGCGAATTTGGACGAAAGCGCAAACTCGTGCTGAACGAACCGCGCCCGCTCGATTTGGATCTGATCGCCTTCGGCACAACAGCCTGCTCGACAAAAGAACTCGCCCTCCCGCATCCGCGTGCCCATTTGCGTCGTTTTGTTTTGGAACCACTCAACGAAATCGCGCCTGATTTTATTTTGCCGGGCCGCACGCAAACCATTCGTCAGTTGCTTGCTGGCCTCGGCTCTCCTCATTCGCAGATCGCCCGTCATCTCCGCGCAGACCACAACGCTTTTGACTGACAGAGGACTCGATTCTATCAAGACGTTTGGCTGGTTTCGCAGACAATCTCCGGCATGATCAACCATCGCTTTCTGTGACCGCTTTTTCGAAAACATTAATATCTGTCAGCCTCTTTACCGCCGTGTCCGTCGGCTTGGGACTTTGGCTGACCCGTAGCCGAGACGTAACTCGCAGCTCCATCGATTCCACACCCTCTGGCGGCAGGATCAGCCCGGAACTCGCAGCGCAAGTGGCGCAAATCGAAGCCAACGAACAGAAGGCTTCAGAAACCGTTTGGGCCAAGGAAATCCTCGCTCAGGAATGCGGCCGGACTTTTGAAGGGCTTTGGGATTCGCTCAACACCGCGTCGAATAAACTCAGCGTTATCGCTTCCTTTCCGGTTGCTGAGATCGTGTCGCCCAAATGGAATCCGCCGCAAAGTCTGCCCCACGGAATTGAGCTGAGAGAGCCCTCCGCACCTGGTGTCGCGCTTTCACCGGAAGAGTGGCACCGCTTTATCGAGAAGATCGAACGGGACGGATGGAAGCTCGCGCAAGCTGAGTTTCGTCACAACGCTTTCGACACCGACAAAGCTGGAAAGCCCCGACAAAGCCGTTTCTATTTTTCTGGCCATTTGACAAACTCCATCAGCTCAGAAAGGGCCGTGCTGGAGGGTGATCTCCTGGTGGACTGGGCGGCTAAGGTTTCTAGCGATGAGCCAACACCAGTGAAAAGGATCGACGCGCGCCATCTCACTCTTATGACGCGCCGGGCTGATCCCGGGTTCCGCTCCATTCTGCTGGAACAGATCGCGCCGCCGGAGAACTCCTACTCGATAGATCCACTCATTCTCTACGATCTCGATGGGGATGGCCTGTCGGAGATTATTCTCGCTGGAAAAAATCTGGTCTTTCGCCGCCACAGCCCAGATCACTACGAACCTGAGCCGTTGTGTCAGCACTCCCCCGGGCTGATCTCCACCGCGCTGATCGCGGACTTTGATGGCGATGGCTCGGCAGATTTTCTCTGCCTGAGGCACGAAGGATTGATCCTATTCCGGGGTTCGAAGAAAGGGACGTTCGTCGAACCCGAAAAGATGGTGTGGCCAGCAACGGCGGATTTGCGATATCCGATGGTGTTGACCTGCGGCGATATTGACCACGATGGCGACCTCGATCTTTTTCTCGGCCAATACAAGGTTCCATACAAAGACGGAGCGATGCCAACGCCATATTACGACGCCAATGACGGGCATCCGGCATACCTGCTGCTGAATGATGGTCGGGGAAATTTCACCGATGCGACTGACGCCGCCGGCTTGGGGCGAAAGCGGGGGCGTCGTTCGTACAGCAGTTCGTGGGTGGATCTTGATGGTGACGGTAACATCGACCTCGTGGTCGTGAGTGATTTCGCGGGTGTTGATATTTACCAGAATGACGGACGGGGCCATTTCAATGATGTGACTCGCAAGTGGATTTCCGAGCCGCACGGTTTCGGCATGGGACACGCCCTGGCCGATTTCAACGCCGACGGCCGGCTTGACTTGCTGATGATTGGAATGACCTCGCCAACGGTGAACCGATTGGAACATCTCGATCTCTGGCGTTCTGACGTGACCGAGGATCATGCAATGCGGTCGCGCATGACTCGCGGCAATCGGTTGTACCTGGGGCGCTCGAACGGGGGGTTCGAGTCAACGACTTTCAGCGATTCCATTTCACGGTCCGGGTGGGCTTGGGGATGCACTGCGTTTGATTTCGATAACGACGGCTTCCCCGATGTTTACATCGGCAATGGCCTCGAGAGCAGACAGTCAGTCCATGACTACGAAGCCGAGTACTGGCTTCACGACGCCTACGTGGGCACATCGAATGAGGACTCGGCGGCGTACCTTTACTTTCAGGCTAAATTCAGCCGAACGCGTGGACGCGGACAATCTTACGGTGGCTACGAGAAGAACCGCCTTTACCTGAACCAACGTGGCGCGTCTTTTATCGAGATCGGCCACCTTTTGGGCGTCGGAATGGAGCAGGATTCGCGGAACGTCGTTTCCGATGATCTCGACGGGGACGGACGGATCGATCTGCTCGTCACGAGTTTCGAGGCGTGGCCAGAAGGGAAGCAAACATTGCGCGTTTACAAAAACACATTGAACGGCTCCGGCAACTGGATCGGCTTCCGTCTCCGCGAGGAAGGCGACGGAAGGTCCCCGGTCGGCACGCGGTTGACGATTCGATACGGCGACCACATTAATGTTCGGCAAATTGTGACCGGAGATTCCTACCGATCACAGCACGCGAATACCGTCCACTTCGGTTTGGGAACAAACAGTCAGGTGGACAGCGTGGAGATCCGGTGGCCAGATGGAGAGACTGCAGTGCTTCGTGATCCAGCAGTGAACCGCTATCACTCCGTGCGTGGGCTGCGCAAAAATAGACTTGAGAAGTGACGCGCGTGATTGCTTACCGAAAGGGAATCAATTGAATTCTCTCCTTGTACCACTGCATATCCGCTTTCCCCGCCGCATCGAAAGGTTTGCTGGCAGCTCCCGTGAATTTCACGGGGTACCTGGATGCCGCACTAAGCCACTTTTTCACCTCTGCATGTCCATCGGCAAACGAGAATCCGCAAGCCCCGTTGTGATATGAGCCAGGAATGTCTTGCCAGTTATTCACGGCTGGATCGGTAATAAAAAAAGCGTCGTTAGCCGTATCGGGGTGCTCGTCGAGCGTCAGCCACGTCTTTGACGGTTCGACAACATCGCCTGTCTTGAGGAATTGTCGGTAAGCACCCCCAAAAGCCCAACTCGCCCCTCGCGCTGAGGTCGCGAGGTTATCGGAGCGTCCAAACATCGCATTCATGGAGTTGCTGCGCAAACGCTGCTTCCAACCCTTATTCTTTTGTTCCGGGCTTAGAAAGTTATCCGCGGGACACTTGTAGATACCGAGCGCCGCCGTCGTGTAAGGGGCGAGCACCCCATTCTTCACCCACTCAACGTTGGTGACGCTTTGCCCCTCAATTCCTGACGTGCTCCAAGTCATGACATTGTTGACCCAGTTATTAAACTTCTTTGTGTTGATGGCATCCAGCGTGTCGGGAATGGTAAAATTGTTCGCCACACGTTCCTCAAAGTCACCCGCATACAGGTGCCAAGCGAGCACAAGCTGTTTGTTGTTGCTCATGCAGGCGATACCTTGTGCCTTAGTCTTGGCCTTGGCCAAGGCTGGCAGCAGCATTCCCGCTAAGATCGCGATAATGGCAATCACCACGAGCAGTTCAATTAATGTAAACCCGATTGCTCGGGATCCCTGGCAACGATTGAATTTCATAGTCTTCATAACGATATGGCGTTGAGTTGACTGATATCAGACCAAATTGACAACCTGCATCTTAGGTTTCGCGCCCGCGACTTCAACTCCTCTTTTCCAGTAATTCTCACGATAAAAAGCACGGGGGTCGGACCAAATACTGCTCGCCCCGGCTTGATCGTGAAATATCCAGCCTAGGGCTGAGTCGGTCTGAGTTTGGATGGCTGGGCTTGCCGATTCGTCTGTTGAAATTGGGCGATCTGGCTTCGGAGGTCGTCGTTTTCCTTGCGCAATCGCGCCAATTCCTGAAGTTGAACACGAAGTCTTTGGGCTTCCTCATTTTCTTTTCGAAGCCGCGGCAGCTCTTGGTTTTCATTCCGAAACTTCTGAACTTCTTTGTTTTCCTCGCGAAGTTTTTCGAGTTCTTGAGCGGAGGCGACGCCGGCGTCGATACGTTCACTCCGGCCACAACCGATCGTGGACAGCGCCAGGACTGCCGCTAGAAAAAAAGGTAGAATGAGCGATGGAAGCTCTTGGGCCTGTAAATTCATTTTCATAGTATCTTCATATTCACGCAGCCCCGACCACCTTCTTGGGGGACTGTTTGTAACTTCAATTAAGCTATACGAACTCAATCGGCAGGCAAGTGACAATGGGTTATTTTCAAAATCTCTCCGCACGCGACCGAGGTTCGGGCTCAACTCGATGCTGTTGCTTTGCAGGCAAGCGCGCCTATAATTCCGCGCTAACGCGCGATTCCATCAACCAAGAGATCGAGCACCTGACCGGGCACTTGGATGCGATCATCCGCGAGCAGGCTGGGGACCTGGTCTTTCATCGCCTGGATCAGATCCGCCGGCTCTCCGCGACAACCCGCCATCATGGCGATCGCGTCAGCTTGCAAGCCAAGCGCACGCTCATCAACCACCTCAGCGTGGCTGAGGCCTACCAGATTGCCCACGCGTTCAGCCTGTTCTTCCAACTGACGAATCTTTGCGAGGAACGCGCCCGCGTGCGGCACCTGCAGGCGGAAGGAGTGCCGGCTATGTCGCTCCGGCACCTCTTCCAGGAACTTAAGGAAGCCGGTGTGCACGCCGAGAATCTTCAGCACTGCCTCGACGAGCTGGAAATTCAGCCGGTCTTTACCGCTCATCCCACCGAGGCCAAACGTCGCGCGGTCCTCGCCCAGATCTGGCGCGTCGCTGAGCGCTTTGATGATCCGGACGAAGCGCTCGAAGCGCTCTGGCACACCGAGGAGGTCCGCGAGCGCCGCGTGGGGCCGTTCCAGGAAGTGGAAAACGCGGTCTTCTATTTCGAGCGCACGATCTTCGACACGGCGGCGAATTTCTACGCCGCGTTCGATGCCGAACTGGCAGCGCAGTACCCGACGGTGAAACGGCGGCGGCACTTCCTCACCTTCGCGAGTTGGGTGGGCGGCGATCGTGATGGCAATCCCTTCGTCACGCCCGAGATCAGCCGCACGACCGCGCAGTGGCACGCCTGCGCTGCCAGGGATTTCTACGAGCGCCAGTGTGCGCTGCTCCTGCAGGGAATCACCCACACCAGCCCGCCTTCCCGGTTGACAGCCCGGAACGAGCCATCCGACGCGATCACCGCCTTCGAGTTGAACTGACAGAGGTTTGAACTTGCGAAAGTTGAAAAACGGAGTACAAGCCATCTTGCCTTCTATGAAAACCCTGAAGCTCCTAACGCCAAGCCAAGTGATTCGGAGCCCAATCCCTTATCATGGAGTCCGACGCGAAGTAAGAGCGTTACTGTGCCGGTCTGAAGGAGCCTTCGGAGACGCCGAATGAACGACGGAATTTACTATCTCAGGGTGAACGGGCAGGTCGATGGGCCGTTTACCATTGGGCAAATCTACGATCTTTGGGCTGCGCGCAAGATTAGCTCGCAAACACCTTTCGCCAGATTCGAGGAGATGGACAAGTGGCAGCCTCTCTCAGAGTTGACCTTAAAAATCTCCGCGCCGAAGTCGCTCGCTCCTAAAAGTGCCCCTTTGGAGCCGATTCCCTCGGTGCCAATCAGGCCAAAGAACCCAACACCCTTGGTCGCGGACGAATATGTGCCGTCGATGATTTATCCGCGAGAACAACGGGCTCCTGTTCATGAAGAGGCGAGACCGGTCAAGCGGAATGCGCTGAAGAAGATCTCCGTCGATTTTTCCGTGTCCAGTGGAATCTGCATAGTTTGCGGTGCCATTATGACGATCTATTGCTTGGCTTTTTCCGGGGCTTCCACTGAGGGCAAAGAGATCAGACAGGATCTGATGATTTTGAAACAGAACGGTGTCATGGCTGGCGTGGGTCTGGTCTTGATGGGCGGGTTGCTCATCGTCGCGCATCAGATGGCCAAGATACTCCTTGCCCTGAAAGCAGGTGCTTCGGACAAAGGCGACCGAAAATCGCCGCGTTCGCCCTAGTCCCGATCATTCGACGTAAAGATGCTCTATGAAAGTATATGTGAGATTGCCTGAAGGCCCGGAAACTGTAGTCAATTTGAACCTAGTCCCCAAGGTGGGCGAGCACGTCGATTACGGCGGGATGCGTTACGTCGTTGTCTCGGTGGTGCATAGCGTTGAAACTTCAAAAACAACTTTGGAAGTCGTGAAAACTAGCGGCGACGCCGCTCAGCGGGCTCTAAAATTCAATCATTTCGCTCGGTATCGAACGAGCGAGATCAGTTCTTACTCCCCGCCCGCCAGATCTCGTTGGGGCTGATCCTTCGTCCCACCAACCCCGCTGAAGTATTGCAGAATGATTCCACAAGATTCGGTAATATTGGATGTCTTGGCACGCAGCGCGGATTCAAGAAACCCAAGTGGATCAATGAGGATATGAAGAGAATGCGAAGGATCTGTACAATTTCCCTGCGCTTTCTTTTACTGGCGGCATGTCAGAACTACTTTGCCTGCCAACGCACGAGCAACCCTCGGTGTTAAATGAG